>DASRGM010000181.1:0-47618 GCA_035651035.1 Terriglobales bacterium
GATGTGTGTAGGCGCCGAACATTTGGGTAGAGTGGTGCTCCCTCCCAGGTAGAGCGGCGCTGTAAGTAGAGCTGCGCTTCAGGTGTAGCGGCGCTTCGGGTAGAGCGGCGCTTTAGCGCCGCGTCAGCCGCCCCTATTTCCCTGCCCGCTTTAGCGGGCGACACTGCCGTCGGCTGAAAACCCGACTTGAAGTGCAAACGAGGGCCTGAAGGCCCGCTCTACCTCAGCCCTTCGTCCGCACGAAACCCGCTTCACGCGAACCTACTCCAGCGACTCCGTTGTACCGGAACCCCGCTTACCCGAGCACTGGACTCTGTTTCCGCAACCCGATTACGGCGTCAAGCACCCGTTGGGCGACCTCCCGTTTGCCGGCTTCGGGCACAGCGATCTGCTCGCTCGCCGTCACGATCGTCACCTCGTTGCGCTCCGAGTTAAAACCAATGTCCGTTCGCGAAACGTCGTTAAGCACGATGGCATCGACCGCCTTTTTGGCAAGCTTGGCTTTGGCGTTCTGCAGCAGGTTTTGGGTTTCGGCGGCAAAGCCGATCAGCAAGGGTAAGCTCTTCCCTGCTGTCCGCCGCAGGCTCCCGAGCTCGGCGAGGATGTCCGAATTCGGCTCCAACTCGAGGCCAATTGGGCCGTTGCGCTTGACCTTTTCAGCCGAGACGTTCTTCACGTGATAGTCTGCCACCGCTGCAGCCATGATGACGATTGCGGCCTGTTGCCAACGCTCCAGCACAGCGGCGCGCATCTGCTGCGCGGTTTCGACGAAGATCGTCTCCGCCGCACCGGGCGGCTGCAATGCGGTCGGACCGCTCACCAAAATCACCTTCGCTCCCCGGCGCAATGCGGCTTCGGCCAGCGCATAACCCATCTTCCCGCTGGAACGATTGCCCAGAAAGCGCACCGGATCGATCGGCTCGTAGGTTGGCCCGGCGCTGATCAACACGGTCTCGCCAGCCAAGTCCTGAGCGATGCCGAGCCGCTCCAACGTCGCAGCGACGATCACCTCCGGCTCGGCAAGGCGTCCCGCGCCCAGCATGCCGCAGGCCAGATATCCACTGCCCGGCTCAACCACGCCCACACCGCGATCGCGCAGCACCTGCAAGTTCGCCTGGGTGGCGGGATGCTGCCACATGTTGACATTCATCGCCGGGGCAACGACCACCGGCGCGGTCGTCGCCAGATACAGGGTCGAAAGAAAATCGCCGGCCATGCCCTGCGCGAAGCGGGCGATCACGTCTGCCGTCGCTGGCGCCACCAGCAGGCAGTCGATGGACTGCGCGACTGAAATGTGTTCGATGGCGGAGTCGAGGTTCGGCTGCTCGGCCGAGGAGCCGAACATGCTGGTGATTACCTTTTCGCCGGAGAGGGCGGCAAAGGTAAGCGGACCGACAAACTCCTGGGCGGCCGCGGTCATGATGACCTGCACCTGCAAGCCACGCTCCTGCAGTTGGCGAACGATCTCCGCGGCCTTGTAGGCTGCGATGCCGCCACTAACGCCCAGAGCGACTTTCATAAGAATAGAGCCTGCCTTCAGGCCAACTTCTCAAGCATATCTACGCGCATAAAGCCAAGCTTCAGGCCACCGTCTCGCCGCATGTTCACGCGGGTAGAGCTGGCCTTCAGGCCAGCGTATCGCCGCATATTTTTGATGCCCGCCGGCTTCAGCCGGCGACACCCAACCTCTCGCGGTGCCCGAAGCCGCAAACCTACTCGTCCGCCTCGCCGCCGACAGGACCTTCCTGCACCTCGCTTGCCGCTTGCACCGGAGCTCCGGCGGCTGCCGGCACCTCCCATTTCACCTTGCCGGCCTGGATCTCTTCCTCGGCGATGCGGCACGGCTTGCGCGAATGAGGGTCCACAACTGGGTGGGCGCCATTCTGGATCTGGCGCGCGCGGCGCGCCGCCACCAGCACGTAGCGATAGTTACTGTCGAACCCCTCAACCAATTTCATACGTCACTCCCTGATGCTGGGAAATCGGGAAAGATCGAACGTCGCCAGCACGGCTTCCACTTGTGGCAACATGTGCGGGCGCAGGGCGCGATCGGCGACCGCTAGAATGTGCAGGTCCTTCGTTGTGGGAGCGCGTGACGAGCGTTTCACCCGCTCCGATTCCACAATCGACGTCAGAATATCAATCGATTCCTCCAGCCGATCGTTGACCAGAATATAGTCGTACTCG
Organism: Terriglobales bacterium; assembly: GCA_035651035.1. Taxonomy (GTDB): domain Bacteria; phylum Acidobacteriota; class Terriglobia; order Terriglobales; family Acidobacteriaceae; genus Bog-257. The sequence goes on from DASRGM010000181.1 coordinate 2,188, forward strand.
CAGAAATTCTCAATCTCGCGCGAAGCCGTCCGCAGGCGCCGCTGGATGATGGCTTCGGTGTTGAAGAGACGCGCGTTGTCGCCCAGCATCTGCCGCTGCAAATTGTCGTCCGCTTCGGCACGGCGGCGCAGCCGGCGTTCCAGCTCTTCCCGCGACGGCGGCAACACGAAGATACTAATAGCGTCCGGCGCCTTGCGTTTCACCGTGGCGGCTCCCTGAACGTCAATATCGAGCAGCAGATCGTGGCCTCGCGCCGTGGCCTCGCGCAGGAAGCGCTTGGCCGTCCCGTAGTAGTTGCCGAAGACCTCCGCCCACTCCAGGAACTCGTCTTCCTGCATCATGCGCTCGAACTCTTCGCGGCTGACGAAGAAGTATTCGCGCCCGCTTTGTTCGCTGCCACGCGGCGGCCGCGTGGTATAGCTGATGGAAAACTCCAGATCCGGCACCACGCGGCGCAGTTCGTTGGTCAGCGTCGATTTGCCCGAGCCTGAGGGTGCCGAGATGATGAAAATGTTGCCGCTCATTCCAGGTTTTGCACCTGCTCGCGCGCTTTCTCGATCTCCGACTTCATGGCTAGCCCCAGCTCGGTGATGCGCAACGCCTCGCCGGCCACGCCGGTGGTCTTCGACATCAGGGTATTGGCCTCGCGATTCATCTCCTGTAACAGAAAATCCAGCTTCTTCCCTACTTCGCCGCCGCCGTCCAGCAATGACAGGAAGTGCTGGATGTGGTTTTTCATCCGCACCAGTTCTTCCTGAATGTCGCTGCGCTCGGCCAGGACCGCAGCCTCCTGCAGAATGCGGTCGCGATCGATGTGCGAGCCCAGCAGCTCCTGAATACGGCCCTGCAGCTTCTCCTGATAGGCCTTGAGCACTTTGCCGCGCAGTTGGTCGACCTCGTGGGTTGCCGTCGAGAGCTGCGTCATGCGGCCGCGCAAGTCGGCTACCGCCCCGCGGCCTTCCTCTTCGCGCATCTGGTTCAGGCGCTCGATGGCCTGCTCCAAGGCCGCTGTCACTTCGTGTTCCAAGGTCGCGAGAGCCTCGCCGTTTTCGGCCGCGTTAAGGGCTCCAGGCAGCTTCAGCACGGCATTTAGGTCAGGCTCGGCGCTTACCCCGAACTCCTCGGCCACCTCGCGAAACGTCTGCAGGTATCCGCCGACCAGCACGCGATTCACCGCGAAGGCCGCGCCTCCGCTGCGCTCCAAGCTTAAGGTGACTTCCAGGTGTCCCCGATGCAGTCGCTCCTTCAGCACGCGTCGGACCTTCATCTCCACCGGATCCAGCTCCGACGGCATGCGCAGATGCAGGTCGAGAAAGCGGTGGTTCACCGACTTCAGGCTCAGGGTCAGCATGAGCGTATCGCTCATCTGTGCCTTCACCTGCGCATAGCCGGTGATGGAACGAATGTTCACGCGCCGTTATTCCGCTCCGGAGGACGCCTCGACGAATTGCATATCGTAGAGGCGGCGATAGGTTCCGGTATGTGCCATCAGCGACTCGTGCGGGCCCTCGTCGGTGATGGTGCCGTTTTCCAGCACGAGAATGCGGTCGGCATGGCGCACGGTCGACAGCCGGTGCGCGATGACGAACACCGTCCTGCCCGCCATCAGGTTCTGCAACGCCGATTGCACCAGAGCCTCGCTCTCGGTGTCTAGTGCCGAGGTAGCTTCATCGAGGATCAGGATAGGCGCGTTCTTGAGGATCGCCCGCGCAATCGATAGCCGCTGGCGCTCGCCGCCGCTTACGCGCAGGCCGCGCTCGCTGATCGGAGTGTCGTAGCCCTCGGGCAGGCCCATGATGAAGTCGTGCGCCAGGGCCGCGCGGGCGGCATCCTCCACGCTCTCCTGCGGCACATGCGGTTGGCCGTAGGCGATGTTGTTGCGCACCGTGTCGTTGAACAGGATGGTGTCCTGCGTAACGATGGCAATCTGCGAGCGCAAGGACGGCACTGTCACTTCGCGCACATCGTGACCGTCGATCATCAGCCGCCCGCCGCTCACATCGAAGAAGCGCGGCAGCAAATGCACCAGCGTCGTCTTGCCCGAGCCGCTGGAGCCGACGATCGCAACCACCTCGCCCGGCGTGACCTCGAGGTTGATATCGCGCAATACCGGACGGTCATCGCCCGCCCCCGGATATCCGAACCAGACATTCTCGAAGCAAATACTGCGGCGAAAGGGCGCCAGCTTGATTGCGCCCGGCGCCTCGCGAACATCGTCTTCCTCATCGAGGAAACCGAAGATCTGCTCGGAGGCCCCCAGCGCCTGCTGGAAGCTGTTGTTGAATTGCCCGAACTTGCGTACCGGCTCGTACAGCTTGAAAACCGCCACGATGAAGGTCATGAACAGACCTTCGGTAAGCACGCCGTGCTTTATCTCCTCCCGCCCAACGTAGATAAGGATGGCGAGCGCTGCCGCCCCGAAGATGTCCATCAGTGGCGAGTTCACGGCGAAGGCGGCGGCCGAACGCAGGTTGGCCTTGAACAGGCGACGCGCGGCATCGCGGAAGCGGCGCGTCTCCCAGGCCTCCATGCAAAACGCCTTCACGATGCGCACGCCGGTGATGGTCTCGTGCAGGATATTGTGAATGTCCGCGAGCTTGTCCTGGCCTTTGCGCGTAGTTGTACGCACGCGGTTGCCGATGCGGCGTGCCGCCACCATCACGAAGGGCGCGAAGATCACCAGCACCCAGCTCAGCCGGCCACCCAGCTTGATGACCACCGCCACCAGGAAAACAAACGTGAAGAACTGCTGCAGAAATTCGGCCAGCACGCTCGACATCGCATACTGCACCTTCTCCACGTCGTTCACAATGGTGGAGAGCAGCGTGCCCGTCGCGTACTGCTGGAAAAATGCGACCGAGCGGCGCAGCGTCCCGGCGTAGAGCTCGTTGCGCAGGTCCTGGATCATGCCGTAGCCGGCATAGTTCACCAGGTAGGTGCCGCCGTAATCGAACAAGCCCTTCAGTATGGTCGAGACGACCAGCGCGAAGGCAACTATGGTCCAGACGTTGTGAAAGTGTTCAGGGACGAATGTCCCGAGCTCCAGGGCTCTGCTGCTGAATGGAATCGGGATGGAAAGCGGGCCGTGGCCCGCCGAAGCCGGCTTGAGCACGCGGTCAAAGATAGGGCCGAACAGCAGAACGCGGAACGCGTCCAACGCGCCCACCAGGGCCATCGAGATGACGGACGCCAGCAGGTAAAACCAGTAAGGCCGGACGTAGCGAAGCAGTCGGCTCAGTCGGTGCATAGGCTCCGCAAGTGGCAATACGCTGCCAGGCGCAGCGCAGGCCAGCACGGGTTTCGGCGCAACATCGGCAAGTCTCGATTCTACTGGAAACACACTGCCCGACGAAAATGTTTGCCCCCACCCGGATATACTCTGGTACGCCCATGGCCGTCCTGCTCACGCATGCCGCGCAGTTGCTGACCCTGCGTGCGCCCCACGCCGGCAGCGGTCCGCGGCGCGGCGCGCAAATGCGCGAGCTGGGCATGGTCGACGACGGCGCACTGCTGATCTCGGACGGCAAAATTGCCGCCGTGGGCGTCACCGATGAGGTCGCGAAGCAACTCCCGCCCGGGCGGGCCAGCCTCGAGGAGATCGATTGTCGCGGCAAGGTAGTGCTGCCCGGCTTTGTCGATTCGCACACCCATCCGGTATTCACCGCGCCCCGGCTGATTGATTTCGAAAAGCGCATCAGCGGCGCCGGCTACGAAGAAATTGCCGAAGCCGGAGGCGGCATTCGCACCAGCCTGCGCGGCGTTCGCGAGGCCTCTACCGCAGGCCTTGCACAGCATGTCCTCAGCGCCCTCATCCAAATGTCTGCCCAGGGAACAACCACGGTCGAAGCGAAATCCGGCTATGGCCTCAGCCTCGAGGCCGAGATCAAGTCGCTCGAGGCCGTCCGCGAAGCCTCGCGGCACTGGAATGGTACGGTCGTCCCAACCCTGCTGGGAGCGCACGTTGTGCCACCGGAGTATCGAAGCAATCCTGACGAGTATGTCCGGCTGCTGTGCGAAGAGCTCATCCCCCAGGTTGCCGGGCGCGAGCTCGCAACCTTTGTCGACGTCTTCTGCGAGCGCGGCGCCTTCAGCCCGGAGCGCACGGAGCTCATCTTCCGCGCCGCCGCCGGCCATAAGCTCGGCATTCGCGCCCACGTCTGCCAGTTGACCGCGGCGAACCTCGGGCCACTGCTGCTCTTTCATCCCGCCTCGCTCGACCACATGGACTTCGTCCGCGACGACGATCTGCCTGTGCTCGCCGCCAGCGACACGGTCGCGACGCTGCTGCCCGCCGCAAATTACTTCCTGGGACTTTCCACCTTCCCTCCCGCACGCCGGCTCATCGATGCCGGGGTAGCGGTCGCGCTGGCCACCGACTACAACCCCGGCACTGCTCCTACGCCTTCCATGCCATTCGTGCTGTCGGCCGCCTGCACCCAGATGAAGATGCTGCCCGCCGAAGCTATCACCGCCGCCACCTATAACGGTGCATGCGCGCTGCGGCTGCAGCATCGTAAGGGGAGCCTGGAAGTCGGGAAGGATGCCGACGTCGCCATCTTCGATGTGGAAGATTATCGCGAGCTGGCTTACTGGTTCGGTGTAAACCGGTGCTCAAGAACGATTGCCATGGGCAGCAGCATCTGACGGCATCAGGATGATCGAGCGCCTCCAGCTCGAACTCGGCCTTTTACCGCCGGTTGTCCGTCTGCGGCTCGGGATGGATCAGCACCCGGAACAACTCCGGCACCTCCTGCCGGAAGCGCCCCTCCACCGCTGTCTGAATGTCGTGTACGCGCGACAGCGGCAAGTCGTCCTGCATCGTCATGTGCATCGACAAATAGAGCCGGCCGCCTACCCGCTTGAATTCCAGATCGTGCATGTCCACCACCTCGGGAAACCCGGCGGTCACGGCTTGCAGTTTCCGTTCGAAGCTGGGCACGCGCATTAACCCGTCGCCAGTTTCGATCGTCGCCGGCTCGCTCTCAATGTGGGTCAGGATTTGCGAGATCTCTCCGATCTCCTGCTTCATCTCCGCCTCCAGGCGGGTTACGCGGTCGTGCGCCTGCTTCAAGCTCAGGCGCTCGTCCAGCTCTACGTGCTGCTCCACATGCAGCTTGCCGGCAATGTCCTGCACACTGATGTCATGCACATTCAGATTATTGCGAGTGGCCACGGCGCGAATGCGGTCGAAGAGGCTCTCCTGGCGGCTGGCGCGTGCCACGGCGTTCACCACCACGTCGGAGTCGGGTAGCACCTTGCGGATGCGTGCTGCCACATCGTTGGCTACCTGCTCCGACTTCTGAAACGTGACGTTGCGCGACATCGCGACCGAGACGTCGGCGAAGTAGCGGCTGCCCGCACGCCGGATCCGCATGCGGTCCACTTCCAGCACGCCGTCCACGCGATAGACCTCTTCGATCAGCGCGGCACGGACGCCGGCCGGCGCAGCGTCCAGCAGCGCGTCGATCGTCTGCCGCGCCAGTCGCGAGCTGACATACACCACCACTCCGGCAACCACCAGGGCGGCAATCGGATCGGCCTTGGCCAGCCCGGGCACCGCATATCGGCGGCCCAGCAGCACTACCAGCAGCCCAAGCATCACCACCGCGCTCGACCATATGTCGGTGCTGAAGTGCAGGGCGTCAGCCTGCAGGGCCTGGCTGTCGTATTTTTCGGCTATGCGCCGCAGCCGCCGCGAACGCCAGAAGTCCACCACAATCGAGAATCCCATCACAGCGAACGCCCACATTGTGGGCTCGATCTCGACGGTGCGGAAGAACAGCCGCTTACCCGCTTCATACACGATCCAGATGCAGGTCAGCAGCAGCAGGCCGGTTTCCACGAAGGCGGAAAAGCTCTCGACCTTGCCATGGCCATACTGGTGTTCGGCGTCGGCCGGTTTGTCGGAGACGCGTACGGAGAAGTACGTCACCACGGCTGCCATCAGGTCCAGCGCCGAATGCGCCGCTTCAGACAGGATTCCCAGGCTGCTGGTGGCAATACCAACCACCAGCTTCAGGCTGGTGATTGCCACCGCGGCCACGATCGAATTCAGCGCGACGTTCTTCTTCTCGCGCTGTATTTCCGCCGTGCTGATGACCCCGCTCATCTGCTTCGATTATTCACGGAACCGCGTCCGAAGCCAATGTGATACGATTTTTCGTATCTATCTGCCCCGCCCCCGGCGGTACTTTTTCGGAGGAAAACCACTTCATGTTTCGTCCTGCATTGTTGGTACTTGCGTTCACGTGTGCGATCGCTTGCGCCGGCTACGGCCAACAGCCGAGCTCTACGCCACCCGCTACTCCGCCTGCCGCCGGACAGGCTGTACCCGCTCAGCCGCCGGCTGGGGAAGCGAAAACCACACCGCCCGCCAGCAATGTTCCCATGAGTGAGCCGGTCATTACCCTGAAGGGCGCATGCCCTGAGAAGAACGGCGCCAAGCCCGCCGGCTGTGTCAGCTCGCTGACCCGCGAGCAATTCGAAAAGCTGACCAATGCGCTGCAGCCTCCCGAGCGCGGCCCGGTCCCCCCGGAGATGCGCCGCAAGTTCGCCGCGCAGTATGCCAAGCTGCTCGCCATGGCTGACGCCGCCCGCGAAATCGGGCTGGAAAACGATCCCAAGGTGCAGGAGATCTTCAACGTGGTGCGCAATCAGGTCCTGGCTGAGGCCCTGAATCAGCACTACATGGAAGAGTACGCGCATCCCACCGACCAGCAGATCGAGGACTACTACAAGGCCAACGAGAAGAAGTATCACGAGGTCACACTGCAGCGCATCATCATCCCCATGGCCCAGAACGGTCCCGACAAGCCGAAGATGACCGACGAGGAGCAGAAGGCATGGGCCGATAAGATCCGCACCCGCTGGACCGCCGGCGAAGATCCCGCCAAGCTGGAGAAGGAGTCGATGGACCACGTCGGCATGACCACCACTTCTCCCGACGTGAACGTCGGCGCGCGCCGCCCCGGCTCATTGCCCGAGGCGCACGAAGGCGTTTTCGACCTCAAGCCAAACGACATCTCCCAGGTCTTCTCCGATGCTTCGGCGTTCTACATCTACAAGGTCGTCTCCGAGCGCCAGGTTCCCCTCAGCGAGGTGAAGACACAGATCTCGCAAACTTTGCAGCGGCAGATGTATAACGACAAGATTCAGGCAATCCAGGCCGCGGTCACGCCGCAGTTGAATGATGCCTATTTTGGCCCGGAGCCGCCCGCGACGCTGACGCCCGGAATCATTCGCCCAGGGAACCGGCCGGGGCCCGGTGGGCCGCCTACGGGCGCTGCTGCTCCGCCGCCTCCTGCTCAGAACGCAGGCAGCTCTCCCAAGTAAACATGCCTGGCAAGCGGACTGTCCTGGTCACCGGAGTTTCGGGAAATCTGGGGACCAGGCTGCTGCCCTTGCTGACGGACTTCGATGTGGTGGGCGTCGATGTGCGCCCTCCGCTCACTTCTTCTCTGACGCGCTTTGAGCGCACCGACCTCGGCCGCGAGGCCTCCTGCCGTGAGCTGATCGAACTGCTGCGCGATACCCGCGCCCAATCCGTCGTCCATCTCGCCTTCGTCCTCGATCCGCAGCAGTCCGGCGTGCTGCAGCGCGAGCGTATGTGGCAGATCAACGTGGCCGGCACCGCGCGGGTGATGGAAGCTATCAGCGTAGTCAACCGCACCGGCGGCAAGGTCCGACAGTTCATCTTTCCCAGCAGCGTGGCGGCCTACGGGCCGGAAACGGACGGCCTGGTAAAAGAAGAAGCCCCGCTGCGCGCGCACACCCTGCCCTACGCTATCCATAAGCGCGAGAGCGACGAGGTGGTGCGTTACCGTGCCGAGAGCCTGGGTGATTGCCGCACGTGTATCCTGCGCCCGCATATCTTCACCGGCTCGACCGTGCAGAACTACATTGTCGGGATGCTGCGCGGCACGCCCCTGGGCAGCAGCAAGCGCGCCGCTCGCATGCGCGCCGAGGGCAAACGCCTGCCGCTGATGCTGCCGCGCGGCGCCCGCTACCTTCAGAAGCGCCTTCAGTTTCTCCACGTCGACGATATGGCGCGGCTGCTGGCGTTCCTGCTGCAACACCCGGACGCCGCCGGGCCGCTGACCATTCTCAACGTGGCGGGCCGCGGCGACCCCATCACCATCCAGCGCTGCGCCGAAGTGGCCGGCGCCACGATTAAATTCGCTCCTTCGCAGGCCGTCTTCCGCGCGGTTCTGCGAGTGATGTGGAAGTTCGGAGTCTCGTCGGTGCCGCCGGAATCTCTGCCCTACCTGATCGGCTCCCACACCATGGACACAACGCGCCTGCAACAATTCCTCGGCCCCGAATACCCTCGCGTGATTCAGTACACAATAGAAGAGGCGTTGCGGGACAGTTTTAGAAGCAGTGGATAGTGGTCAGTGGCTAGTGGCCAGTGTTCGAGTAGATCTGGCCTTTCAGGCCAACGTTGAAGCCCTTCCGTGCCCTGTAACAGGGCACGACTTCAGTCGTGACGCACGCGCACCTTTTATTGTTCTGTCATTCCGAGATTGTTTTGTCATCCCCGACCGAGGGCTTCAGCCCGAGTGGAGGGGCCTGCTGTCGGCCCGCGGCTGAACAGTTTTGCTGAAGCTTATTGCGACGGCCCGTAGGGACCACATACGCCGCGCGGTGCTTCAGCGCCTGAGAGCAATCTGTGTGTCGCCGGCCCTGCCGCGCTGGGCAACTCACCTTTCCGCCGGTGCTGCCTTCTTCCCCCGATAGAGCCCGGCAATCCCGAACGTGTACGGCGTCCAGGAAACATCCCAAAATCCCGCGGCGCGCATCCTCTGCAACATCTCGTCCGGCGGCGGAAAACGCTGCACCGACGCCGGCAGATACGCGTACGGCCCGCGTACGCCGGAGATCAACGTGCCAACCCGCGGCAGCACCTGCCGAAAGTAAATCCGATACAGCCTTCCCACCATCCCCTTTGGCTCGCCGAAATCAAGAATGCCCGCTTCCCCGCCCGGCGCCAGCACGCGATGAATTTCCGCCAACCCATGATCGTAGTTGGCCAGATTGCGAAAGCCAAACGCCGCCGTGACGAGCTGAAACGTATCTTGTCCGAACGGCAGATGCAGCGCGTCGGCTTCCACCCATCGAACGTTGCGCCTGCCCGACTTCTCCCGCGCCCGCACCAGCATGGGATGGGAAAAGTCCGCCCCCCAGAGCTGGCCGCTGCTTGCCATTCGTCTATACAGTGCAAACGTCATGTCGCCGGTGCCGCAACAAAGATCCAGCACCTGCACGCCCGGCCGCTGCAGAATCTCGCGAAAGCTTCGCGCCGTGCGGTTCCACCACAGGCGATCCACGTTCATCGACAGAACGTGATTCAGCAGGTCATAACGCGGCGCAATCGAGCTGAACATCTCGCGCACCGCGTCGGCCGCCCTGGCCTCATCGCGCGCTCCCGCCGGAGCCGCGCCCGTAACGCGTGCCTCCGCGTGCTCGGCTACCGATTTGTCGCTGCGTGTCATGGTTCGCACATCCGCCGGACGCTCTTCACCGCCCCGATCACGTATTCCGGAGGAACCTTGCTTACGATCTCAACCTTGCCCACCGCGCTCGCCAGCACAAAATGCGGTACGCCACCCACCGATTTCTTGTCCGACAGCAGCCGTTTGTATATTCGCTTCGGGCTCACGTCCACCTCCGGCAGCCGCCCGTAAGACAGTACGAGGTCGACAATGCGCCGCGCCGTCGTCTCACCGGTGATCTCCATCTTCACGCCAATCATCGCAGCGGCAATCATTCCCCACGCCACAGCTTCGCCATGCAGGAAATGCTTGTAGCCGGTCTCGGCTTCCAGCGCATGTCCCACAGTGTGGCCGAAGTTCAGGATGCGACGCTCGCCGCCTTCGCGCTCGTCCCCGCTCACCACCTCGGCCTTCACCCGAATGCATTCTGCGATCAGCGTCTCCAGGGGCCCGCTGCGCCGTTCGAGCAGCGCCTCGCGTTGCTCTTCCATCAGTTCGAAAATCGCCGGGTTGCGGATCACCCCATACTTCATCGCCTCAAACAATCCGGAGCGATACTCGCGCTCCGGCAATGTCGCCAGCACGTCGGGGTCGGCGAGCACCGCCAGCGGCTGATGAAACGTTCCCAGCAGGTTCTTCCCCGCCGCCAGGTTCACGCCAGTCTTGCCGCCTATGGCCGAATCCACCTGTGCCAGCAGCGTTGTCGGCACCTGCACGACCGGAATGCCGCGCATGAACACCGACGCGAGAAAGCCGCCGACATCGCCCACCACGCCGCCGCCCAGCGCGATCAGAAACGAATGACGATCCGCGCCGAGCCGCACCATCTTCTCCGCCATCTTTTCCAGCTCGCTCAGCTTCTTGGCGCGCTCCCCGTCGAGCATAACCAGCAGCTCAATTTCGTACCCCGCATTCCTCAAGCTCTTGCGCAACGGCTTCGCCCAGCGCTTCTCGACGGGCGCAGTCGTGAGCAGAAATCCGCGGGACGCTTCCGGTATGACTCCGCGCAAAACTCGGCCAGCGGCGCGCAGCAGGCCTCGCTCCACTAATACTTCGTATGATCGCGAAGGTGTTTGTACGGGAATGCGGGTCAAGCGACTAGTGTAATGGAAAGCCGCAGGAGGCTTTTTCCTGAACAAGAGCCCGCGACGGAGATGAAGCCTGTTAATTATGGTTCTGAGTCGGTCGGCCAAAAGCTAAGGGCTAGCAGCTAAGAGCCAAAAGCCCCGTCTTTTGCGTGCTACCATGATGGCCTGTCATGCCGCCTCTTCCTTCCGAGAGCGACTTCATCGTTGTCGGCGCGGGCATCGCGGGGCTGCGCGCCTCGGTCGAGCTCGCCTCCGCCGGGCGCGTGCTGTGTCTGGCCAAGTGCGAAGTCACCGAGTCGAACACTCAGTACGCGCAGGGCGGCATAGCCGCCGCACTCAGCGATGATGACGAAGTCTCGCTGCACCTGGAGGACACGCTGCGCGCCGGCGACGGCCTGTGCAACCAGGAGGCCGCCCGCGTGCTGGTCGAGGAAGGCCCCCCCCGCATCGAGGAGCTCATCGAGTGGGGCACGGAATTCGATCGCAGTGGCGCCAAGATCGCCTTTACCCGCGAGGGCGCGCACAGCCGCAGCCGCGTGCTGCACGCCCACGGCGACTCCACCGGACGTGAGATTGGCCGGGCGCTCTATCTGACCGCTGCCGCCATCAAGGCAATTACCTTTCGCGAATTCGAGTTCACTACCGACCTTCTGCTCGAGGACGGCCGCGTGGCCGGCATTCGCGTTCTCGATCAGGCCGGACAGCAGCACCAGGTGCGCGCCACCTCCGTCCTGCTGGCCACCGGCGGCCTCGGCCACGTCTATAGCGACACCACAAATCCCACGGTCGCCACCGGCGACGGCGTCGCTATGGCCCACCGCGCCGGCGCCGAAATCAGCGACATGGAGTTCGTGCAGTTTCACCCTACAGCCCTGTACCTGAAAGGGGCGCCGCGCTTTCTGCTGTCGGAGGCGCTACGCGGCGAGGGCGCCTATCTGCGCAACCTCGAGCTGCAGCGGTTCATGCCCAAGTATCACGAGCTGGCCGAACTCGCCCCGCGCGACGTGGTGGCCCGCGCCATCACTCACGAGCTCGACCTGGTCCAGCGCCCCGACGCCGTCGTCTACCTCGACCTCACGCACCTCAACGCCGGCCGCGTGCGCAAGCGCTTTCCCACCATCTATTCCACCTGCATGCAATACAACATCGACATCGCGACGGAGCTGGTGCCCATCCGTCCCGCCGCGCATTATTCCATGGGAGGCGTGCGCACCGACTTATGGGGACGTACCTCGCTTCCCGGCCTCTATGCCGCCGGCGAGGTGGCTTGCACCGGAGTTCATGGCGCCAACCGGCTGGCCAGCAACTCACTGCTCGAGGGCCTGGTCTACGGCGCGCGCGCCGCGCAACAGATGTCTCGCGACATGACCTCCCTCAGCCGCTCCGAAGCTCAGGTGCATCCCCCGGCCGCTCCGCCCAGCAGCAACGGCCAGGGCGGCGAGCTGGAAAAGCTGGTGCAGAAGGTCCAGTTGCTGATGTGGCAGCACGTCGGCGTGCTACGCGACGGCAAGGCGCTGCAGCGGGTGGTGAGTGAGCTTGAGACGCTGCATTCGCAGATGCCCAAAGCCGGCCAACGCCGCTCCTGCGAAGCAGTCAACATCCTCGAGACCGGCTTGCTGATTGCCCGTTCGGCGCTGGCGCGCGAAGAGAGCCGCGGCGCCCACTATCGCCTCGACCACCCGCTAAAGAACGATGCTCGTTATGGAAAGCACTCGATCATCACTGGCGAAAGCATACGGTTCGATTAGGTCTTGTTTGAAAGGGCATGGCTTCAGCCGTGCCGCGAAAGCCACTAAATTCGAACGGGCTCTAGCCTCGGCGGTCATCTCCGAACAACTCAATCAACTTTCCTTACCTCTCGGCTCAGAGCTCTTGGCTTGACGCCGACCTCTGAATCCCCCGCCCGTGGCTCCCGCCGAACCTCTCCCCGCCAACCTCCGGAATGCTGATTCCCAAGTCTTGCCAACAGCCCGCGCTAAATGCCGAGTGCCAACTGCCACTCTGCCCCGTCTATAATTAATAGTTACATGAAAAGCCTGCTGATCTTCCTGATGGCGGCCATGCTGTCGCTGGCGGTTGCCGCACAGGACACCACCGCGCCATCGCTTCCCGAGGCGCCATCGGCTTCCAAGTTTCCTCCCCACCCCGCGCATCCTCCGGCCGCCAATAACGGGCAGGATACAAATGCTGCGCAACCTTCCGCGGCTCCGCCGGCCACACCGCCTGCCGGCGATCGCACCGATACCAGCTCGCAGTCCGCTAAGACAGCTTCGCCGCCTTCCGGCAACACGGGCGCAAGCTCGGACAATTCCGCCGCCGGCGTCGACGATTCCGTGCCCATCATCCGCAAGCGCGTCGATGAGGTCAACGTCGTCTTCACCGTCACCGATAAACGCGAGCACTTCGTCAAGGACCTCACGCAAAACGATTTTCATGTGATGGACGACAACAAGCCGGGCGCGATCCAGTCCTTCAGCCGGCAAACCAACCTGCCCCTGCGCGTCGGATTGCTCATCGACGCCAGCAACTCGGTTCGCGACCGCTTCAAATTCGAACAGGAATCGGCCATCGAATTTCTGAACCAGATCGTCCGGCCCAGGTACGACAAGGCGTTTGTCATCGGCTTCGACACCACGCCGGAGGTCACGCAGGACTTTACCGACAGCACGGAAGCCTTGTCGCATGGCGTGCGCATGCTGCGCCCCGGCGGCGGTACCGCCATGTTCGATGCCATCTATTTCGCCTGCCGCGACAAGCTGATGGCCGAGGACCGCGGCGTCATCGCCACCCGCCGCGCCATCATCCTGCTGAGCGATGGCGACGACAATCAAAGCCGCGTCTCCATGAGCGAAGCTCTGGAAATGGCGCAACGCGCCGAGGTCATCATCTACACGATTTCCACCAACACCAGCGGCCTGGTTCTGCGCGGCGACAAAGTCCTGAAATACCTTGCCGAGCAGACCGGCGGCAAGGCCTTCTTCCCTTTCAAGATCGAAGACGTAGCTAATGCCTTCACGGAAATCTCCGACGAGTTGCGCAGCCAGTATGCCATCTCCTACAAGCCCGCCGACTTCCTCGCCGACGGCAAATATCGCAAGATCGAAATCCTCGCTGAGAACAAGAAGTACCATGTGCGCGCGCGCAAGGGCTACTACGCACCAAGACAGTGAAAGACAGTGGCCAGTCGTCAGTGACTAGTGGTCAGTGGTCAGGGGCTAGTGGTCGGTGGCTAGTTGAAACGTTCGGCGACATTCGGGACATTCCTTACCCGCTGCCTGATCAACAAATTATTAGGGGTGTCATCCTGAGCGCAGCGACCGCGCCGTGCGGCCTATGTTCGTTGCTTCTGCTCCGATGCTAACTGGCCACTGGCCACTGCTTCTCAATGCACCGTCTTCGTCTTCCGCGACATGTAATCCATCAGCAGATACTGCCCCAGCGTGTACGGTGTAGTGAAGTACGCCTTGCCGCGGCACATCTCCGTCACCTTCTGCACAAACTGTACAAGGCCATAATCGGACGCCAGCATAAACGTATTAATCAGAATGCCTGCCCGCTTGCACTTCGAGACTTCTTTCAGGGTCTCGCTCACCACCAGCGGATCCAGCCCGAAGGCGTTCTTATAAATCCGTCCGTCTTCCAAGGTCAGCGCCGATGGCTTGCCATCGGTGATCATCACGATCTGCTTCATGTCTTTGCGCTGGCGCTGCAATATCCGCTGCGCCATGCGCAGCCCCTCCCGCGTGTTGGTGTAGTACGGGCCAACCTTCACCCGCGCCAGCTGCGAAAGCGGCAACTCCTCGGCCGAATCGTGAAACAGCACCAGCGACAACGAATCGCCGGGATACTGTGTGCGGATCAGGTGCGACAGCGCCATCGCCACCTTCTTCGCCGGCGTGAAGCGGTCTTCGCCGTACAGGATCATGGAATGCGAGCAGTCGAGCATCAGCACCGTCGCGCACGACGACTGGTATTCGCACTGATGCACCTGCAGGTCGCCGTACTCGATGTTCAGCGGCAGGCCGAGCCCTTCGCGCTGGATCGCGCTGGACAATGTCGCCGTGATGTCAAGGTTGAGCGTGTCGCCGAACTCGTACTGCTTCGACGCGCCGCTGGCCTCGATGCCCGTAGCCATATCGCGCGTGTCGTGGCGGCCGAAATTCGATTTGCCCAGAGACCCCAGCAGATTGCGCAGCGCCTTGTAGCCGAGAAAGTCCAGCCCCTTGTCGGTGATCTCGAAGCGCGCCTGCTGCTGCGCCTCGCCCACCTGGCCCCCGACGCTGGAGTTGCGCGCCGGATCGTGCGGCTGATCGACAGTGATGTAGTCCTCCTGCTGCATGCGCTCGATGAGCTGTTCGATCAGCTGCTCCATCTGCTCCGGGCTCATGTTTTCGATCTGCTCGCGCATCTGCTCGTCCAGCATGTCGCTGTTGAGCAGCGCCTCGGCGACCGCCTGGCGGAGTTGCTCCAGGGTCTGCTCGGCGTCACTGAGGTCGTACCAGTCGGAGAATTGCTGCTGGAAGCCGCTCTGCAGCAGGTAGTCGGAGAGCGCGTTGAGCATGTCCTCCATGCTCATCTCGGAGGCGGGCTCGGGAACGTATTTCTTGTACTTGATGAATTTCATCAGGAAGCAATCAGCACTCAGCCGGTGCCCCAGGTCTGGCGCTTTTCCAGACCTGGGTTCTTCCAGACCTGGGTTCTGACAACTTACTCGAGTCTACCCAGGTCTCCAACCTCGCGATACCCGGGGCGTACCCATTCATTCGTGCGCGAGCGACATAGCCAATGCGCATCAGTTAAATGGTCTCCGATGCCTTCTTAAATCCGGTACCTCGTCGTCATCATCAATCCGCCGCGGCTTCTCGCGGACGACCTGTTTCTCCCCCGCGGTAAACGTCCGCTCCTCGCTGCGCCCAATCTTCTTGTGCGCGTACAGGCCTTCGAGGATGAACTCCGCTCCCGATACCAGCACCTCCGACGGCTCCTTGCCCGACAGCCCCAGTGCGCTCAGCTTGTCGAGCAGCCCCTGGATGCCGCGCAGCTTATGCAGCATCTCCTGCGCGCCCGAAGAATCGCGCAACTGTATCTCGCCGCCCAGATCGAACCACTGCACCACCTGGTTCATGTTGTTTGAGCCGTGGAAGCGTGCGTCGTAGGCGCGCGCGACGGCCGCGCGAATGATCTCGCGCACCACATTGTCGGCGCCCTTCAGCTCGCCTTCGTACTCCAGCTCGAGCTTGCCCGTCATCGCCGGCATAGCGGCGTAAATATCGCCGATGCGTGGCACAACAAGCTTTTCGTTCGAGCGGATCGCACGCCGCTCGGCGTTGGAAATCACATTTTCCATCACGCTGATGGGCAGTCGCTGACTCACGCCCGAACGTTTGTCCACACGCTTGTCCTCGCGTGCGACGAACGCAATCTGCTCGATCACTTCCTTCACGAACTCCGGCACCAGCAGCTGATGGCCGTTGCGCTCGGTCCACGCTTCCTGCGCGGTGATCGCGACACCTTCGTCGACCGTCGCAGGATAATGCGTGCGGATCTCCGAGCCGATGCGGTCCTTCAGCGGCGTGATGATCTTGCCGCGCGCGGTGTAATCCTCCGGGTTGGCGCTGAAGACAAGCGCGATATCCAGCGGCATGCGCACCGGGTAGCCCTTAATCTGTACGTCGCCTTCCTGCATGATGTTGAACAGGCCGACCTGGATTTTGCCGGCCAGGTCGGGCAGTTCGTTAATGGCAAAGATGCCGCGATTGGCGCGCGGCAGCAGCCCGTAGTGAACGGTGTACTCGCTGCCGAGATCGTGTCCCCCTTTCGCAGCCTTAATGGGATCGACGTCGCCGATCAGGTCGGCAATCGTCACGTCGGGCGTCGCCAGCTTCTCGACGTAGCGCTGTTCGGGAGTCAGGTAAGAGATAGGCGCGTCGTCGGGATTGCCGGCGAGCAGTTCGCGGCAGCGGCGGCAGATGGGCTGGTATGGGTCGTCGTGAATTTCGCAGCCGCGCACATACGGCAGCTCGGGATCGAGCAGCGAAGTAAGCGCGCGCAGGATGCGGCTCTTCGCCTGCCCGCGCAGGCCGAGCAAGATGAAGTTGTGGCGCGAGAGGACCGCGTTGACGATTTGCGGCACGACGGTGTCGTCGTAGCCGACAATACCGGGAAAAATGGGCCCGGAGGAGCGCAGCCGTGCGATCAGGTTGTCGCGCATTTCGTCCTTCACGCGGCGGTTGCGCACCCGCTCGGGAGAAAATTGCTGGCTGCGGCGCAGCTCGGCCACAGTCTGGGGAAGATGGCTCAAGGGCTGGGTACCTCCATATTCACGGCCTTGAAGCGAGCTCAAGGGGCGCGAATGATCGCTATTCTACGCCAATGCAGATCACACGCGAGCACGGCCGCGATCACCGGCCACTGGTAATAGGACGAACGGGAAGCGCGATTGGATTGCGCGAGCTGCTCAGGATCCTAGCGCAGCCAATCTTCCAGCACCACGCCGCGATCGGTGCGCTCGTCGCGATACTTCACAATGACCGGCGCATAAAGCGAGAGTCCCCACTCCGCAGCCTTGCCCTTGCTGATGGCGCGCGCCCCCGGCACGACCACCGCGTTTTCAGGCACTCGCAATGGACCATCATCGCTGGCGCGATAGACCTCGCCGCGAACCGTGTCGAACAGCGGCGTCGAGCGGGTGAGCACCACGCCCGCCCCCAGCACCGCGCACGCGCCGACCTGCGTGCCTTCATAGACGCCACAGTTGCCGCCCACCATCACGTCGTCTTCAACGATCACCGGCGAGGAGTTGATCGGCTCCAGCACGCCTCCAATTTGCGCCGCCGCGCTGATGTGCACGCGCTTGCCCACTTGCGCGCACGAGCCGACCAGCGCGTGCGAGTCGATCATCGTGCCCTCGTCGACATAAGCGCCGATGTTGACGAACATCGGCGGCATGCAAACCACCGACGGCGCGACGTAGGCGCCGCTGCGAATCGACGAGCCGCCGGGCACGACACGCACCTGCTCACCGGCGGTGAAGTGATGCAGCGGGTAGGTGTCCTTGTCGACGAAGGCGAGCACGCGCGGGTCGCCGCTCTCGGCGAGCTTGCCGAGACGAAAGCCGAGCAGGATTCCCTGCTTCACCCAGGCGTTCACGCGCCAGCCGCCGCTAATTTTTTCGGCAGCGCGAATCTCGCCGGCAGTAAGCCCGTCGCGAAACTTGATGAAGCTCGTGATGGCATCGGCCCCACCGGCATCGGCGCCCAGGCAATAGAGCCGCTCAATTTCAGTTTGCAACGGATGCATTTCGGGCAGTATAGCGGCTCCGGGAGAATTGTTCTGCGTAGAACAATTGTCGCGCGCCAATAAACAATTGCCTGTGTGTAGCTTAGCGATCACAGCCGGCTGTGATAACCAGGGCCCGCCGTCTGAAGCGGGCGCCGGCGAGACCCGGCGCCTCCCGGCCGAGATCCCTCTCGATCATGCATCGATACGGGCGCGTCTCCAACTACTTTGCTCAATCCAGCAGCGGCAATTCCGCATCGAAATCGGCATGGCACCGCTTGACGACCTGCTGGGCCGCACGCTCGTGCTCGTCGCCCATCCCGACGACGAGTGCATCGCCTTTGGCGGCGTGCTGCAGCGCATGGCCGAGCCGGTTGTGGTCTTCGCGACTAACGGCTCGCCGGTCGATCCCTACTTCTGGAAGCAGTACGGTTCCCGCGAAGCTTATGCCGCGATGCGCCGACGCGAGGCGCTGGCTTCGATGGCTGCCGCCGGAGTGAAGGACGTTATCTTCCTCGCCGACCTGCCCGGAGGCGAGCCGCTGGTCGATCAGGAGCTATTTCGCAATCTCATGCCGGCATTCGATCTGCTGACCGACATCGCGCGCCGCCGCATGGTCGCCGCTCTGCTCACTCTCGCTTACGAAGGCGGCCATCCCGATCACGACTCCTGCAGCTTTCTGGCGGCGCAGCTTGCCAGCTTTGCCGAGCTGCCATGCTGGGAGGCGCCGCTCTATCATCGCAACGCCGACGGCAGCGGCACCTTTCAGCAGTTCATCACCCCTTCGGGTGAAGAACGCGAGATACAGCCGACGGCAGAAGAGACCGAGCGCAAGCGTCAGATGTGCCTCGCCTATCCCTCGCAGGGAGACTTCCTGAGCCATTTCCAACTCACGCCCGAAGTTGTGCGTCCGCAGATTGCCTATGACTACAGCCGTCCGCCGCACGCCGGCAAGACCAACTATGAAGTGTGGCAGTGGAGCATGACGGCGGAGGAAGTGTCGGCGGCTTTCGCCAATTTCCTGCGCACCGCGACGGCGCATGGCGCCATGCGATGATGCGATCGCTCTCCATTCTTTATGTCGCCTATCCGCTGCTCGCGGTGACGGAGGAGAGCGCCGGGGGCGCCGAGCAGATGCTGCTCACTCTAGAGCGCGAGATGAACGCGCGCGGCCATCGCACGACGGTTGCTGCGGCGGAGGGCTCGCGCATATCCGGACGATTGCTTGCGACGGGAGCGCCCGCCGGTGGCCCGGACCAATACGAAGCACGTGAGCGCGAACATAAGCGACGCATCCTCGAATATCTGCGACGACATCCTCACGACTTTGACCTGATTCACGACAAAAGCGGCAGCTTCTTTCGCGAGGCGCGTCAGTGTTCTGTCCCGATGCTGGCGACACTGCATCTGCCACGCGGATTTTACCCGGACGAATGGTTTCGCGACAGGACACAGCTCGGTGGCCAAACGAATGCCACGAACCCTTTGCCGGGCCCAACGCTGGCGGGAAGACAACCAGCATGGGAGAGCCGGCCGAGCCTGCACTTCAATTGCGTCTCGCAGTCCCAGGCGCGTTCCTTCGCCGGTTGCGCCAACGTAATCGGCGTGGTCGAGAATGGCATCGCCGTTGAACGGTGTCCCTTCACTCGCGACAAGGAAGGCTACGTTCTCTGGCTGGGAAGAATTTGCGAGGAGAAGGCGCCCCACCTGGCGATTGCCGCCGCGCAACGTGCCGGCATGCCGCTGGTGATTGCCGGACAGGTCTATCCCTTCAGCTACCACCAGGCGTATTTTGAGCGCGCGATTCGGCCGCACCTCGACGGCCGCCAGCAGATCCGATTCGTCGACACGCCGCTCTCGTCGCAAAAGCTCCATCTGCTGAGTCACGCGCGCGCGTTGCTGCTGACCAGCACGGTCGAGGAAACCAGTTCTCTGGTGGCCATGGAGGCGATGGCATGCGGCACGCCGGTAATGGCGTTTCGTCGCGGCGCGTTTCCCGAGATCGTCGCTGATGCTGAAACCGGGTTCATCGTGGACAAGGTCGAAGAGATGGCGTCGGCCTTGAAAGAGGCCGGCAGGATTTCTCCGGAGACGTGTCGCGCGCATGTGGAACACAATTTTCGTGCGTCGCGAATGGCTCAGGATTATGAAGAGTTGTACCGGCGAGTGCTGGCGGGTGCGAAAGAGCTGGCAGCCTGAACCGGCCAGCTCATTCGACGATTATCGTAGTCACCGCCAACAAATCAAGACACGAAGAGCCCACCTGTTCAGCCGACGGGTGGGCTCTCGATTGTTGCCTCTAAGCGGTTGCGCCGCTGGCCTCGCCCGCCGCATCGCGATCGGCCAGCAATAATGCCTGCGACTGGCTGATGCGTCCGCCGGGAATCGACGGATCGGCATTGCGCAGCTTCTGCATCGCCGGCACCTTGTCCTTGCCGCTGACCAGCCACAGAATCCGGCGCGAACGATTGAGCACGGGATAGGTCAGCGTCATGCGCCGGCGGTTCTGATAGACGCCGGTGATCGCGACGTCTCGATCGGTGACGGTGAGCACGGGATCGTTGGGCACCAGCGAGGCGGTGTGTCCGTCCGGACCCAGGCCAAGGTGCGCCAGATCGAGCACCGGCGGCTTGCCGGTGATGGACTCCAGCGTTTGAGCGTACTGCCGGGCCGCGGCATCCGAATCAGCCTGCTCCACTGGCATCGCGTAAATCTGCTTCTCCGGAATCGGAGCATTTTCCAGCAATGTCGCGCGCAGGTGCTCGTAGTTGCGGTCGGGATCGCCGGCCGGGGCGATGCGTTCGTCGATCTGGAAGACGTGAACGTTGGCCCAGGGAACCTCTTCGCTGGCCAGCTCGCGCAGCATCGCCCATGGGGTCTTGCCGCCGCTGACGGCCATGATGAAACGGCCCCGCGCCTGGACCGCCGCGCGGGCGTCGGCCGCGATCACGGCGGCGGCGCGCTTGGCCAGCGAGGAAATGTCGGGAAGGATTTCGATGTTCATGATGGCTCCAGGGAAGGTCGCCGAGGGATTGCTCTCCGGCTCAGCGTGACTGCAACAACTGGAAGATTGTCATCACGACGACGGCTTCCGCCGGAGGAGGGATCTGCTTTCCTCGCGCGGCCAGCAGGGTCCCTCGACTCCGCTTCGCTCCGCTCGGGATGACAAACAACGAAGAGAAGCGGCAGAGGGCGCGGCTCGAAGCCGCGCCCCTTTCGGATAACACACGCGAACCTGAGATCCGCTCTGCCAGCCTACTTCCCTGCCGCCTTCTCCAAGTGCCCGCCGAATTCGTAGCGCATGGCAGACAGCAGCTTGTCGGCAAAGTCGCCCAGGCCACGCGAGCTGAAGCGCTCGTACAGCGAGGTGGTCAGCACGGGGCTCGGCACGCCTTCGTCGATGCTGGCCTTGATGGTCCAGCGGCCCTCGCCCGAATCCGAAACACGTCCGGCGAACTTCGCCAGCTTCGGGTCCTCGGCCAGCGCGATCGCAGTCAGATCCAGCAGCCAGGAAGCAATGACGCTTCCGCGCCGCCAAACCTCGGAGATGTCGGCCAGGTTGAAGTCATACTGATAGTGCTCGAGATCGCGCAGCGGAGTGGTCTCGGCATCGATCTCGCCCGACTGCTTGCCAACATCGGCAGCCTTGATGATGTTCAGTCCTTCAGCATAGGCCGCCATGATGGCGTACTCGATGCCGTTGTGCACCATCTTCACGAAGTGGCCGCCGCCGCTGGCTCCGCAATGCAGATAGCCATCTTCCGCGGTGCCGCCCATCTTCTCGCGTCCTGGGGTGCGATCGATGTTGCCGCGCCCCGGCGCCAACGTCTTAAAGATGGGATCGAGATGCTTCACCGCGGCATCAGGACCGCCGATCATCATGCAGTAGCCGCGCTCCAACCCCCACACGCCGCCGCTGGTGCCCACATCCACGTAGTGGATGCCCTTGGGCGCCAGTTCCTTGGCGCGACGAATATCGTCGATGTAATAGGAGTTGCCGCCGTCAATAAGGATGTCGCCTTTCTCGAGGTGCGGCGCGATCTGCGCGATCGTCTGGTCCACCACGCCGGCCGGAACCATCAGCCACAGCGCGCGGGGCGCCTTCAGCTTCTTGATCATGTCCTGCAGCGAGGTCGAGCCGACCGCTTTCTCGCGCACCAGATCGTCAACTGTCTTGGTAGACATATCGAAGACCACGCATTCGTGGCCTGCCCGGATCAGACGGCGCACCATGTTGGCGCCCATACGTCCCAAACCCACCATTCCGAGTTGCATCGTTTGCTCCTGTTGTTATTGAAATTCGCAGAACTTGTTCTCACCACGGAAGCACGGAATACACGAAATTCCTTACGCTGAGGCCCTTGCAGCAGCAGGCGGTGACGCGCTGCCTGTGACTCAAAGATTTCCGTGTCTTCCGTGCTTCCGTGGTGAATATGATTTCTAGGCGCCCTTGGCCAGCGCCATGCTCTTCGACTCGATGACCTTCATTAGGTCATTCCACGACTCGACAAACAACTTCGCGGCTTCGTCCTGCAGTTGCTTGGCGAGCGCGTCGACGTTAATGCCGGCCTTGCCGAAGGCAGCAATGACCTGCTCGCAATCGCCGCCGTCGCGCGGCAGCGTGGCGCCCAAATCGCCGTGGTCGGCCAGCGCTTTCAGCGTGCCTTCCGGCATGGTGTTGACGGTGTTCGCGGCAGCCAGGCTCTTGATGTACAGCACGTCGGAGGCCTTGGGATCTTTGGTTCCGGTGCTGGCGAACAATAGCCGCTGCGGGTTGTAGCCCGCCTTCTTGATGGCCTGCCAACGCGGAGTCTCCAGCAGATCGCAATAGGCCTTGTAGATGCGCGTGGCCACGGCGATGCCCAGCTTGTCGCGCAGCGCCTCGGGGACCTTGTCGATGGTGGCGACATCCCAGCGGCTGATGAAGACCGAGCCAACCGAGCTGACGGTGGGCGGCAGGCCTTCTTTGATGCGCCGTTCTATGCCGCGCAGATAGGCTTCCGCCTGTGCCAGATAATGCTCGCGTGAAAACAGCAATGTCACGTTGACCGAGACGCCGGAGTAGATCGCTTCCTCGATGGCGGGTAAACCTTCGGCGGTGCCGGGAATCTTGATGAACAGGTTGGGACGCGCGGCGCGCTTGCACAAATCCTTGGCTTCGGTGACGGTGCTGTTGGCGTCATAGGCCAGCAGCGGCGAAACCTCCAGTGAAACCCACCCATCGACGCGGCTCGACTTCTCGTGAATGTCGCGGAACATGTCGGCGGCGCGCGACAGGTCCTCAATCGCCAGCTCGAAGAACAGATCTTCGCCGGCCTTGCCCTCCCGCATTTTGCTCTGGATCGGGCCATCGTAGGACTTGCTGTTCTTGATCGCGTGATCGAAGATGGTCGGGTTGGACGTCAGACCCGTGACGGAAAAATCGTCGATGTAATGCTTCAGCGTACCTGTGTCCAGCAGGTCGCGGGTAATGTTGTCCAGCCAGAGACTCTGGCCCAACTCATGCAATTTCTGCGTGGCTCTCATGGATCACCTCAAATCTGAGTCCCACGAAGCTATCAAGCCCCGGGTCTGTCTGCAAGTGCGAATTTCAGAATTCGTCGGGATTACGGCAGCAATGCGTGGGAACGGCGCCTGATACTATACACCGGCACGGCGGCGAAGTGGGCGATTCATGCACGAATAATGTTAGGGCGGGTCGTGGCACTTCGCATTTGGCACTTAGCACTTAGCGCAACCCGGCGCAAAGGCACCATCTGGAGTTACTATCTTTCCCACGCGATTTAGCGGCTCGGTGCGATTGCCAAGTGCTAGGTGCTAAGTACTAAGTGCCGATTTCCGAACGCTGCTTCCTAAGGAGGGCCGAGAACATGGCCGCATCGATCACTGAGCTGGAGAGCCGCTTCCGCATCCCGGGCGTCGCCCAGGTTGTACCCGGCCAGGCGGGCTGGCCCAAGGTACAGGTCACCGGGCCGGCGGCATCGGGTGAAATCTATCTGCATGGCGCCCATGTCACCTCGTGGAAGCCTGTCGGCAGCGAAGAGGTCTTGTACCTCAGCCCGAATACCATCTGGCAGGCGGGCAAGGCCATTCGCGGCGGCGTGCCAATCTGCTTTCCCTGGTTCGGCGACAAGGCCGGCGATCCTCACGCTCCGGCACACGGTTTTGTGCGCGCCAAGGATTGGCAGCTCGATTCGGTCGAGCAGCAGGGCCAGGCCGTCATCGTGACCTTGTCGACCGAAAGCGACGACAGCACGCGCCAGTGGTTTCCCGGCGACTTCCGCACCACTTACCGCGTGACCTTCGGCGCCGAACTGGTACTGGAGCTTACGACCATCAACACCGGCTCAACCGCCTTGCGCGTGGAAGAGGCGCTGCACACCTACTACGCTGTGGGAGATGCCACCCGCGCCGCCGTCGAAGGCCTGGATGGCGCCCGCTATATCGACAAGACGGATGGATTTCGCCAGAAGCAGCAGCAGGGCGACGTGATGATCGCGGCGGAAACCGACCGCGTGTACCTCAACACGGAAGATGCGCTACTGCTCAGCGACCCTGTTTTACCGCGCAGGATCAAGGTCGCAAAGCGGCATTCGCGAACCACGGTCGTGTGGAACCCATGGAGCGTGAAGTCGGTGGCGCTGAAAGACCTCGGTGACGGCGAATGGAAGCGAATGCTGTGCATCGAGGTCAGCAACGTCGGTGATTCTGCCGTCGAGGTGGCGCCTGGCGAGCAACACACCATGCGCGCCGAGACACGCGTCACGTAACATACGGCAAACGTGTTTTCCGTTGGCCAAGCCGTCTTGCAATCCTGGTCCGTGCCCCCGGCGGCGAGCCTGGCGCTTGTGCTGGCGGCGATCGCGTACCTGCGCGGCTGGATCTTGATGCGCCGCGCGCGCGTGCCCTTCGTTCCCGCCTGGCGCGCCATCTGCTTTCTGCTCGGGCTGCTGACCCTGTGGGTGGCGCTGGCCTCGCCGCTGGATACCTTCTCCGGATTCCTGATCACGGCGCACATGCTGCAGCACATGCTGCTGATGATGGTAGCGCCGCCGCTGCTGCTGCTGGGCGCGCCGCTCATCCCGCTGGTACGCGGGCTGCCGCTTTTCGCAGCGCGAGAGTTCGCCGGCCCCTTCCTGAATTGGCGGGCCGCCGTCCGCGTAGGACACGCGCTTACCAATCTGTGGGTAGCGCTCGTGGTGATGGGCAGCGCCATGTTCGCCTGGCACACGCCGCGCCTCTACGAGCTGGCCCTGGCATCGAGCTCCTGGCACGAATTCGAACATGCCTGCTTCTTTGTCGCCTCGCTGATCTTCTGGTGGCCGGTGGTGCAGCCCTGGCCGAGCCGCGCCCGCGCGCAGCGCTGGATGCTGGTGCCGTATCTGCTGATTGGCGACCTGCAGAACACGGTCCTGTCGGCCATCCTGGTGTTCTCCGATCGCGTGCTGTATCCGTCGTACGAAAAGATGCCGCGCTTGTTCGGGATATCGGCGTTGCACGACCAGGCTGCCTCGGGCGCGGTCATGTGGGTGGTGGGCTCGCTGGCTTTCGTCGTGCCTGCCGTGGTGATCGCCGTCCAGTGCCTGTCGTCGGGAAGCGCATGGCGGCGTGAGCTGCCCTTACCGTCGGCGCGCTCGTCGTCGTTTGCAGCGCTGCGATCGCTGGCTGCATTTCTCGCGTGGCCGAGGCAGCGGCTGGGCGCGCGCCGAGTCGAGGCGCTGAGCTTCGTTGTTTGGTTCGCGGTCGCCGGAATCTCTCTGGCGGCGCTTGCCGGGCGCCCCTCCGACGATGACGATCAGGCGCTGCGCATGCGCGCGAGCTCAGGGCCGTTTGCGGTTGCGGTCTTCACTGCCCCCGGCGATCTGCCGGCCGGTTCAAACAGCTTCTCCGTAGTCGTGCAGGACAGCGAGACGCAGCGAGTTCTGCCGGAAGCAATCGTGGAACTCACCGCGCGGTCGGCTGGCGGTGGGCGAGAAGCCGCTGCGGTCCGTGCCGGCCCGGATGACTCCAACAAGCTGTTGCAATCGGGCGAGCTCGACTTGCCTGCGGGCGATTGGTCGCTGCTGATCAAGGTACGACGCGGCGCGAATACAGCAGACTTCGCTCTGCCGCTCAAAGTCGTGAAGCCCAAAGGCGGCTTCGCCCTGCCTTGGCCGTGGCGGGTGCTGGCGATCTTCGCGGTCGTCCTGCTGCTTGCCTACTGGCGACGCCATCGAGCACCACCCGTGGTCAGTGCCGGGGCCGCGGCGCGAGCGGGCGAAGGCGGTCACGCCGGCAAAGATGACAGGTACGCGGGCGTCGAAGCCCGGGGCTAGAACAATTCCGGTGCTGGTGCAATCCGCTTGCAAGGGCAGCGAGTCGACAATCGCTGCGGAAAATGCCTCTCTCCTCTATCTGTCATCCGGACGCTTGGCGGGCGGGTGCTGCTCGGCCGGCGGCCGCGTGGCCCTTCGCTGTTCTTCGCGATCGATCTGCCGGCGCAGGTCGCGGATCAGCACCGTCCACATTTGCGAATTCGTGCGCAGCAGGATTTGCAGGTTCTGATCACGCAAGAACTCGATCTCGCTGCTCATATTCAGGTTCAGGCTTTCCAGCCGGTTGAGGTCGTCGCGCATCTGCGTCAACGCGTCGTCGGAAGCAGGCGCCGCCTGAGGGACTTGCGCTGCGGGCGCCGCCGGTTCCGCGGGGTTCTGTGCCGTCGCGGGCGCCAACAGTGCCCACAGCAGCAATATGAGACCAACGATTTTCATGAGCGCTCCTCCCGAAAGAACTCGATTACTCGCCCTCCGCCTGCCGCCGCGAGCCCAACCGTACTCCCGCCGCGGCAGGCTTTCAGTATGATCGCAATTTACGTTTCATGAGGAGACGCGGGTGCATCGAACCACGCTGGGCGATTTCGAGCTGACAATCCTCTCCGACGGCCTCTACCACGCCGATGGCGGCGCAATGTTCGGCGTCGTCCCTCGCATCATGTGGGAAAAGCGGGTCACCCCCGATGAGCGCAATACCATCCCCTTAGGACTGAACTCGCTGCTGGTCCGTACCGGCAGGGAGAACGTGCTCATCGAGACCGGCATCGGCAGCAAGCTCAGCGACAAGATGCTGGCCATCTATCGCAGCGAGGCATTGCTGCTGCAAAGTTTCGAACAAGCCAGCGTCTCGCCCGACGAGATCGATATCGTCATCAACACCCACCTGCACTTCGACCACTGCGGCTGGAACACCTACTACGACAGCAGCGGCAAGCCGGCGCCGACCTTTCCGCGCGCGACGTATTACGTGCAGCGCGGCGAACTGGAGCATGCCCACGAGCAGCACGAGCGCGACCGCATCAGCTACATCAGCGACAACTACGATCCGCTGATCGCGAGCGGCCAGATGAAGCTGCTGGAAGGCGACACTGAAATCGTGCCCGGAATCTCGGTGCAGCGTTGTCCCGGGCACACGCGCGATCATCAGGGTGTGTTCATTCGCAGCGGCGGACGCGTTGCCGCCTATCCCGGCGACCTGCTGTGCGACAGCAAGCACCTCGATCCGGTGTGGGTGCTCGGCTTCGACCTGTATCCGCTGGAGTCGATCGCCAACAAGCACCGCTTTTACCAGCGCGCGATTCCGGAACAGTGGCTGGTGGTCTTCACTCATGACCACGAATTACCTTGGGCCCATCTGACTATGGGCGAAAAGGGGCGTCCGGTGGTGCATCGGGCCAAGCCAAAAGTGGATTGAGTTCTCCCCCGCTTAAAGGCCATTTACGGCTGCGGCTTGCTATTCCTACAATGTGGGACACTTCAAAAAAAAGGCCAGGAGGGCTGATCATGGGTAAGAAGGGCAAGCGGGACAAGAAGAAAAAACGCCGGGATGAGCAGACCGGGACCGCCTCAACTCGTGGCGGTGGCAAGCTGGATCTGCGCTCGGTGGAAATCCCGCCGCGTCCGAAGCCGATGAGGCCCGCCGAGATTCGCGGGCTGCGCGAGCATTTGAACGCCAGCCAGGCATTGTTCGCGCGTCTGCTGAACGTCAGCTCGAATGCGGTGGAGAGCTGGGAACAGGGCCTGCGCCAGCCGCGCCAGGCCACCCTGAAGCTGCTATACGTGGCGAGAAAAAATCCCGAGGTGTTGCTGTCGTAGCGTCAGGCTACAGCTTTGGGTCTCATCCGGGCGCGACACGATCGCCATGGCCCACAATGCGATATTGCTGCATCTGTGCACAAACCGGCTAAAATTGGAAAGAGGCAGCGATGACGAAACTTCAGCATCTCGAAGAGGAGATAAAAAGGCTCTCCCCCGAAGAAATCGCCCAACTGCGCGACTGGTTGCTGGAGCTCGATGCCGATCACTGGGACCGCGAGATTGAGCGTGATTCTACTTCCGGCAAACTCGACAAAGTGTTTGAGAAGTCGGTGGCGGAACACCGCGACGGCAACAGTCGCGAGCTTTGAAGCACTTCGCAAGTTCCGATTTCTGGCGGTGCTTCAACCCGCTTCCCACCAATGTTCAGCAACTGGCCCGGTCTAATTTCGAGTTACTGAAAACTACCCCCCCCGCCACCCATCGCTGCATCTCAAGAAAGCTGGCCGGTACTGGTCGGTTCGGGTCGGCCTAGGGTATCGCGCTCTCGGCACAGAAATCGAAGACGGCATTCTCCGGGGCTGGATCGGCTCCCACGCGGAATACGACAAGCTGATTTGGTGATGCTGGTCGCGCGGTCCTTCTGGTCGGCACTAGCCTAATGCGCTGCCGCCATGTGCCCGGCGCGCGCGGCCACTGCCAGCCGCACGTCGGCGCGGCGCAGGGCCAGCAGGGTGGCTTCGTAATCCAGCTCGGGATCCTGCTTGCGCAATGCTTCCTCGGCGCGGGCCTTGGCCTCCTGCGCGCGCTTCACGTCGATGTCTTCGGGACGCTCGGCCGCGTCCGCCAGAATGGTCACCTTGTCCGGCAGCACCTCGGCGAATCCCCACGCCACCGCAAGGTAGCTGGTCTTTCCGCCTTGAAGGTAGCTGAGCTCGCCCGGCCCCAGCTCGGTGAGCAGCGGAGCGTGGCCTGGCAGGATGCCAAGATAACCATTGAGGCCCGGCATCTCGACCTGCTCGACGTCATCGCTCACCAGCCGCTTGTCGGGGGTGACGATTTGTAGTTGCAGCGTATCGGCCATAATCAGTTGTCAGTTGCCAGTTGCCGGCAAGCCTTTGCTAGCCGCTAGTAGCTTCTTACGCGCTCGCCGCCTTCATCTTTTCGGCTTCTTCCATCACCTCGTTGATGTCGCCCTTCATGTAGAAGGCCTGCTCTGGGATGTCGTCGTGTTTGCCATCGACAATCTCCTGGAAGCTGCGCACCGTGTCCTCGATCTTCACGTAGCGTCCCTTCAGCCCGGTGAATTGCTCGGCTACGTGGAACGGCTGCGAGAGGAACTTCTGGATTTTGCGGGCGCGCTGCACGGTGAGCTTCTGGTCTTCACTTAGCTCGTCGATGCCCAGAATTTCGATGATGTCCTGCAGGTCTTTGTAGCTCTGCAGCACGCGCTTCACGGCCTGTGCGCAGTTGTAATGCGCGTCGCCCACCACGCGCGGATCGAGAATGCGCGAGGTCGAGGCCAGCGGATCGACGGCCGGATAGATGCCCAGCTCCGAGATCTGCCGCGAAAGCACGGTGGTCGCGTCCAGGTGAGCGAAGGTCGTGGCCGGCGCGGGATCGGTGAGATCGTCGGCGGGCACGTAAATCGCCTGCACCGAGGTCACCGAGCCCTTCTTGGTTGACGTAATGCGCTCCTGCAACTCGCCCATTTCCGTCGCGAGGTTCGGCTGATATCCCACGGCCGAGGGCATGCGCCCCAACAGCGTGGAAACCTCGGAGCCGGCCTGGGTGAAGCGAAAAATGTTATCGATGAAGAGCAGCGTGTCGGAGCCTTCTTCGTCGCGGAAGTACTCGGCGACGGTCAGCGCCGTCAGCGCGACGCGCAGGCGCGCTCCGGGCGGCTCAGTCATCTGGCCGTAGATCAGCGCCGCCTTCGACTTGCCGGGCTCTTTGATATTCACCACTCCCGACTCCTGCATCTCCAGCCACAGGTCATTGCCCTCGCGCGTTCGCTCGCCCACGCCAGCGAAGACGGAGAAGCCGCCGTGCTTCAACGCAACGTTGTTGATCAGCTCCATGATGACGACGGTCTTGCCCACGCCCGCGCCGCCGAAAAGGCCGATCTTGCCGCCCTTCAGGAACGGCTGGATGAGATCGACGACCTTGACGCCGGTCTCGAACATCTCCATCTGCGTGGACTGCTCGTCGAAAGCCGGCGCCTGGCGATGGATGGGGTTGCGCTTGGCGGCGTTCACCGGCCCCAGCTTGTCGACCGGGTTGCCGATGACGTTCAGCACGCGGCCCAGCGTCTCGCGGCCAACGGGAACGGTGATCGGCCCGCCGAGATCGATGGCCTTCATGCCGCGCACCATGCCCTCGGTAGGCTCCATGGCGACGCAGCGCACGCGGCCTTCGCCCAGCTGCTGCTCGACTTCCAGGATCACGTCGAGCGGATGGGGGACGTTGTAGCCTTCGCTGGTGACGCGCAGCGCCGTGTAGATAGGCGGCAGCGCGGTTTCGGAAAATTGCACGTCCACCGCGGGACCTGCGATCTGGATTACGTGTCCAACATTCTCTGGCATATTAAGTTTCCAGTTGTCAGTTGTCAGTTGTCAAAACCGGAGCGCACGGGGCCGAGTTCCTCGGCGTCGTTAGAGAGCTCCTTAGATCATTGAGGATACGTCCGAGTTCGGCGGCTTCACGAAGAGACGAGTCCCGTTGATTTCAAGACAAATAGTCCAGGTCACCGGCAATGACGATTTGAGTTTCAAGCTCATAAAGCGAACCGCGTGCATAACCGAGAAACTGGTGGAACTCCCCAACGGTTCCTCGGCCATGGCCCTCGGCAATGTTGCTCGCAACCGAAACAGCCGACCTGCGCATCTGGCTCTTAAGTCCAAACAACTCCTCTTTAGGAAGGTCCGATGTGATCAAGTAAATTCTCTTGACGAATCCAACTGCCCTCTTCCACGCGATAAGATCCTGATACCGATTGGCCTGCAATTACGGCCTCACTTCCTTGGACGCTGACTGACAACTGACAACTCTTTACAGCGCTGCCGCCCCGCTCACAATCTCGATGATCTCCTTGGTGATCGACGCCTGGCGGGCGCGGTTCATGGTCAGCGTCAGCGAGTCGATGACGTCGCTGGCATTGTTGCTGGCAGAATCCATCGCAGTCATGCGCGCGGCGTTCTCCGCCGCCACCGACTCCAGCATGCCCTGGAAGATCTCGAAGGCGACATAGCGCGGCAGCAGGCTGGCGAAAATTTGCCCCGGCTCCTGCTCGTAAATGTAGTCCACCGGAGCGGCCCCGAACTGTATGTTATGGGCCTCCGACTCCGCGGACCCTGCCTCTTTCAAACTGATGCCTGCGGTGCGCGCTGCCTCACCCATGCGCTCGCGCTCTTCCAGAGTGAACTCCTCGGCCAGCGCCACCTCGCGCCGCCCCAACTCCTGCACCGGAAGAATGTGCTGCGCGATCAGACGCTGCGAGATGACCGACTTGAACTCATTGAAGATGAGATAAACGGAATCGATCTGCTCATTCTTGTAAGCTTTCGCAATCTGCTCGGCGATCTCGTTGACCGCCGCATACTCCACCTTGGCGAGCAGGTTCAGGTGCTCGGCGACGACCTGCACCTGTCCGGCGCGCCCTTCGCCAAGCTTGCCGCTGGGATAGCGGCGGCGAAGAAAATCGCGGCCTTTGCGCCCGATCGCGATAATGTCGACGTTCTTACCCTTGAAGTGGCTGAGAAATTTGGCGGCAGCCTTCAGCACGTTGGAGTTGAAGGCGCCCGCCAGCCCGCGGTCGCCGGTGACCAGCACCAGCAGGATGTTCTGCTCCGCACGCACCGCCAGCAGCGGATCGCGCGGCTGCCCGGTCTTGGGGTCCAGCAGGTCGGCCCTGCTGACGGTGGATTGCAGAACATTGAGCAGCATCTGCGCATAGGTGCGCGAGGAGAGAGCGCGCTCCTGCGCGCGACGCAGCTTCGCCGCCGCCACCATCTTCATGGCCTTGGTGATCTGCCGCGTGTTCTTCACGCTGCGGATGCGCCGCCGAATGTCGCGTATGTTCGCCATCGCTAGTGTTCTTGCGCTTTGTATCAGGGCACGACTTCAGTCGTGCCGTTGAAAAGTCTCACCTACAAGCCGCCGGGTAGTGCCGGCCTTCAGGCCGGCGTTCCCGCCCGTCCATCAGCCGCGGGCCTTAGCCCCAACGTACGTCAGCAACACATCTGAAGTCAGACATCTGTGTCGGTTCTGTGAAGGACCGCAGGGCCTAAAGGCCAGTTCATAACGCCCAGTCTCACGCGGCGCTGAAGCGCCGCACTACCTGAAGTCCTCGCGCCGCGCTAGCTGAAATCCCGCGCCGCACTACCTAAAATCCTCGCACCCCTCAGTCTTACGCCGTCGCCGCCGCCGGTTTCTGCGCCTGATGCTGAGCGCTGAACTGGTCCTTGTACTCCTTGATGATCTTCGTCATCGCGCCGCGAAGCTCGTCATCCAGTGTTTTCTTCTCTTCAATCGACTTCAGCACGCCGGCATTGGTGGTGTCGACGTACTCGTACAGTCCTTTTTCGAACTCGCGCAGCTGCTCGACCGGCATGTCGTCGAGCAGGCCCTGCGTGCCGGCGTAGATGATCAGAATCTGCTTGGAGAACGGCAGCGGGGCGTACTGGCCCTGCTTCAGGATTTCGGTTAGGCGCTGACCGCGCGCCAACTGCGCCTGCGTGGCCTTGTCGAGGTCGCTGCCGAATTGCGAGAACGCCGCCAGCTCGCGGAACTGCGCCAGATCGAGCCGCAGCGTGCCCGCGACCTGGCGCATGGCCTTGATTTGCGCGTTGCCGCCCACGCGGCTCACGGAAAGTCCCACGTTCACCGCCGGCCGCACGCCGGAGTTGAACAGGTCGGTCTCAAGATAAATCTGGCCGTCGGTGATGGAGATGACGTTGGTCGGAATGTAGGCCGAGACGTCGCCCGCCTGCGTCTCGATGATGGGCAGCGCTGTCAGCGATCCACCGCCAAGATCGGCGCTCAGCTTGGCCGCGCGCTCCAGCAGGCGCGAGTGCAAATAGAAGACGTCGCCGGGATATGCCTCGCGTCCCGGGGGCCGGCGCAGCAGCAAAGAAATCTCGCGATACGCCACTGCGTGCTTGGAAAGATCGTCGTAAATGCACAACGCGTGGCGCTTGTTGTCGCGGAAGAATTCGCCCATGGCGCAAGCGGCGTAAGGCGCGATGTACTGCATGGGCGCCGGATCGGAGGCCGACGCGGAGACGACGATGGTGTACTCCATCGCGCCGTAATCCTCCAGCGTCTTCACCACCTGCGCGACCGACGAGCGCTTCTGCCCGATGGCGCAATAGATACAGATCAGGTCGCGGCCCTTGCTGTTGATGATGGTGTCGAGCGCGACCGCGGTCTTGCCCGTCTGGCGGTCGCCGATGATCAGCTCGCGCTGTCCGCGGCCGATGGGAATCATCGAGTCGATGGCCTTCAGTCCAGTCGCCATCGGCTCCTTCACCGGCTGGCGCTGAATGACGCCCGGGGCCAGCCGCTCCAGCTCGATGTACTGGTCGGTGTTCAGCGGCCCCTTGTCGTCGATGGGCTTGCCGAGCGAGTCGACCACGCGGCCGATGAGCGCGTCGCCTACGGGCACGCTCATGATGCGGCCGGTGCGCTTGACCTCGTCGCCCTCTTCCACCTCGGTGTATTCGCCCATCAGCACCACGCCCACCTGGTCTTCTTCCAGGTTCATGGCGATGCCGGAGACATCGTGCGGGAAGGCGAGCAGCTCGCCGGCCATGACTTTTTCCAGACCGTAGACGCGGGCAATGCCGTCACCGATGGACATGACCGTGCCCACCTCGTCGACCGCGATCTTGGTCTGGTAGTTGTCGATCTCCTGCCGCAGCAGGGCTGTAATCTCGTCTGCTTTTATCTGCGCCATAGGATTTCAGGGGCACGGTTTCAGCCGTGCCGGGTTCGAAAAAACTTAGGTCGTGCTCAGCTCCTGCCTCATCCTCTCCAGTTGCCCGCGCACCGAGCCGTCGTAGATGGTGTCGCCGACGCGCACCAGCACCCCGCCCAGCAGCTCGGGATTGGCGGCGTAGGATGCGCGCACCTTCTTGCCGGTCATGCGCTCGACGCGCGATTCCACCTCACGCTGCTCCTCAGCCGACAACGGCCGCGCGCTCGAAACCTGCACCTCGGCAAACCCCAGCCGGGCGTCCAACTCCGTCTCGAAGACGCGCAGGATGTCGTCCAGCATGCCCAGCCGGCGATGATCGATGATGACGGCCATGAAGTTGCGGACCGGCTTGACCGCGCCGATCTTGCCGGCAATCGCGTCGAGCACCGCGCGCTTCTGCTCTGGGGCAATCGCGGGCGACTCCCAGACGCGGCGCAACTCCAGGCTCTCGTGCACCGCTTCAACCAGCGCGCGCAATTGCCCGCGCGCGGCTTCGCCATCGATGTGCCGCTCCAGAATCACATCCACCAGCGCACGCGCGTAGCGGCTCGCCACCGACGCCATAGCCTATTGGCCATCCTTTCCGAGTTGCTCGACAAAGTCGCGCACCAGCGCCTGGTCGGTCGAGTCGTCAACGTGGATCTCACGTGCGGCCAGATCGACTGCCAGCGCCGCGGCATATCCCTTCAACTCGCGCCGCGCATTACGCGCGATGGCTGCAATCTCCGCCTCCGCGCCTTCGACGATTCTCTGCTTGTCCTGCTCGGCGGCCTCGCGGACGCGCTCCTCCTCGGCCGCGGCTTCCTGCTCGGCCGACTGGCGAATCTCAGCCACCTCCGAGTCGAGCTTGCCCAGCCGGGCCTCGATCTCGGTCAGCCGCCGCGAGGCATCGGCGCTGGCCGCCTGCGCCTCACGAATGCTTCTCTGAATGGTTGCCGTGCGCTCGCGAAAGGCCTGCGGCAGGCGCGACCGTACCAGCACCCATACGAAGATCGCAATCCCGGCGAAGTTCAGCCCCAGCGAGATGGCGAAGGAGACTTTGGGTCCTATACCCAGCCTGTCGCCCCATTTCTCCGCGCTTTTGGCCGACTGCTCCGTGGTGTTGGCCAGGATTTGCGCGACCCCGGCATTGGCTCCGCCGCCGGACTGCTCTGCGCCGGCCGCCTGCGCCGTGGCATTGGCTGCAGAACGCTCGCCCGGCTCCTGCGCTATAGCGAACGCGGCGAGAAAGAAAAGGAGGAAGCCGATCAGCAGTGCGGCCTGGCGACGCGATCGCCTCATGCGCGTCCGCCTAGTCTGCCGGCTGCCCCGGTCGGCTTCAGGATGATGCGAATAATCTCCGCGGCCAGCCGCTGGGCTTCGCCCTGCAGTCCGGCGCGTGCCTGGACCACGTCCTGCTCGACGGCCGCGCGTGCCTGGCGAACCTGCTCCTGCGCGCGGGCGCGAGCCTCGTCCAGCGCGTGGGTGCGCATCTGCTGTGCCCGCTGGCGCCGCGATTCCTGCGCCTTGAAGATGGTGATGCGCGCCTCGCGCAGCTTCTGCTCGTATTCCTGGGTGCGCGCCTCGGCGGCGGCCACATTGGCTCGCGCCTTCTGCACCGCGCCTTCGGTGCGGTCGCGACGCTGCGCAAGAATGCGTTCCAGCGGCTTGCGAACCAGATTCTGGTAGACGGCGTAAAGCAGCAGGAGCAGCACCATCGTCGGGATGGCGTCGAGCAGTAATTCGCCTGCTTGTCGGAGAGTGGTATCCATCCTATGTCGTTGAGTCCTACGGCTGAAGATGCACTGAGGGCGCAGAGATTACTTGGAACTACTTAAGCTAACAGGGCGTGTCGGGCGGTGTCAACGAACGGCGGCTCATTTTGGACGCGATGGAAGGGGGATACCGGCACGAGCGCAAGCGGAGAGCCTGCTGACCCCACGCGCGGTTTGGGTTTGATGGCGGGGAGCGATGCGTACTGCGCGATTCCTGAGTGGCTCGAATTATTGACGACCGGAGCTCGGAGGGCGTGCATGACAGCCGTCGAACAGTTATCAGCATACTCACCCAGGTCTCGAAGAACGCGAGACCTGGGGCACCCGTTACGGAGCGCTCTTCACGAACTCCGGCTCCCTGCCCTCGTCCCACGGACGATACGTCTGCGCAAAAATCATACGGCTGGCAATGCTGGGATGGCTCCACGCCCAGAACTCCCAGAACCGGTTCACATACGGATAATCCAGCGACACCTCGCCGAGCTTCTGAAACGACATGGCCGCGACGTGGGATGAATCGGGCACCAGGCCGTGAATCACCTCCAGGCCGTACTGGTCCGCCTGATGCTCATAGTGCCGCGAGACCGCATTGAATGCCGGCGTGGCGAAAAATGTCAGCAGCGACAGCACCAGCATCAGCAATGGCAGCGACGCCCAATCGTCGAGACCGCGGACGCCCCACTGCGGCCCATATCGCGCCATCGCCCAATTCACCAGCCGATACCCCAGATAAAACAGCACCAGAAGAATGCCCAATATCAGAACTAACTCCTTGGGAATGTGGTACAGGACGTAGTGCCCCATCTCATGCCCGAAGACGAACAACGTCTCCGGCGCAGTCATCTTCTGCATGGTCGTATCCCACACCACCACACGCTTGGTCGCGCCGAAGCCGCTGACGTAGGCGTTCAGCGTGGTGCGTTTCTCGCTGGCCTTCATCTCGAACATGCGTTGCGGCGGGATCTCCATGCCGGCGCGATGCACCACGCGCTCGATCTGCACTACCAGGTCGGCATGGTGATCGGTGAGCGGCTCGAACTTTTCGAACATCGGCTCGATCCATACCGGCGTGACAAACAGAACGAAAACGATGATGGGAATCAGCGCCAGCCAGAAGTAGAACCACCAGCGTCGCGGGCTGCGGCGCAGCACACCGTACAGGATCCAGCCGAGAAACGTAGCGAAGATGAAGCCCAGCAGCAGGCTCTTGCCCCAGTCGCCAAACCATGACGCCCAATGCTGCACCGAAAGCCCGTACTTCAGGCTGACATGGTGGTCGTACATATCGAACGGCAGCTGGGTCACTTCGACGACGAGGGTAAACAGCACCATGACAACCGCGGCTTGAAGGAAGCGGCGGCGCGAGGCCCGCTCCGCCCACTCGCGCAGCCGCACCCCGAAGCGACCCCGCAGCATGAGCCACAAGACGATGAATCCCCAGAGCGTGGTCACGAAGTACATCGTGCCGTTCAGCAGGTACAGCGCGTAGGCCTGGCTGAGCTTGTCCGGCGGCAGCGAGTACTGGATCAGCGGCTGCGAGGCTTGTTGCGCGGCCTCATCGGCGGCGGGGGGCGGCGCAAAATCGGTGGCGCGAGAGCTCACCGCAGCCACGGCCAGCAGGAAAAAAAGGAGCAACAAAGCCGGCGCGAGCAGCCGTCGGCTTGGCCCGTCCGCATGCCTGCCTTCAGCAGCAGCTGCAAGGGAAAAACTTTGCGCTCTGAACCCGCCCACAAAGGTGACCACCTGGCTGATATACGCCATCATTTCAGTCATTTCACAAACTTTCTTAAAGCATTGCACACAGTCGCAGGCTCGCCGCATTATGCCGCTTTCCGCTTGACTTTTCCACACCGCGCGGTAACATAAGTACATCACCTCCGATCCATTTCAGGATCGAATGGGCTCGGAGCCAAGGAAATCGTCACCGCTCCTTGGCATCGGGCCCATTTTATTGCCTGCAAGGCAGCTTCGGATCGGCGCCCCTGGCATTACTCAGCTGAATGAAAGCGAAAATCTTATTCGCTATCGGCCTGTTTTTCTGCCTCACACCCTGGGCTTCGCCGCCATCGGCCTTGCTGGCCGGGCTCATCTTCGGGGCCATTGCCACCCATCCTTATAAGAGCGAATCGCGAACCCTCTCGAAAGTTTTGCTGCAATCCGCCGTCGTGGGACTGGGCTTCGGCATGAACCTGCACGAGGTGCTGCACGCCGGCGCCAGCGGATTTGTGTACACCGCGCTGGGCATCGCCTTCGCGCTGTCGATCGGGACCCTGCTGGGCAAATGGATTGCCGTGGGCCCGCGAGCGGCCTTTCTCATCTCGACCGGAACGGCGATCTGTGGCGGCAGCGCCATCGCTGCGGTCGGCCCCATCACCGGCGCCACCGAAGACGAGATGTCGGTCTCGCTGGGCACCATCTTCGTCCTCAACTCGATTGCGCTGCTCACCTTCCCCACCATCGGGCTGTGGCTGAAGCTCTCGCAGACACAATTTGGATTATGGGCCGCGCTGGCCATTCACGATACCAGCTCGGTGGTCGGCGCGTCGGCGAAGTACGGAGCGGTCGCGCTCGCGGTCGGAACGACGGTGAAGCTGGCGCGCGCGCTGTGGATTGTGCCGGTCTCCGTTGCTACCGCCGCCGTCAAAGGCAGCAAGACGCGGATTCAGTGGCCCTGGTTCATTCTCTTCTTCTGCCTGGCTGCGGTGGCCAATACCTATTTCTTTCCCGGCTCGGCGGCTTACCACTTCCTGAGCAGCGCCGGCAAGCTGATGCTGATCATCACGCTTTTTTTGATTGGGGCGAGCCTGTCGCCCGCGACGGTGCGTAAGGTAGGTCCGCGGCCGCTGATGCAGGGCATTCTGCTGTGGATCGTAGTCGCCGTCACCAGCCTGCTGGCGATTCGCGCCGGATGGATACGGATTTGAGGCAGTACGAATTCCAACCCCATTGCGCGGCGTTGCCCACCTGATGCGTTAGCGATTCATGATTCGCTATGGTTCACGCTCCAGGAGTCGTTGCCTCCGCTCTCTGGAGCAGTCCTGCCAACGACTCTCTGGAGCGTGGACCACGGCAGATCGTGAATCGCTATCGCATCGATAATCCGGATGGACATCAACGCGAAAAGGCGGTTGGCAGCGTAACTTGTGCAATGCCCATGTCACGCGTGTGATCCCCGCTCAGCACGGGCTAGCCGCTTCCCACTTCATTGACTTACCTTACCGTTCGCCCTAAGATTCAGCGCTAGTGATCGGCCAAACCATCTCTCATTACCACATCCTCAGCAAGTTGGGTGGCGGCGGCATGGGCGTGGTGTATAAGGCCGAGGACGTTCGGCTGCACCGCTTTGTGGCCCTGAAATTTCTTCCGGATGAGGTCACGCGAGATCCGCTCGCGCTCAGCCGCTTTCAACGCGAGGCGCAGGCCGCCTCGGCGTTGAACCATCCCGGCATCTGCACCATATACGACATCGGCGAAGACGATGGGCGCGCCTTCATGGTGATGGAGTTCCTTGATGGCGTGACATTGAAGCACCATATCGCCGGCCAGCCGATGGACCCCGAACTGCTCTTGAATCTGGCCGCCGAGATTGCCGACGCGCTGGACGCGGCCCACGCCCAAGGCATCATTCATCGCGACATCAAGCCGGCCAATATCTTCGTCACGCGCCGCGGGACGGCGAAGATACTCGATTTCGGGCTGGCGAAGGTGACCTCCAAGGTGGCGGCCAGCGGGCACACCATGACCGAGGTCACATCGTCGGTCGCGGCCCACCTGACCAGTCCGGGATCGATTCCGGGCACCATCGCATTCATGTCGCCGGAGCAGTTGAAGGGGCAGGAACTGGACGTGCGCACGGACCTGTTTTCCTTCGGCGCCGTGCTGTACGAGATGGCAACCGGCCGCATGCCCTTCGACGGCGACAGCTCCAGCGAGATCATCAGCGCGATTCTGCGCGACGAGCCCCGGCCGGCATGGCAGCTCAACCCGGCAGTTTCGCCCGAGCTGGCTGCGCTGATCCATAAAGCATTGGAGAAGGACCGTAACCTGCGCTACCAAAGCGCGGCAGAGATGCGCACCGACCTGCGGCGACTGAAGCGGGACACCGAGAGTGGCCGGCATGTGCGCGTGAATTGGAGCGACTCCGGGGCTGCGAGCGCCTCCGGTACGCAGGCCATGCCGATCAGCAGTGGAGGCTTTCCAGCTTCTGGCAGCGGTTTAGTGAGTGCCTCGCCAAGTTCAGGCGGAGCGATCCCGAGCGCGCTGCAAGCCGCTGTGGTGACGCCTCCCAGCGAGGTTGCGCCGGCTGCGACGAAAAGCAGGCGCTGGCCGATCCTCGTAACCGCTGCGCTGCTCGTCATCGCCGCGCTGATCGGAGGCGTGCTCTACTACCGCTCGCAGCAAACACCGAAGCTGACGGAGAAAGACACCATTCTGGTCGCCGATTTCGCCAACAGTACCGGCGATCCGGTCTTCGACAACACGCTCAAGACGGCGCTGACCGTCGCCCTGGCGCAGTCGCCGTTCCTCAACGTGATCTCCGACAACCAGGCGGCGCGGACGTTAAAGCTCATGACCCGGCCGGTCGATACCAAGCTGACCTCGGATGTGGCGCGCGAGGTCTGCCGGCGTGCCGGCGGCAGAGCGTACATCGCCGGCTCCATCGACCGCCTGGGCAGCCAGTATGTCGTGGGGCTGAAGGCGGTGCGATGCGAAAGTGGCGAGCCCATCGCGCAGGAGCAGGTCACGGCGGACGGCAAGGAGAAGGTACTGAATGCGGTGGGCGATGCTGCCGCCAAGTTGCGCGGCAAGCTGGGCGAATCGCTGGCATCGGTGGAGAAGTTTGATGTCCCGCTGGCACAAGCCACCACCGCATCACTGGACGCGTTGCAGGCATATACCCTGGGCAGGAAGATTCTGGCCCAGCAGGGAGCCGCCGCGGGCATGCCTTATCTGCAGCGCGCCATCGAACTTGATCCTAACTTCGCCACCGGATACTGGGGCGTGGGCGATGCCTACGCCGCTTTGAACGAGGCCGGACGCGCGCGCGACTATCACACCAAGGCCTTCGCCCTGCGCCAGCACGCCAGCGAACGCGAGCGGCTCTCCATTGAGGCCACCTACTATCTGGAGGTGACGGGCGAACTCGACAAGGCGGCCGCGGCTTTCCAGGAGATCGTAGACAATTATCCGCAATCGGGATTTCAGGACGTCAGCCTCGTTGCCGGTACGCAAGGCTTATATGAGAAGGCGCTCGAGCTGGCGAAGAAACAGGTTGGCCTGTATCCGGATCTGGTGGGAGCCTACGAGCAACTGGCAAACATGGCGATGGGCCTGCAGCGCTTCGATGAGGCCCGCAGTGCGATTCAGCAGGCGCAAGCGCGCAAACTCAGCGCCTATCTGATGCACATCGATCTGTATGCCCTCGCCTTTCTGAACAACAACGAGCCAGGAATGAGCGAGCAGAACCACTGGTTCGCCAGCAATCCCAGTGTCGAGAACCTGGGTCTTTCGATGGAATCCGACACGGAAGCATATGGCGGGCGCCTGAACCGTGCGCGCGAGCTGACCGCACGTTCAGTGCAATCGGCCATACAGGTCGATAGCAAGGAAACCGGCGCGATCTGGTGGGAGAATGCGGCGCTGCGCGAAGCGGCCCTCGGCAATTTTGCCGAGGCAAAACGCGCCGCCTCAGCGGGAATGCAGCTCTATCCCGAGAGTCAGGCCGTGGAGGTTGAGGCTGCGTTGGCGTATGCCATGGCCGGCGACAATGAGCAGGCGCACAGGATGGCAGAAGAGCTCAACCAGCGCTACTCGCTCGACACCCAGATGCAATCGCTTTGGCTGCCGGCAATTCGCGCCCAACTGGCGCTGAACCGCAAGAACCCGGCTGAGGCCATCAACGATCTGCAGCCGGCAGCGCCGCCCATTGAGTATGGACAGATCCTGGTCATCAACCAGTTATCGTGCCTGTATCCCACCTATATTCGCGGGCAGGCTTATCTCGCATCCGGACAGGGCGCCGAGGCGAAAGCCGAGTTCCAGAAGATCATCGATCATAGCGGCATCGTCTGGAACTGCTGGACGGGAGCGCTGGCACGCCTGGGCGTCGCCCGCGCCAACGCGTTGCAGACAAGAACGTCGCAGGGCGCCGACGCCGATGCTGCGCGAGTTCGCGCACTGGCCGCATACAAGGAATTCTTTGCGCTCTGGAAAAATGTCGATCCCGACATCGCCGTCTACAAAGAAGCCAAAGCCGAATACGCGAGGCTAGAGTAGAGACTTGGAGACAGTCTTCGACTGAGTGTACTTCCTAGTTTAAAGGGCGATTTTACGACAGCTAACTCAATGCCATGGGCCTGCGGCCGGCGCGGCGAAGCACCGAGAATGCGGTGAGCAGTGCTGCGAGAATCAATCCAACCAGAACCTGTGGATTGCTCCGCATCGGAATCAGGGTGGCAATGAACAGCAGCAGGAGCAATAGCACGATATTCGCGATCACCGATACCACGTAGACGCCCTTTGCGACAGAGCTATATGCGACCCGCAGCAGGTTGAGCGCCCCGATGGCGATCATCAGCAACCCGCTACCTGCGAACCACACAGCGTCGATGTCGATGTTGGGGTGCACGCTCCGCGTCAAGGATATGTGAAGGAGACCGAACGCGATCAGCAGCCAGCCAAGAATAATATCGAGAGTTCTCAAGCTACTCTCCAAAGATATTGCCGGTCCGGTCGAACACCAGGGTGCCACGACCGGGAAACGCCCCGTCGAGGTTGCTGCCGCCAAACGACCAGAGCACCGTTTCCTCCCAAGGTGCCGAGCCACAGACTCCGCAACGAGTGTACTGGCGATTGTTACACAGGCTATCTTTCGGAGTTATCGCAACTGCGGGCTAATCTCGAAGACCACACCGCAGCCCTGAAAGCAATTTTCCGAGCCACCGCCGGCGGCTGTGCCATAGATGTTCCCATTCGCGTCCAAGGTTACGCCTGCGTTGCTGGGATTGGCGCCGTCAGTTCCGCCGGTAAAGCTGTGCAGAAGGC
The DNA here is from genome assembly GCA_035651035.1 of Terriglobales bacterium. Taxonomy (GTDB): domain Bacteria; phylum Acidobacteriota; class Terriglobia; order Terriglobales; family Acidobacteriaceae; genus Bog-257. The sequence goes on from DASRGM010000181.1 coordinate 44,887, forward strand.
GATAGGTCCAACCGCCAACTCCGCGAGTCAGCTCGAAAACCGTACCGAATCCGGCATTGGTTGTGCCATAGAGATTACCTTGCAAGTCCATGGTCAGCGTACCTAACGGTTGTCCTTCCTGGGCCGAGAACGAATAGAGCGTAGTGAAGATCCAGCTGCCATTCTGTGGCGTCAACTCGAAGACCGTTCCACCACCATTGGGGCCGCGCATCGAAGTGGTTCCAAAGAGATTGCCTGAGGTATCCATAACCAGACCGCCCCAGGGCACAGAGCCATTGCTCCCATTGAAGTCAACTACAGTATTCAGCGTCCACCCGGAGCCCGACCTCGCGAGCTGATAGACGAAGCCATCATTATGTGCGCCGGCACTGGCACAAGTGCCATACAAGTTTCCCGAACGGTCGAAGATCACTCCGCCCTCCGGCGAAGCTAAACTACCGTTGAGCGTACTCTCGGTCCATCCGCCACCGTTGGGCGTCAACTGGTAAACCGCACCTTGGGCCGGCGGGGCGCCACCGCCGATACTCACTCCATATACGTCACCCGACGAAAGAAGCAGAGCGCCTATAGGAGCGTTTCCCAGGCCGTCATTGTTGAAGGAGTAAAGCTGGGTCTTTGTCCACGGACAAAGCGAGGTCCCGCAGGCTGAGGCTGGAGGTTGCAGGCGTAACACGGTCCCGTAGCCGAATGTGCCACCTTCAACGGTGGTGCTGTACAGAGTTCCATCTCCACTACGCACCACCGGCGCTTCGGGATAGTTTCCGTCATTCCCTCCCTGAAAGCTATATAACGGCTGCAAAATCCATCCTCCGACATGATTGCTGAGCTTGAATATGAGGCCGCATCCTAAAGGCTCGCATGGGGAAGTATGATCGCCACCGAAGGTCGCGGAGCCGTACAGGTTCCCCGACGCGTCGATCGACACACCGCCGTCGGGGGCGAACCCGTCGTTCGTACCTGTGAAGGTGTGCAGCACCCTGAAGGTCTGCGCCTGCGTAAGGCGGCTCGTCGCGACCATCAATGGGAGAGCGAGCAGGAGAACGAAAACCGCCGGCTTGATCGTGCTGCCGATAGCGAACCAGTAATTGTTTTCTGGGCTTGTCATGATGGTCCCCTTTACACAGCGGTTCGGATTTTGACGCCGACACTTTAGCACATGCAAGGCCGCCGGAAAGGCCGTCAATCCCTGTTTTCTCTCCATTCGAAATGTTCGGGTTTAGCGAGCAAGACGTTGTGGCTGCACAGGAAAAGACGAGCCATCAGGCATCGTAACCGATCCGGCCCGAGCCGATCGCTTACGATAAGGCGACCTTGCGCTGGCTACTGAGTACCGCTACTCTCGGTCGGCGAAACAAGTTTCTTTTTCCGCTCAAGCGCATTGAGAACGCTTGAGTCCACTAGATAACGAATGGCTGCCCCGCAGGCCACACAATCGGTCTGATGTAAATCTTCGTTGACCGCGGTGTCCTCAATTGCGGACGATCTCAAGCACTCAGGGCAAGTGACCACGACATAGTCAGCGTCCTTTCTGGGGATCCACAGCGGCGCGGGATCATGTTTCCCCAAGTGGGGCCGTATCGGTGATGCTGCAATCAGCTCCTTGATCTTGGACAAGAGCTGCTCTGGGGTATACCCGCCTTTTTGAAAGAAATAGTCTACCAGCAGCCCAAGAGGCATGGATGCAAGAACGTATTCCCCACTGATGGCAATTGTCGGAATATGAGGAAACCTGCGACGGACAATTGAAAGCAGCTCAAACCCCGACATCCCCGGCATTCTCAAATCACACAGAATGATATCGGGTAAGACTTCTCTAAGAATCTTCAGGGCTACGAATCCGTCTTCTGCGGTCCGAACCGAAAATCCAAAGCCGTGTAGCACGGCTGCAGTGGTTTTCAGCACGAGCGGGTCGTCTTCCACAACAAGCACACGACATTTGAAAAGCCGGCTGGGATCCATGCTATTCATGTTGGTTCTGATATTACGTCTCTGCAGTTATCGTTGAAGTCAGGCCCTTACACCAACAACCGCCCGCAAGACCCGATGAGGATTGCCGGCGCTAACAGGCATTGTCACCGGTAATCCTGAAATGGACGGCACGACTGGATTACTGGTGCTATGGAATATTACGCCAGTAAGTCTGCACCGAGAGTGGGATCAGAGCGTCAGGGTGCTCCCATACCGTTCCGAACCATACGCGCTCCCCATGACGACGCCATCGTATGGAGACTTGTATCGTCGACTGCGTCGAACACTCCTACTCCTGCCATCCCGACTCGCCCACCAGCGGCACGAAGCGGCACAGCTCATGCATGCTGATCGTCACCTGGTCGGCGGACTTGCGCACCAGCTGCAATTGCTGTTCGTGGCGGCTGCCCACGGGAACGACCAGTCGCCCGCCATCGGCCAGCTGCGCTACCAGGGCCTCGGGAAGGCGCGGCGCGCCGGCGGCCACCAGAATCTTGTCGAAAGGCGCTTCTTCGGGAACGCCGCGGCTGCCGTCGCCGTGCAGCACATGCACGTTCGTCGAGCCCAGCTCTTCCAGGATGTCACGCGCCTGGTCGGCCAGCTCGATGTGGCGCTCGACGGTCCACACCTCGCCGGCCAGCTCGCCCAGCACCGCCGCTTCATATCCTGTACCGGTTCCGATCTCGAGCACGCGGTCGCTGGACTGCACGTCGAGAACCTCCACCATGGCGGCGACCATGTAGGGTTGCGAGATGGTTTGGCCG
>DASRGM010000182.1:0-8835 GCA_035651035.1 Terriglobales bacterium
GGGCAGCAGTTCGAGCAGGCCGGGAACGTCCAGCCGGCTCAGGAGTCCGACTGAGGAGACTGCCTGCCGCTGCGGCCCGCTGCGCAGCATGTCGCGCAGGTAATTGATTGCTGCCATGCCCAATTCGTTGACCAGGTCCACGATGCGGTCGCACTCCTCGCGGCGCATGGAGCGGAAAAAGCGCTCCGCCAGGTGCTCGGCGGCAGCTTGCGAGTTGCGGTGCAAGACCCCCAGCAGGTCCGCCGGCACGCGTTGCTGGTTGAGTGCATCTTCGATAAAGTCAGGCAGCCTGCTCTCCACTCCGATGCGCGAGCGCAGTTCCTTTTCCAGCGCCGGACGGCGGCTGGCCAGGTAGTCCATGGTCTCGCATGCCTGCGCCACCGCGCGATACTGTCTGCGCTGATTGGCTTCGGAGCTGAGACGGACAAAGGCCGCGCTTAACACAGATTCAACTTCCGGATCAGACTCTTTTGCCAAGGCGTCGCCCAGTTTCTGGGTGGCATCTCCCAGGACCGTTCCTCCCACCGAAGTGAGCACGTCGGCGAACTGGGTGAGTCCGTTGGCGACCCTGGCGCGGTAGTCGCGCTCTTTAGAATTGGCCTGACTGGCGTAGTTTTCGAGCACGGCCGAGGCCGTCTCCCGGTCGCCGCGCTGCAGCAGCAATTCGACGTACTGGCGCACGTTGCGCGCCGGAACGCAGGCGGCGTCTGGCGAGAGCAGCGCCTTCTTCTTGCTGTGCTCGGGCAGTTCCGCCCAGAACATCCGGTCCAGCAGGTCGGCATGTGGCTCGACCAGAATGCCGGCCCGGCTCATCTTGTCTTCATGCGCGGAGAGTATCTTGCGCAGGTTCGCGATCTGCCGGCCCATCTCCTCCATCATCTGGCGCACGGCGTTGACCTGCAGGTCGCCGGCCTGAAAGCGCTCGAGCGCATAGCGGATGGCCAGCTGCTCGGCGGCGCGCATCAGCACCGGCGTGGAGCTCTTGTGATCGTGAGCAGTCGCAACCTCTTCCAGAATGCTGAGCACGGTCTTGCGGATGGTCTCTTCGGTGCGGTGCAGTTCTACTCCGATGAGTTCCGGCTTGGGAGACCGTTGGGTGCCGAGCTCGGCGAAGCGGGTGAGCAGGCGCAAAGCTTCGCCGATCTCTTTCTCGTTCAGCGGGAAAGGCGTGTCTTCCGCATCGCTCTTGCCGCCGGGAGTCTCGCTTTCTGCGGCCGTAAGGTCGAAGGAAAGCTGGGAGGCGACCGCAGCCTCTCCCGAGCTGCTTGCGTCGTCAGCAGCGGCAATGAGCTGTACCAGGCGGCCGGGGTCGCCAATCCACTCTTTCGTCTCCGGCGCAAGCGCGTGCGCCGCGATTTGGGCGTCCGCGCCGGTTCCTTCCGCGGCCCGGTCAGCGGCAACGGACTCGAGCCCCTTAATGCGAATATGGGCACTGTCGCCGGGGAATGCGGCCCTGATCACATCGGCAAAGCCCTGGGCTTTCGACCCGCTGAAGGAGAATGCCTTGACGAAATGGGCAAATTCTTCGCGAGTGGTTTCGCTGGAAATCTGAATGCTGACCACGCCGGCGGCGGTCAGAAGCTGGGCAAATCCCCGCTCGGCCTGGCCGGTCTCGACCGGCACGCCGTCGAGCAGGAGATGGTCGTCGGAAACCCCGAGCACAAGCGAACCCTTTTGCCCGGGAGCCGCTTCCTGCAGCTCCTGCCAGGCGGCTTCAAACTGCAGCCGGGTCCGCCGGTGGTCGAAGCCATACAGGCGGACGTATTTCACCAGGATGTTCAAACTGTGGAGAAACGGGCGGGCAGACGCCGATACCGCCCTGCTTGTGCCGGTGCTCGGAATAAGCTACTCCCTAGAAGTGATGCCTAGCTTAGCCTAAGGCGAAAGGCACCGCCGCGCATGTTACGGAGGTCATGGGACGGGCGGGAGGATTGCTTGTAAGTTGTTTATATTACGTGGCTTGCATGCCACGTCACTGCTCGGGTGCCCGGTCCTCGCCTCGCCGTTCTGCGGCGAGACAGGGCGAGGGTTTTGGCTTGGTCTGTTTGATTCCGGAAATCAAGTCCCCCACCCGACTGGAAAGAACGCGCCGGGCCGAAACGCATATCTCACAGAGCCCTTCACTCTAATCCGCCTGGCTTCCCGCCGGGGAGACCTCTCTCCGCGTCACCCGCCGCCGGCGCATTGCCCACCAGCGCAGGCGGTCCATGTAGAGATAAACCACCGGGGTGGTGAACAACGTCAGCGCCTGGCTCAGGATCAACCCGCCGACGATGGTAATGCCCAGCGGCTGGCGCAGCTCCGAACCAACGCCGGCGCCCAGGGCCAGCGGCAAACCGCCCAGCAGGGCCGCCATCGCGGTCATCATGATCGGGCGGAAGCGCAACACACAGGCTTCGAAGATGGCGTCTTCAGGAGACTTGCCCTCCCGGCGCTCGGCGTCGAGCGCGAAGTCAATCATCATGATCGCGTTCTTCTTCACGATTCCGATCAGCAGGATGATCCCGATCATCCCCATTACGTTCAGCTCGTGGCGGGTGAGCAGGAGCGCAAGCAGCGCGCCCAGACCTGCCGAAGGCAGCGTGGAAAGGATTGTGATCGGGTGGATGTAGCTCTCGTAAAGGATGCCGAGCACGATGTAGACAGTCAGCACCGCGGTCCAGATCAGGACAGGCTCGTTCTTCAGCGACTCCTGAAACACGGCGGCTGTGCCCTGGAAGCCGGCGTGGATGCTGGCGGGAAGGCGGATCTCGCGTTCCGCGGCTTCGATCGCCTGTGTGGCCTGCCCCAGCGAAACGTTGGGCGCCAGGTTGAACGAAATGGTGGTCGAGGGGAATTGCCCCTGATGATTTACCGCCAGTGCCGCATTGGCAGGGCCGAAATGCGCGATCGCGGCCAAAGGAATCATCTGCCCGTTCGAAGAATGCACATAAACCGACTGCAATGCCTCGGGACTGGTTTGGTAGTGCCGGTCCACTTCCATGACCACATGGTATTGGTTGAGCTGCCGGTAGATAGTTGAGACCTGGCGCTGTCCGAAGGCGTCATAGAGGGCATTGTCAATATCGCGGGGAGAGACGCCAAGCCGCGAAGCGGTGTCGCGGTCAATGATCACAGTAGCGTCCAGCCCACGGTCCTGCTGGTCGGTGTTGACGTCGCGCAGGTCCGGCAGGGTCCGCAGCTTCTCCAACAGACGCGGCGCCCACGCGCTGAGTTCCTTCAGGTCCTCACCCTGCAGAGTGTACTGATATTGCGCGGCACCGGGCCGCCCGCCCACCGCGGTCAAGTCCTGCGCCGATTGCATAAACAGGCTTGCGCCGGGGACCGCCGCCAGTTTGCGCCGCAGCGCGCCAATCACCTGATCGGCGTTGAGCTTCCTTTCCTTACCCCGCGGCTTCAAGGTGATGAACATGCGGCCCTGGTTCTTGGCGGTGTTTCCGCCGGCGAAGCCGACCACGGTGTGCACGTTCGCGTCCCGCATCACCACGCTCATGAACTGCCGCATCTTCTCACGCATAGCGGCGAAGGAGACATCCTGATCGGCCTGTACCGCCCCCACTACGCGCCCGGTATCCTGCTGCGGAAAGAACCCCTTGGGCACCTTGAAATAGAGCCAAACTGTGAGTGCGATAATGCCGAGCGTGCTGAGGAACACCGGCAGTTGATGCCGCAGGACCCAACCCAGCCTTCCTCGGTACACCTTCAAGGCAAGGTCAAAACTCCCTTCAAAGAAGCGGTACACATGGCCATGCCTCCCCGTGCTTGCAGGCCGCAGGATTTGCGCGCACATCATCGGCGTGGTACTCAGGGACACCAGAAGCGATACCCCGATGGCAGCGCTCAGGGTCACAGCGAATTCGCGGAAAATTCGCCCCACCAGGCCGCCCATCATGAGGATGGGGATGAAAACCGCGACCAGCGATGTGCTCATGGAGAGCACGGTGAAGCTGATTTCGCGCGCGCCGCGAAAGGCCGCAGCCACCGGCGCCATACCCTGTTCGATATAGCGCGTGATGTTTTCCAGCACCACGATGGCGTCGTCCACCACGAACCCGGTGGAAATGGCCAGGGCCATGAGCGACAAATTATCCAGGCTGTATCCGCAGGCGTACATCACCGCAAACGTGCCGATCAGGGACAGCGGTACGGCGATGCTGGGGATGATAGTGGCGCGCACGGTTCGCAGGAAGGCAAACACCACCAGGATCACCAGCACTACGGAAATCAAGAGGGTGATTTCGATGTCGCGGACCGACGCTCGGATCGTGGTAGTGCGGTCCATCACTACGTCAATGTTGATCGCCGGAGAGATGGATGCCTTCAGCTCCGGCAACAAGGTATAGACGTTGTCCACGGTTTGGATGATGTTGGCGCCGGGCTGCCGGAAGATGATGATCAGCACTGCCGGCTTGGCCTCCGCGGCGGGATCGGTGGCATTGTGGGCGGCAAGACCGATGACACGCGTGTCCTCGACCGAGTCCTGCACATCGGAGACGTCTCCCAGCCGCACCGGCGCCCCGTTCTTATAAGCAACAATCAACGGCCGGTACTGGTCTGCGTCTTTGATCTGATCATTGTCATTGATGGCCCACGCGTTGACCGCATTCGCAACCTGACCCTTAGGGCGATTTGCATTGGCTGACGCCAGCGCAGCGCGCACGGTGTCAAGCCCGATGCCCAGCTTGTTCAGCAGGTTGGGATTTACCTCGACGCGGACCGCAGGACGGGCCGCTCCGCCGACAAATACCTGCCCCACGCCGCTGATCTGCGCGAGCTTCTGCGACAGCACCGAGTCAGCTGCGTCGTACATCTGCGGCAGCGTGATGGTGTCGGAGGTCAGCGCCAAAATCAGGATGGGCGCGTCAGCCGGATTCACCTTGCGGTACCAGGGGTTCCCCGGCATGTAGGAGGGCAATTGGCTGCGCGCGGCATTGATGGCCGCCTGCACATCGCGGGCGGCAGCGTCAATGTTGCGGTCAAGATCAAACTGCAGGGTGATTCCGGTCGAGCCGATTTGGCTGGTGGACGTCATCTGGTTCACCCCGGCAATGCGCCCGAATTGCCGCTCCAGCGGCGTGGCTACGGCCGACGCCATGGTTTCGGGACTGGCGCCGGGCAGACCCGCCTGGACCAGGATCACCGGGAACTCAACCTGCGGCAGCGGAGCCACCGGCAGGAAGCGGAAGGCCAGAATTCCGGCAAGCAGTACGCCGATGGTCAGCAGGGAAGTGCCCACCGGCCGTTTGATGAATGGAGACGAAACGCTCACCGCTAGTCTCCTGATACCGGCTGTTCTTCAAAATGGCGGAAGCCGAAGCCGGCAAACCGCCGCGACAGGCGATCAAACCAGAGGTACACGACGGGAGTGGTGTAGAGCGTCAGCAACTGGCTGAGCAACAGGCCGCCCACGATGGTGATGCCCAGCGGATGCCGCAGTTCCGATCCGGTGCCGCGCCCCAGCGCCAGCGGCAGCCCGGCGAGAAGGGCCGCCATAGTCGTCATCATGATGGGACGGAAGCGCAGCAGGGAGGCCTGGTAAATGGCCTCCTCCGGCGATTTGTGTTCGTCGCGCTCGGCTTCCAGCGCAAAGTCAATCATCATGATGGCGTTCTTCTTCACGATGCCGATCAGCAGAATGATTCCTATCAGGCTGACTACGCTGAGATCATTTCCCGTGATCAGGAGCGCCAGCAGCGCGCCGACACCGGCGGAGGGCAGGGTGGAGAGGATTGTAATGGGATGAATGTAGCTCTCATACAAAACCCCCAGTACGATGTAAACCGTCACGATCGCCGCCAGGATCAGCAGCGGCTCGCTCGAAAGCGAGTTGCGAAACGCAGCCGCGGTCCCCTGAAAGCTGGTGTGGATACTGGCCGGCATGCCGATCTCCTGTTCGGCGGCTTCAATTGCCTTGGTGGCTTCCCCCAGGGAGATTCCGGGCGCGAGATTGAAGGAAAGAGTGACTACCGGGAACTGGCCCTGGTGATTGATCGCCAGAGGCGCATTGCTTTGCTCGATGCGGCTGAAGGCAGAGAGCGGCACTTGCGCTCCGGTGCTGGATTTCACGTACAGATTGTTCAAGTCTGCCGGGTCTTGCTGGAATTGCGGATGGACTTCGAGCACCACGTGATACTGGTTCAGCTGCGTATAGATGGTGGAGATCTGCCGCTGGCCGAAGGCGTCATAAAGCGTGTTGTCAATAGCGGCGGGAAGAATGCCGAGCCGCGAGGCGGTGTCGCGGTCAATGCTCAAGTCAACCTGCAGCCCGCCGTTCTGCTGGTCGCTGGCGACATCGCGCAGTTCAGGCGAGGAGCGGAGCTTCTCCAGCAGCCGTTGCGACCAGACAGCGAGTTCCTGTGGGTTGGTATCTTCAATGGAATATTGGAACTGCGTGCGGCTGACGCGGTCTTCGACAGTGAGGTCCTGCACCGGCTGCATGTAGAGCGTGATTCCTTCAACCTGCCGGGCTAGCTGCGGTTGCAGGCGGCGAATGATTTCCGAGGCGGTCGAGCTGCGCTGATCGCGCGGTTTCAGGTTGATCTGAATGCGGCCGCTGTTGAGCGTGGGATTGGTCCCGTCCACGCCGATAAAGGAGGAGAGGCTCTCTACGTCAGGATCTTTCAGGATCACCTGCGCCAGTTGCTGCTGGCGCTTGGACATGGCATCGAAAGAAATGTTCTGCGGCGCCTCCGAGACGCCGAGGATTACGCCGGTGTCCTGAACCGGGAAGAAACCCTTGGGGACGACAACGTATAGAAACAGGGTAAGAATCAGCGTTCCCAGGGTTATCACCAGGGTAGCGATCTGATGCCGCAACACCCATTTCAGAGTGCGTCCGTAGAACTCGATGACGCGGTTGTAGACACGCTCGGACCAGTCGTAGATGGTTGTGGAGGCGGATGCCGGACCGCTTCTGCCCGGGACCAGCGCGTCCGGGGCTGCGTGCTGCGGGGCCGCCTTCGCTTTCAACAGCCGCGCGCTCATCATGGGCGTGAGCGTCAGAGACACAAATGCTGAAACCAGAATTGTCACCGCCAGCGTGATTGCGAATTCGCGGAACAGGCGGCCGACAACGTCTCCCATGAAGAGCAGAGGAATGAGCACTGCGATCAGCGACACGGTCAGCGAGACGATGGTGAACCCAATCTGGCCGCTGCCCTTGAGGGCCGCCTGCAGCGGCGGCTCACCGGCGTCAGTGAAGCGGTCAATGTTCTCCAGCATGACGATGGCGTCATCCACCACAAACCCCGTAGAAATGGTGAGCGCCATCAGGGTGAGGTTGTTGAGGCTGTATCCCAGCAGATACATCACGCCGAAGGTGCCCACCAGCGAGAGCGGTACGGCCACGCTGGGAATCACGGTTGCGCGCAGGTTTCTCAGGAACAGAAAGATCACCAGCACTACCAAAGCGATGGTGAGGCTCAACTCGAACTCAACGTCCTTGACCGAGGCGCGGATCGTTTGCGTGCGGTCGGTGAGGATCGTGAGCTTGACCGCGCCGGGCAGCGCGGCCTGCAGCATCGGCAGCAACCGCTTGATCCGGTCAACCACAGCGATGATGTTGGCTCCCGGCTGGCGCTGGATGTTCACGATCACTGCCGGCGACAAGGTCGAGCCGCGCCCCATCCACGCCGCTTGATGTTCGTTCTCCACCCCGTCGGTGACGCTGGCAACGTCGGCCACGCGTACGGGAGCGCCATTGCGGTAGGCAATAACAATCGGCTTGTACTGGGCGCCGGAGAGGAGCTGGTCATTCGCATCAATGGTGAAGGACTGCCGCGGGCCATCGAGCGTGCCCTTGGCCTGGTCCACGTTGGCGGATGCCAGCGCCGTGCGCATGTCTTCCAGGCTCAGGCCATAGGAGGCCAGGGCCCTGGGGTTTGCCTGAATGCGCACCGCCGGCTTCTGTCCGCCGCTGATGGAAACGTAGCCTACCCCGCTCACCTGCGAAATCTTCTGGGCAAGAGCCGAGTCCGCCAGATCTTCCACCTTGGGCAGCGGGAGCGTCTCTGAGGTCAGGGCCAGCGTGAGGATCGGTGCGTCGGCGGGATTGACTTTGCTGTAGATCGGAGGATTGGGCAGGTCCTGCGGCAAATACGTCCCGGCGGCATTGATCGCGGCCTGAACTTCCTGCTCGGCGATGTCAATGTTCTGGTCGAGATTGAACTGCAGAATGATGATCGAACTGCCGAGCGAACTCGACGACGTCATCTGGCTGAGGCCAGCAACTTGCCCGAACTGACGTTCCAGCGGCGCCGTCACGGAAGACGCCATCACCGTGGGATCGGCGCCGGGATAGAAGGTCATCACCTGGATTGTGGGATAGTCCACCTGCGGCAAGGCCGACACCGGCAACTGCCGGTAGGCCACGATGCCCACCAGAAGAATGCCAAACATCAGCAGCGACGTGGCTACCGGGCGCAAGATAAATAACCGCGACGGGTTCATTGCGAAGCTGTTCCCGAGTTCGGCGTGCGAGTTCCAGACTGGCGTGTGCCCGGCTGATAGGTCCGGGCGCCGGGACCGGCGGCCGCCGGACTCGATGCGTTCTGGCCACCCGCAGGGCTTGCCAGGTGCGGTTCGACATGGCTGCCTGCCTGCAGCTTGTCCTGGCCGTCCGTGACCACGTCTTCCCGCGGTGAAACGCCGCTGGCGATCTGTGCGACGTTTCCTTCTGTGATGGCAACACTCACCGGGCGGACTTCCACGGTCTTGTCCGGCTTGACCACATAAACGTAATCGCCCTGGGGGCCGCGCTGAATGGCGGCCGACGGCACCACGGTCACGTTTCTCCTGGTCTCAAGGAGTAGATGGATGTTTACGAACTGATTGGGC
>DASRGM010000183.1:0-12614 GCA_035651035.1 Terriglobales bacterium
ACACATGTACGTCGACGCGCTGTGCCTGCAGATGGTGCGCGAGCCGCGATCGCTCGACGTCATCGTCACTAACAACATGTTCGGCGACATCGTCACCGATCTCGCCGCCGCGCTGCAGGGCGGCCTGGGCATGGCGGCGAGCGGCAACATTCATCCAGGGCGCACGTCGATGTTTGAGCCGGTGCACGGCTCGGCGCCGCCGATGGCGGGCAAGAACACGGCGAACCCGATGGGCTCGATCCTGACCGCGGCGATGATGCTGGCGCACCTCGGATTGAACGCCGAGGCGCAGAAGATCGAGAGTGCGGTGCTGGATGCCGTGCGCGAGAAGAAAACCACAGTGGATGTCGGCGGCACGTTAGGGACACGCGAGTGCGCCGCCTGGATTGCCGAGCGCGTAGCGAGGTAAAGCAGGCCTTTAAGGCCGGCGCCCAGCCTGAACAATAGCTGAGGCGCTGGGCTCGTTCGAACTCAGCGCCTCAGCAACCAACATTTGCACGCATGACGCGAACCTGAAGGTTCGCTCTACTCTACACCCACTCCAGCGCACCCTTCTTCCAAATCCAGATGTAGCCCACGATCAGGATGCCGAGGAAGATCGTCATCTCCAGCAGCCCAAACAAGCCGAGCAGCTTGAACTGCACCGCCCAGGGAAATAGGAAGATGGTTTCAACATCGAACACAACGAAGAGGATAGCGACGATGTAGAAGCGCACGGTATAGCGGCCGCGTGCGTTGTCGAAGGGCGTGATGCCGCATTCGTACGGCATGAGCTTGGTTTTGGACGGGTTCTTGGGGCGAATGAGCGTGCAGATCGCGACCGTTCCGGCCGCGACCAGGAACGCGACAAATGCGAAGATGAATATCGGTACGTAGTTCTGCGGCATGACTGTGCTCTGTCGATTCGCTTCTTCGCGGCTCGGTATTCGCTGTTGGCCTTTCGCTATTCGCCAGAATTACGTCCCTGGAGAGGTTGCGCAGGCACGGGCGCGCGAAGAACTGCGATCTTTGATAGGCACCTTTACTATATTGCCGCACTAAACACGCGCCTATGACGTACGTCACAATTTCAGCAACTTTGCCGCCCGCCCGAAAGTCCGAAAATTGTGTCCGAACCGTGAGTGATCGGTGGCATCCTACGCGTTCTGCGGCATCCCACACGCGCACAATCTCGGGTAGCATGATGAGGAACTCATGCTTGCGTACACGTCAGCACGCATCGTCGCGATTGTGCTGCTGTTGTTGGCCGCGGCCCTGAGCGGCGCGGCGCAGCAGCCGGTTTCTCCCGCGCCCGAGGCTCCGGCAAACTCGCCGAAAACGCAATCCCCAGCAGGCGGCGACGATGCTCACATGCAATCCATGCAGGGCATGGAAATGGGCATGGGCATGATGACCGCCAACAGTTTTGTCGGCGAGATCGAGAACCACACCACCTCCGGCACCACCGCCGAGCCCAACTCCACGCCCGCCGAGATGCTCATGACCTTCCACGGCGGCTGGATGCTGATGCTGCACGGCGTAGCTTTCATCAACACCACGCAGGAGACAGGGCCGCGCGGCGCCGACAAAGTGTTCTCCACCAACTGGATCATGCCCATGGCGCAGCGGCGGCTGGGGCCGGGATACTTCACGGCGCGCACCATGCTCAGCCTCGAGCCCGCCACCGTCTCCGGCCGCTATTTCCCCGAGCTGTTTCAGCAGGGCGAGACTGCCTTTGGCAAGCCCATCGTCGACGGCCAGCATCCGCACAACTTCTTCATGGAGATTGCGGCGCTCTATGACCTCACGCTCGGCGAGCGCACCGTGCTGTCTTTCTACGCCGCGCCGGTGGGCGATCCCGCGCTCGGTCCCACGGCGTTCCCGCACCGCACATCGGCCTCCGAAGATCCGCTGGCGACGCTCGGCCATCACCTCGAAGATTCGACGCACATCTCCTACGACGTGCTGACCGCCGGGCTTACGCACGGCATCGTGCGGCTGGAGATGTCGGGCTTCCACGGCCGGGAGCCGGCGGAAAATCGCTGGACCATCTATGCCGGCGCCATCGACTCGTGGGCCACGCGCCTGACCGTGCAGCCCGGGCAGAACTGGAGCATGCAATATTCCTGGGGGCATCTCACGAGTCTCGAGGCGCTCGATCCCGATCAGGACGTGCAGCGCATGACCGCGTCGGTGATGTACAACCGCCCGCTGGCGCGCGGCAACTGGGCGAGCACGGTGGCCTGGGGACGCAACCATGTCAATCAGACTGGACTGGTGTGGAACGGATACCTGCTGGAATCGACGCTGCGCTTTCTGGACCGTAACGCGGTTTGGACGCGCATCGAGAACGTCGACCGCACCAATGAGTTGCTGCTGAAGGGACAGTTCCAGCCGCCCGACTTCAACGAGTACGTGATCGGGCGCGTGCAGGCCTACACCGGCGGCTACGACCGCGACATCCCGCTCATCCCGCACCTGGAGACCGCACTGGGCGCGCAGGCCACGCTTTATATCACGCCACCGCCGCTAGTGAGCCTGTACGGCAGCCATCCCGCGCAGTTCGTGGTGTTCCTGCGGGTTAGGCCGACAGGGAAGGGTCATTAGAGACGGGTACCCCTGGCCTGCGCCAGCAGCACCAGCCCGATGGCGACCAGCGCGGTGTATACGTACTTCAGGAACGCGTCGCCGTGCATTCGGCGGTTGACCCACTTGCCCAGCAGAATCGCCGGCAGCATCGGCACAAGCGACAGCAGGAAAAAGTGCGTCACGGCCGGGACCCACAAACCCTTCAGCCAGTATCCCAACATCCCGAGCACGCTTGCCGGCAGAAAATATCCCTGTAGCGTCGCGCGAAACTGTTGCGCGCTCCAGCGTCGCATCGCGCCGTAGATCGCCAGCGGCGGCCCGTTCATCCCATACGCGCCTCCTAGCACTCCGGCGGTGAAGCCGCAGCCCAGCAGCCAGGGCAGGCTGTCGCTCGAGAGCAGCGGAGGCTTGTCGCCGACGAGCGAGTAGACCGCGAACGCAATAATCAGCAGCGCCAGCACCGCCTTCACGAGCTGCTGATGGCTGCTGGTCAGCAACGCCAGGCCCAGGGGGATGCCGAAGGCGGTGGCGAACATCAGCCATCCCATGCTGCGCGCCTGCACCTTGCGCCAATCCTGGGCGACGACGATCAGCGCGATGGTGATCGACAGCAGTACCGCCAGGGGTGCGGCCACCTTCAGCGGCAAGCGCAGCGCCAGCAGTGGCACCGCGAACAGCGCCTCGCCGAATCCGAATGCCGAACGAATGAGGGTCGCGAGGAAGACGACCAGCAGCACGTACAGCGTCGTGAGATTCGTCACGCTCGCCACCACGGTGAGGACATGATGCGTCATTAGCCCCACGTTGCTAGTTTAGCGTCGCCGGCTTACACGGTGGGACAAGGAGAATCGATAGTGATAGGCTTTCTTCTTGGCGACGAGTCCGCAGAAAATCCATCAGCCGCGCTGGCCGGCGTTCCTGGCGATGGGCGCCGACGGGCTCCTTCATTTCGCGCTGCCCGAGCGCTTCTCCTTCGGTCCGCGCTGGATCCTGTTCGCCGCGATCCTGCTGCTGCTGGTGCCGATCGTCTTCAGCATTCGAGTCGGTCGACACGACATCGCGCGCACCCTGGCCCTGGTCGCTATCGGTGTCCTGACAGTGGCGCTGGTCGGCTCGCTGCTTTTGCTGATTGCCGGCCTGCCCGAGCACAAAGATCCGCCACGCACCCTGCTGCTCTCCGCTTCGCTGATGTGGATCACGAATATCCTGGTCTTCGCGCTGTGGTACTGGGAGCTGGACGCGCATGGCCCGCTGGGACGCGAGCAGGGCAGCGCGGCCAGCGCTTTCCTCTTCCCCCAGATGACGCGGCCGCCCGCCGAGCGCGATTCTTCGTGGGCGCCCGACTTCCTCGACTACCTGTTCCTGGCGTTCAATACCAGCACCGCCTTCTCGCCCACGGACACGGCGGTACTGGCGCGGTGGGCCAAGGCGATGACCATGCTGCAGGCATTCCTTTCGCTGGCCATCATCGCGCTGCTGGCCGCACGGGCAATCAATCTGCTGTGAGCGGGCTTCGCCAGATTGCTTCTGCTGCTCTACAATGCATTCGCTGGAGGGCCGCTTGAAGATTGGCTTACGCGCGACCGTGTTCGTGGCGGGAGCGTTGCTGCTGTTTTTCGCCTGGCGTCACGCGCACACCGCCTCGGTCACCGTGCAAAATCCCGGCACAGCCAATTTAGGCAGTCCGGCCGAGGTGCTGGTGGTCATCGGCGCATTTTTGGTGGTGATAGCGTTTGTGCCGTCGCCGGAGAGGCTGGGCCGCTGGATGTCGCTCAAGCGGCGCAGGCGTCCGCAACCGGCACACTTTAAGCGTCGCCGCCAGGGGAGCTAATTCCCCCTGCTGCGGCCCCGTTCGGGCCAGCACGGAATGCCCTGCGGCATGAAGAAATTTCCAGCTTTGGCGCGAATTCGCGCGGAAAAACCTCCGTCGCGAACAGCTCTCGTACTATCATAAGTGCCCAGCTCCACACCACTCTCCCATGCAAATGGCCCACATTTTCGGCTTGCCGGCGCTGCTGCTGATTGTGGCCTTCGCCGCCAATCGGCTGTCGAAGCTGACGCGCGTGCCCGACATCATCGTCCTGCTGCTGATCGGCATCACGGTCGGACCGGGGCTGCATTGGGTACAGCCGCAACTTTTTCAAAGTCCGATCCGGATACTCGGAACGTTTGCCCTCATTCTCATCCTGTTCGAGGGCGGCCTGGAGCTGCGACTGCGGCAGGCGCTGCGTTATCTGCCGGCTGGACTGCTGCTGGTGGGGCTCAGCTTCGGGCTCAGCCTGGCGCTGATCGCCGTGACGGGCCGGGTGCTGCTGCATCTGGGCTGGACCGACTGCGTGCTGCTGGGTGCGGCGCTGGGCTGCACCAGCGGCACCATCGTCATTCCCGCGCTGCAGCAGATCAACACCCCCGATCCGGTGAAGATCACGCTCACGCTGGAGTCGGCGCTGGGTGAAGTAATTGCGGTGCTGATGGTCGGCAGCCTGCTGCATTTGCAGGGTGGCGGCTCGCTGATCGGCGACCTGGCCGCCGACTTCTCCCACCACATCATCGTCTCATTGGCCATCGGGTTTGCCGCCGGCGCGCTGTGGTCGAAATTGTGGCCGCGCATCGCCGGCCAACCCAACACCAACATTCTGAACCTGGGCGTTGTGATGGGTGTCTACGCTCTGGGTGATTTCCTGAAGGGCAGCGGACTGCTCGCCGTGCTGGTGTTCGGGGTTACCCTGGCCAATTTGCCGCGCACGCCGCACATGACACGGCAGGGCGCGCGCATGCTGGCCTTCCACGCCGAGTTCAGCTTCCTGGTGCGCTCGTTCTTCTTCGTGCTGCTGGGCGTAGTTGCCGAGTTCATCAGCCGCCAGTACATCGTTCCCATCCTCGGGATTCTGGTGGCCGTGGTGGCGGCGCGCTTTCTCGCGGTGGAGGGCAGCCGCCGGGTGGTGCGCGACGTCGACCGGCGCGACACCGAGCTGCTGTTCTGGATGCTGCCGCGCGGCCTGGTCACCGCAGTGCTGGCTCTGGAAATCCTCAACGATCGCGGACAGGTCTTCGGCTTCCTGCCGGCAATGGCGTTCACTGTGGTGCTGGTGACCAACCTCTTCATCGTGTGGGGAGCGGTACGCTCCGGTCACCGCGCCGATGCAGTTGTGTCGACGCTCGCCTCGCCGGAAACGCTGGCCAAGGCCACCACTGCGGCGGCCGAAGCGCAACGCTCCGCTTCATAGTCTGCACCCCTGTCGTTATTCGCCAATCATCTCGACACCTGCTGGCGCAGCTTGGCGCTTGCGCTTGAGCCGGGAGAGGCGAAACCCTTGTTCTCGTCGGCCCAGCCAACCGTTCGATGCGGCCGTAATATCTGCGACGCCTCGACAGTCAAAGCAAAGACGCGGACCTGTGCTTGTCATAAGACAGTAGCTGCCGCATCGCGATTGTGATTTGTTCCTCCCTTCCTCCGAGGTTTTAGCGATTTTGTCACGGCGCATTCATTGACAATTCACAGAATCGTTCTATTGTGGGCTGTAGAGCCCATTCATCTGCTCATGCGGCCCAGGAAAGCGCCCTGACAACCTGCCTGTGCGGAAGCTTAGCGAGTACAGGATGAGCACGGCAGAGAGTCCTCCAGCCAATCCGGATGCAATCTGCGCAGAGATTCAGGAGCAGACGCTGGCTGCCTGTCGGCTGGCGCGCGCCGCCGCCGGCATCGTGGCCGAGGGCATCGCTACCGGCGTGACCAGGGTGCTGGATGGCGTGCGCGAGCGCGAGAAAGATCTGGACGAGTTGGACCGCGAGATCGATGAGCGCGTGACCGCAGTGATCACCCAGGCCGGACCCGAACAGGCGCGCCAGTTGCTGGCCTGCTTGAAGTTCATCATCGACCTGGAGCGCATCGGCGACCTGCTGCTCAACTGCAGCAATCGCGCCGCCGCGGTGGGCGGCCGCATCGAGCTGGAGGACATCCGGCAGCTGACGCTGATGGCCTCGCGGCTGGAGAAGATGCTGGGCGATGCGCATGATGCCTTTGCCGAGCGCGACCTCAACCGCGCCCTATGCGTGCTGCGCTCCGACGCCGAGCTGGACCGCATTCGCAACCTGATCTTCCTGCGCCACCTGGAGAATCAGGAGGGCGCGCCGCGCCAGGAGAGCTTCCACGTGCTGTTCATGACTCAATCGCTGGAGCGCGCCGGCGATCACGCCAAGAACCTGGCCGAAGAGGTCTGCCATCTGGTGAGCGGCCACAGCGCGCGTCATGTGCTGCGCGCTTATGACCGGCCGGTCGAGCAGATGTTCATCGACGACCTGAAGCGGCGGCAGAAAGAAGCCAGGTAGAACAGCGGTGCAGCGCTCCCGCCGCGCATCACCGCAAGCCGCAGACGCTTCCGTACTTCCAATAAATCGGTTCTGGTCGCGAGTGCTCTTTCTCCGCGGCTGTGAGCCGCGTCACCGTGACCCCGTGGCCTCTCGCATATAATGCGGCGACAAGGTCCCCGGATGAGTACCGCGTCATTGACTTCTAGCCCGGCGACGGTTGTGTGCCAGGCGCCAACCGCTTCGCCACCCTATGCCAAAGCGATCGTTCTCAGCCTGGTACTGGCGCTTGCCGCCGGCCTCCTGTACTTGCCAATCGTCCATCACCCCTTCGCCAACATCGACGACAACGGCTACGTCACCGAGAACCTGCGGGTGCAGGAGGGCCTGACCTGGCCGACGGTCCGGTGGGCCATGCGCAGCCTCGACGACAACAACTGGCATCCGCTCACCTGGCTGTCGATCGCGCTCGATTGCCAGATGTTCGGCCTCGATCCCGCCGGCCATCACGCGATGAACATCGTCTATCACAGCGTTGACGCCGTAGTGCTGTTCTGGGTCCTGCTGCTGGCGACTGGGTTTCTCGGACGCAGCTTCATGGCGGCGGCGCTCTTTGCTCTTCACCCAATCAATGTCGAGTCAGTGGCATGGGTGGCGGAGCGCAAGACCGTGCTCAGCATGCTGTTTTTCCTGCTGGCGCTGGGCTGCTATCGCTGGTACGCGCAGCGACCGGGTGTGCTTCGCTACGCCGTGGTGGCCGCCCTTTTCGGCTTGGGCCTGATGGCAAAGGCGCAGATCATCACCTTGCCGTGCGTGCTGCTGCTATGGGACTACTGGCCGCTTCGGCGAATGTTTGCGGACTCGAACCCGGCTGCCGTCGCAAATGACTCGCCCCCGGCTCTCGCGCCGAAGAGCTTTCGCTGGCTGCTTCTGGAAAAGGTGCCCCTGCTTCTGTTGTGTGCCGCCAGCGCGCTGGCCACCGGAAAAGCGCAGCATGTCGGCCATCCTCAGTACTGGCCTTACTCCGCCTGGATTCGGATCGGTAATGCCATCGTTGCTTACGTGCGCTACATCGGCAAGGCGCTTTGGCCCTCGCGACTGGCCATCATGTACCTGCATCCCGGCAACTCGCTGCGGCTTGGGCAGGTCGCGCTATGCGGGCTGCTGCTGCTCGCCATCACTGCCCTGGTGCTAATGGGGCGGCGCCAGCGCTACCTGCCGGTGGGCTGGTTCTGGTTTCTAGGAATGCTGGTGCCGACCATCGGCCTTATCCAGGTCGGCGTTCAGGCGATGGCCGACCGGTACGCCTATCAGTCGTTCCTGGGGCTGTTCATTCTGGTGTGCTGGGGCGTGGCTGACTGGGCGCGGCGAGCGCATCTTCCAAGGTCCGTGCTGCCTGCAACCAGCGTCGTTGTGTTGCTGTCGCTGTCGCTGGTAGCGCATCGCCAGATCGGCTACTGGAAGGACAATCTGACGCTGTGGGCCCATGCCCTGCAGGTCACGGACAATAACTGGATGGCGCATGACATGGTCGGAGGCCTGCTGCTGCGCGAAGGCCGCCGGGAAGACGCAATGGCCCACTACCGCGCCGCTGCCGCTATTGCACCCAATGATGCAGGATCGAATCTGGCGATCGCCATCGACGCGCAGGCGCACGGTAACGCCCAGCAAGCAGTGCCGTATTACAAGCGCGCGATCGCCGCGATGGACGATCCGCACGAGCAGGCCATGGCGCTGCAGAACCTTGCCGCGGCCTATCGCGATGTGGGGGACCTCTTCGAGTCCGCGAATTGCTTACGTCGGGCGGCACAGCTCCGCCGGCTCGCGCAGCCATAGGCCATCGCCCGATCCCACCGTGCGGCACGATTCGCTTGTTTCGTCTGCGGGGCGAGCGCGCCTTTACCGGCTGTGCAATCGCGCCCCTGGTCCAATACACGATTCTTCAGTACCCTTTTCACAGTAAGTGCCGCGCTCAATCCCGCCTGCGCCCTCAGAAAGGCTCCTCCAGCCTTACCCACCAAGATCACTGTCCTGCTAACAAGCGTGCTTCGTATATGGGCAGCAGATTCGGATTGCAGCAAGCGAGGGCTGGCACCGCAAAAATGGTTGGCGTCGACTCGCATGCGAGGTACTCCACGAAGCTGCTGGCATCGGCGATGACACATTTTGGATCTCGCGATTCCCGGCATGCTTCTCCTCGTACACCCAGTCCACTTTGAAGGCCTACAGTCAAGCCAATAAGTGGGGTAACTATCCGGTCCTCGCCCACCGCGCATAGCTTTGTCTTTGCATCTTCAGGCGATAGAAGTTTATGCCCGGCACGTCGGTAATGAAAGTAAGGCATGATCGTAAGAAACAACCATGACGATTGTAACCAAGCAGAATCTACTGTATTGATAGGCATTTTTGCATAGTACCACATTGTAGGATAACTCGTAACGCAGCAAGTGTTACGACACCGATGTGCCACAATGTGGCAGTCGCGACGGCATGAATGTACCTAGATTGGACCAAAGTTTTGCGCAGTAATCGGGTCACCAGCAAAGTAACTCCGCTCCGGAATCAGGAATTTGAGTTGGTCGGGAACGTGCACTAGAGATGTGCAACAGCCCGGGCTCGAAGTAGGGGAGGAACCGGCAAGCGATTGCCGCCATCTTCGCGGTTAAGGGTGGCGGCCAATCCATTCACTGTTACCCCCCGCAGTATCGAGCTGTCATTGCAGTTTGAGGACCTCACATACAGGCCTGAGTACAGCGTCGCCCAGCGAACGCAAATTGTCCGCCGTCCCGGCGTCTCTCAGATCGCAAGGAGAATTGCTTATGCTGCGCATCAAAACCTTCGGGAGCCGGCGCCCTTCTAACCGGCTTCTCGCTTTGTCTTTCGTGGTTCTTCTCCTGGCAGGGGCTGGCTTTGCCACTTCGCAGGAGAGCTTCACAGTACAAACCGTGCTCTATCAGGGTTCCGCCTATGGCGTATCCGCCAACCTCGGCAATCTCGTGGAGGTGGGCCCCACCGCCCAGGCTAATTTGCAGGAGCCTTGCGGTACCGACATTAACAATCAGACGGTGACCGGCACGGCCGCCGGGGTCAACGCTCTTCCGCTGGTGCAGGGAGGCGTCTCCAACACCAGCGCCAGCAGCTCGCCCACCCAGACCGCATCAGCCAGCGCCGATGTACTTAATGTCAGCCTGCTCGCCGGCCTGATCACTGCAACCGAGATCAAATCGGTCAGCACAACGCATCTGGACGCCAGCGGCTTTCATCTCAGCGCCGCCGGCTCCTCCTTCACCAACCTGCTGATCGTCGGCATACCCATTAACGGTACGCCCGCGCCCAATACGCAGATCGGCGTTCCCGGCATCGGCCACGTGGTATTGAATGAGCAGATTCCATTCACCAACAATGTGGAAGGTCAGCTGGTGGTGAACATGCTGCACCTGTATGTCGACACGGCCAACCTGCTCGGCATCCCGGTGGGTACCGAGGTTGTGCTGTCCAGCGCGACCAGCGGCATGGTGCGCGCCTGGGCGCCGGCGGTCATCACCGGCACCTCGTTCGGCACTAGCGTGAGCGTGGCCGGCATCCTCAACTCCAGCCCCTCGGTTCCGGTCAGCCTGCCCTGCTACGGCACCGCAGGCCAGACGATCACTAATAGCATTGCCGGGGTCAACCTCGCCGGCATTCTCAACAGCGGTACAGTGACCGACACCGGCAGGTCCGCGCTGAACTCCCCGTACTCCACTGGAGAAATGACCAGCCAGGTAGAGAACCTGAGTCTGCTGAATGGACTGGTGTCCGCCAATCTTATTTATGGCCGGGTGGACGCAACCATCGCCGGCTTTGGCGGCGTCTTCGAAACCGCGGTGGGGAATTTCGTGAATATCTCCGTCGCGGGACACCCTGAGATCAACGACAATGTCGCCTACAACACGTCTGTCGACATTCTGGGACTGGGAACGCTGTATCTGAAGCACATCATCCGCAACTTCCCCAATCCTGATAGCTCGGAAATCCGTATGGTTGAACTGGTGGTGAACCAGAACAATACCTATGGACTGCCGATCGGCGCCGATGTTGTGGTGGGTGATGCGCAGATCACCATCGTCCCCGCCGCAGAGCCGTAGCCCCGCTGCCGGCGAGGCAGTGTTCTCGCCTATTGGGTTGCCCTGCCTTTTCGTCAGCCCTTGGCGGAAAGGCTGGACGACCTGATTCCTCCGGCGAAAACCGCGCACCTCTCCCTTCTCGCTTCCCCGAGTAAAGAGGTGCGCGGCACCTTATCGCCGGAGGTTGTCGTCTCGCGACGGACTCCGCAGCTTTCCAGTGTCGAGCCGAAACTTTCTTCCGCGGTTTTCCAACGCGTCCACACAAATCCACAGAGCTGCACAAGGATCGGGCGTTGAACCCCGCGCCGCCTGAGACTAGATTCGCCAGAGAGTGCGGCGACGAGCTTTCGTCGATGCCGGAATCGAGCGTCACGGCGGTAGGGATTTCAGGAGGGAGCAGCCCCGAAAAATTCGGGAGGCTGGTCCCGCGGGTGACTGATGTGAGTCCAGAGGCAGCCTTACTGATTGAGTCAGCAGGGCAAAGATCCTGATTCTTCAGGCCTAGCCGATCTGGGACAGTGGAGCACAATATCTTGTATTATTGTGTTGACATCCACAAGATAGTGGAGTTAGTGTTGGTCGCACTGAAACGAACGGGAATCGCCAATTTCTCGTTCGAACGGCCGTTCGGGGTCGAGGTGATCCGGGCGGCGGGGTATCCGGGGTAATGAACTGGGGCAGCGTTTCAGCCCCGCAGATGTAGACCGACGAAGTCATCGCCTAGACGATGGCATCTGCGGTCAGGTTCCCAACTTCCGCCGGACGTTGGGGCACGTTCTTTTCAAGTCGCGGTGACATCAACCGGGGGCTTCTTCTCTGCGAGCGATGCGCTAGCGAGAGAAGGGGCCCCCGCAATCTTGCGCGCCAGACCGCCGTAGCGGGAAACAGAGTACCCCAGCGCTGGGTACGTTGAGGAACGGAATCCAAGTCCCTTCAGGGACATAGAACAGCGGGAGTTCACTCCCGCGACCTTTAATACTGGTACACATCTCTCTGCTCAGGAGCACGACCATGGCCGACATTACAACAACGACAACGACGAGCGCTGCCACGAAGACGGCGCCCGGCCAAAAGAAGATTACCGCCCCGGGCCTCACCTTCCGCCGCTTCTTCACCAAGACCGGCGTTTCCCCATACGACGAGCTCGAGTGGGAGCTGCGCACCGCGCAGATCACCGACTCGCAGGGCGGCGTCATCTTCGAGCAGCAGAACGTCGAGGTGCCCAAAGACTGGTCGATGACCGCGACCAACATCGTCGCCAGCAAATATCTGCACGGCCAGCTGGGCACGCCCGAGCGCGAGAGCGGCGTGCGCGCGCTCGTCACCCGTGTCGCCGAAACCATCCGCGACTGGGGAATCGCCGGCGGCTACTTCCGTACCGCGGAAGACGCGGCCATCTTCCACGACGAACTCGCACATCTGCTGCTGCAGCAGAAGGCCGCGTTCAATTCGCCGGTATGGTTCAACGTCGGCTGCGACCGCATTGAGCCCAAAAGCGACGCGCAGAACTGGCACTGGAATAACGAGACGCAGCGTGTCGAATTTGGCGTGGTCGGCTATCGTAAGCCGCAGTGCTCGGCCTGCTTCATCAATTCGGTTCGCGACTCGCTCGACTCCATCCTTACCCTGGCCAAA
>DASRGM010000184.1:0-35470 GCA_035651035.1 Terriglobales bacterium
CGCCGGCGGGCGCCTCCGACCGAGGTGGCGTCGAGAACGATATGGGATCGCGTTGAGAAATGGCCGCCGGCTCCTGGCTTTATAATAGTGTCTCAGCACTGCCCGGCGCTGCTGTCGATCCGTCAGGCAAGTTCGCGGGAGTTTTCACATGCCGATCTTCGAGTATCGCTGCCAATCGTGTGGTCACAAGTTTGAAGCCATTCTGCTCGGTGAACAGAGCGCAGAGTGCCCCAGGTGCCACACCACCAAGCTGGAGCAGCAGCTCTCGGTATTCGCGGTCAGTAAACCAAACGGTTCCTCGACGGCTGGCGCCGGCTGCGGGCAATCGAACTGCTGCATGACGGGCGGCGGCGGATGTGAGATGAACTGAGCCGGGAAGACCTGTAAGCGCGCCGCACGCGCCATATCACACGTCACTGTGCGGACTAAGACCCTTCCAATCCTTCCCAGGCACCCGGCCATCACTCTAAGTTGTTGAAGCCCATAGTCTGGTGCGCTCCTGGCAGCTTTGGCATCCGGGGTGCATTTCATGACCGTGGTTCGCTGCGCTGCTCTCGGAACCGTTGGAGTTTGTAGCTATGGACGAAGGCAAAGAACTTCGCGAAGGGCCCCCGGCCTGGAAGCCGGCGCAGGCCTACGCACTCTCCGTCATTTGTCTGATTATCGGGCTGGCCATCGGCTACTTCCTGCGCGGCTCAGCCGCTCCCCGCTCGGCCGCTGTGGCACCGGAAACAGCCTCACAATCTGGCCAGAATCCTCATGCAGGCACGGGGAAACAGGGAATGCCGTCGCTCGACGATATGAAGCAGATGGCCGATAAACAGGCAGCGCCACTGCTGGAGAAGCTCAAAAAAGATCGAAACAACGCCGACCTGCTCAACCAACTCGGCGTGACCTACCGCGCCGCCCATCAGTTCAAGACCGCGGTTGATTATTACCAGAAAGCGCTGGCGATCAATCCTGAGAATGTCGGCGCGCGCACCGACCTGGCCTCATGCCTGTACTACCTGGGCGACGTGGACGGCGCGCTGGCGGAGCTGAACAAGTCGCTGACCTATGATCCGCGGCATACCGGGACGCTGGTCAACATTGGCATCATCCGCTGGAAGGGCAAGAACGATGTCGACGGCGCCGTCGCGGCCTGGCAGAGGGCGCTCAAGCTGAATCCCGACGCCCAGAGCAAAGAGCTGATCCAGCACCTCATCAGCGAAGCCAAACAGAAGCAGAAACCGCCCGCCATCACCGGCGTCACAGGATAGCAGCGCAACAAGCAGCAAGAAGGCCCGGATTCACCTCCGGGCCTTCTTGCTTGATCTTGACCTTCGCGCTCTCTAGCTGGCGCGATGGGCGTGATGGTGATGCGAGTGATGATGATGGTGATGATGATGCTGGCTCGCGAATGCCGGCACGGAGATCACGACCATCATGACGAGGAGCAGTGGCAGCAGCTTCTTCATGCCCGGATTATTAGGCAGGGCGCGCTCAACGGCAATAAGGGGAGCACCTGAAGAACCACCCTTGGCAATGATTTTTATCGTGCGCCCTTGCCCCCGCGTATCGCGTCGAGCGAGATAGGGCCTGCTCCCAGGAAGATCAGGGCAAACGCGATGGCGGCACACGCCAGCGGGAACTCGAAACCGCCCTGCCCGGTCAGCCCGTTCTTGAGGTGCACCTTCAAAATGGCCACCAGCATGTCAATGAGGATGGCGAATGCGGCGAAGCGCGTAAGCAAGCCCAGGACAACAAGGATGCCGCCGCCGAATTCCGCTGCCACCACCAGATAGGCCATCCATGCCGGTATGCCAAGGTGCGGCAGCATGCCCATAATGCCGTGCATGTGGCCGGCGATCTTCTGCCAGCCATGGGCTATCATGATGGCGCCCAGCACCAGCCGCAAGACCAGCAGCCCCAGCGGTTGCAGACGGTTGAGAAAATTCAAGGCGATCTCCTTGCTTTCGACGATCGTTCTGAGCCACGCCGAAAACGGCGCCAGGACAGGCCGCGAACAGAATAAATGAGGGAACGCCGTTGCCGAAGCTGTCCGGACGGCTCTCACGGCGATTCTCCCATCCCGCAGCACCATCTATAATGAAGAGATGCCCACCCGCTGAAATTGCTTTCTGTGCGGCCTGTGCTGCGCTCGGCTGGGCAATGTTGCGACATGGAATTCCGGCTCGTCAGCTCATACAAACCGCAAGGCGACCAGGGCGGCGCCATCCAGGCGCTAACCCGTGGCGTCTTTGACGGCGACAAGCATCAGGTGCTGCTCGGCGTCACCGGCTCGGGAAAGACGTTCTCGATGGCCAAGGTCATCGAGCAGGTCAACCGTCCCGCGCTCATCCTCGCCCACAACAAGACGCTGGCGGCGCAGCTGTATCACGAGTTCAAGACTTTCTTCCCGCATAACGCCGTCGAGTATTTCGTCTCTTATTACGACTACTACCAGCCCGAGGCCTACATCCCTGCGGGCGACGTTTACATCGAGAAAGAAGCCACCATCAACGACGAGCTCGACAAGCTGCGGCTCTCGGCCACAAAGTCGCTGTTCGAGCGCCGCGACTGCATCATCGTCGCCTCCGTCAGCTGCATTTACGGCCTGGGCTCGCCCGAGGCGTATTACGGCATGTTGCTCTTCCTGGAGAAAGGGCAGAAGATCAAGCGCGAGGAGATCACCCGCAAGCTGGTCGAGATCCTCTACGAGCGCACCGACGGCGACTTCCGCCGCGGAACCTTTCGCGTGCGCGGCGACATCATCGAAGTTTTTCCCACCTATGACGACGCCGCCTACCGCATCGAGCTCTGGGGCGACGAGGTCGAATCACTGGCGCAGATCGATCCGCTCTTCGGCACTGTGAAGCAGAAGCACGTGCGGCTTCCGATTTATCCCAAGACGCATTACGTGATGAAGCCGGAGCGCAAGAACGCGGCCATCGGCTCGATCCTGGAAGAGCTGGCCTGGTGGGAGAAGGAACTGGAGAAGCAGGGCCGCATGATGGAGGCGGCGCGGGTGCACCAGCGCACGCGTTTTGACCTCGAGATGATCAAGGAGATGGGCTACTGCCATGGCATCGAGAACTACTCGCGCCACTTCACTGGGCGCCTGCCGGGCGAGCCTCCGCCGACGCTGCTGGATTACGTCCCGCGCGAGTATCTGTTGTTCATCGACGAATCGCACCAGACCATTCCGCAAATCCACGGTATGTGGCATGGTGACCGCTCGCGCAAGCAGAACCTCATCGAATACGGCTTCCGCCTGCCCAGCGCGCTGGATAATCGGCCGCTGACCTTCGAAGAGTTTGAACACCGCGTCAACCAGGCGATTTACGTTTCCGCCACGCCGGGTCCGTACGAGTTAACGAAGTCGGCCGGCGTCGTGGTCGAGCAGATTATCCGGCCGACCGGCCTTATCGATCCTGAGGTCGAAGTGCGTCCGGTGAAGGGCCAGATCGACGACCTGCTGCACGAAATCCGCGACCGTGCCAAGAAGGGCGAGCGCGTGCTGGTGACGACGCTTACCAAGCGGATGGCCGAAGACTTGGCCGAGTACTACAGCGAAGTCGGCGTACGCTGCCGCTACATGCACTCGGAGATCGAGACGCTGGAGCGCATCAAGATCCTGCGCGACCTGCGCAAAGGCGAGTTCGACGTGCTGATCGGTATCAATCTTTTGCGCGAGGGACTGGATTTGCCCGAGGTGTCGCTGGTTGCAATCCTGGATGCGGACAAGGAAGGCTTCCTGCGCTCGTCAGGCTCGCTCATCCAGACGATCGGGCGCTGCGCGCGCAATCTGAACGGCCGCGCCATCCTCTACGCCGACAACATGACGGAATCCATGCAGAAGGCGATCAACGAAACCGATCGCCGGCGCGCCATTCAGCGCGCGTATAACGAAGAGCACGGCATCACACCGGAGTCGATCGTGCGTCCGCTCGACATGTCGCTGGTTGCGGTCGCCGAAGCCGACTACGCAGACTTGACCCGCGAGGCCGAGGGATTGCCGGAGTTCCACTCGCAAGCAGAGCTGGACGCTTACATCGCGAAGCTGGAAGCGGAGATGCGCGAGTCGGCCAAGCGCTTTGAATTTGAGCACGCGGCGAAGCTGCGCGACACGGTGCGCGACCTGCGAACCAAGGAATTTATGTTCAGCTAAGCGGTGCCGGCGTGCGCGCGGGCGTCGCCCACGACGTGCGTGTGCGCGCGATAGATTTCCTGCAGTTCGGCCTCATCTTCTTCGAAGAGCCGGCTTGGGTAGGCGCAATGCAGGTGAAAGGCCCGGCGTTGCATGGCGCGGTTCCAGAGCTTCTCGAGCGCTACCGCTCCGGCCTTGTTGCCCTTTTCCCAGAGCACCGCCACCATTTCACCGAAGACGGTTAGCCCTTCATGCTTGCTTCGCGCAGCTTTCTTGGCCTCGGCGAGTACCTTACCGACGGAGGCGAGGAAGAGGTGTTCGTCCGGCCGTCCGTCCACCATGAACATGCTGAGCATCTCGCTCGCGTCAAACATCGAGAAGCGTCCCTGCCGGGCATGGTCGCGGACATCGACCTGCAAGCGCTCCAGCGATCCGACCAGGTCCACGCGGTGTTCTTCGCTGCAGACAAGCAGAACCGAATTGCCGATGAGAAGACTAGAGGAGACGATCCCGCACAGCCTTTCGATCAGCGCGCCGTGGTTCTCGTAAAAGTGTACGGAGTGGACAGCAGGCAGACTACTCATTAGGGTTCTAAGATGCCGGCCGGGTGAGTTTCGGATGCCTCGCCCACAAAATCATTGCGTAACAACCATCATGGGCTGTTGCAGCGCGCAAGAGCTGGTACATCCGGACTGTTGTGGCGGAGCCGTAATGTTTCCGCCGATCGCGTTGTTCGAGGTCTGAATGATGGTGGTCTGGGAGGTCCCCTGGTCTGCCACATAAACCTTGCTTGCGGTCGGATCGGAGGCGATGAAGACTGGGTTGGCGCCGGCGGGAAGCGGTATCGTTCCCAGCGGGCTGAAGCTGTTTGCGCTCACCACGGTTACGTCGTTGGAGGCGGAGTTGGCAACGTAGAAGCGGGAACCGTCGGTTAAGGCGGTCACGCCAATCGGGCTCGTGCCGACCGGCACCGTGGCCAGCTGCGGGATAGGCGGCATGTTCGCGGGATTTACGTTGGAGGCATCGAAGACGCTCACCGTGTTATCGCCGGTATTGGCCACGTAAAGACGGTTGAGGGTGGGATCGACAGTGGCAAAGGTGGGGTGCATTCCCACCGGCACGGAGGCAGCCACCGTGGCCATCCCGGCGGCAACGATATTTAGCGCCGGAGGATTCGCCCCGTCGCCTTGCGTCACGATAAGTATGTAAGCTCCGTTGGTGGTGGTGGTGATTGCAGCCGGGCTCTGGCCCATCAGCGACGTGATTGTGCTTACCGCTCCCGCATTAACCACCGAAACGCTGCCATCCTGGTTAAGCACGTAAAGCACATTGTTTGAGGAGGACTGCGCCATCGCAAACGGAGCCGGGCCGACACAGGCCGTAGCCGAAACGGCCAGCGAGGTGAGGGGAATCGTGCTGACTGAACCGCCACTGGGACAGGCGGAGTTCGGCCCCGAATTCAGCACGAACATGTTCCCCACTTGCGAGGAATTTAAGCTCACCGGGTGGGACCCGGCTAAAAGAGAGATGGTAGTGATGGGGCCTGCCAGCGTGGGCAGGTATTCGCTTACTGTGTCGTTGTCGCGGTTGGCCACGAACAATGCCAGCGAGGATGGCGGGAACGCCTCCGCGATGGAACCGGCGCCCATGGTGTTCACCGCCAGGTTTGAGTCCCCGGAAACGTCGATTTCCGTGGTCGATCCTGGACCGTTAGGATTGAAATTGACGACCCATGCGAAATGCGCGTTTTGCGGCTGGCCCCCGGGGCTGACAACGGGATTCGCCACCGGGCGGTAATAGTCGCCGCAGCCCAGTTGCGCCATCCACAAAAGGGCTGGCACCGCGAGAAAGCCAACTTTGCGCAAGAACTTCATCGACACTCCCCAGCCAACCGCAGGCCGTCGCAAGATGCAGCAGGAAAGCAATATTGTACAAGGCTGTGCATTGCACGGCGAGCGCTGCGCCAGTAAATGAACCCGAGTGCCGCGCGGTAGTCTCGGCGAATGGGAGCGGCGTTATGAGGATTGTGGCGCCAGCTTTGGCGTGGAGCGCGCGCAACCTACGACAAGGCCCCGTCGTCAAACGGGGCCTTCGTCGAGCTTAAGAGCCGCTTAGACGTTGAACGAGGAGCCGCAGCCGCAGGTGCTCTTCACGTTGGGGTTGTCGAACTTGAAGCCGGCGCCTTCCAGCGTCTCCAAATAATCGACGCTGACGCCTTTCAGGTACATCAGCGAGGTGGAATCGACGTAGACTTTCAGGCCGTCAAAGTCGAAAGTTTTGTCCATCATGCCGGCGCCGTTTTCGAAGGACATGGAGTAGGAGAAGCCGGAGCATCCTCCGCCAACTACGCCCACGCGCAAGCCCGCAGGAACGGGGTTCTGTTGCGCCATGATCTCCTTCACCTTGGCAATAGCGTTGGGGGTGAAGACGATCGGCTTCGCCTCGGTTGCGGGTGTGGTGGTATTCGGGGTCGTCGTTGTCGTTGCCATGCCTCTCTCCTCAGAATCGTAGAGATTATATCAAAGCCGTTCTTCCGCCGGTCTAGGGCGCTTCACAAATCTTACACGTTTGATGCCATTCGGCCCTTACAAGTCGCACAACTGAGATGGATGGCAGAGAACCCGTGTCGGCAATCCCGTTGGGTGCAATTCAGAGTGCGAATGCAGTTGCGCTGGCTTGTCCGCAGAGTCATAATATGGGCCGGTCGGGCCTTCGTTGGCTGGTCGGCGGAGGCACGGGTTCATTCCTGAACCGAGGTGGTCAATGTCGACTGTGCAGATTTTGCTCATTGTGTGGGGCGTCATAACACTTGTGCTGGTCCTGCTATGGATCTATCGCAGCACGCTGAGCATGCATGAAGACGATGCCATGTTCATTGACGACTCCAGCAAAAACATGCGCGAGGAACAGGAGGCGTTGCAGCTCCGCATGAACAAAGTGACGCCCTGGGTGCGCATTCTCCTGGCAGCCTCGAGCGTCCTCATCCTGGTCATCGCCGGCTTAGCCGTGTGGCAGCGAATGAACGCGGGTTATTGAGCCCTGCTGAGTCTGCTGCTCACCATCAGCTTTTTACGACGCGCAGCTTCGGCTGCGCGTTCGTGTTTGTGCGCCGGAGGATCGGGTCTGTGCTGAATGGTGCCGGCGTTTGAGCGGCATCGAAGTTTTCTATTGCTTTCTTTACGATCGTTTCTGGATTACTCCACATCCGAGGCAGCCACTGCACTTCTTTCGCTTGAAGCTGCCGGATTTCAGACAATTCCGGCAATCAGAAGCCCCTCTACGAGTCCACGCATCCCTTATACTAGAGTCAAACCACAAGCAACTTTCGCAGCCAGTCGCCGGCTACGGCTGGCCAGACTTGTTCCGCTTTCTTACGATCTTTATCGATAGAGGTAATCGTGGCCACACAAGAACTTTCCCCGCGCGTTTTAGAATTTCCTTCGAACCCCGAAATCGATTCTGAAGAAGAAGTCTCCGAATGGCTGCAGGCCTTTGACGAGCTGGTGGAGTACGAAGGCGCGCACCGCGGCTGCACGCTGCTGGAAGCGCTGGTGAAGCGTGCACGCGAGTCGGGCATCGAAATGCCCGTCCAGCTGAATACTCCTTACGTCAATACCATCCCCGTCGAAGAGGAAGTCCCCTATCCCGGCGATCGCCAGCTGGAGCGGCGCATCAAGAGCTTGATCCGCTGGAACGCAATGGCGATGGTGCACCGCCAGAACAAGAAAGATCCGGGCATCGGCGGCCACATCTCGACGTACTCCTCGCTGGCCACACTCCTCGAAGTTGGTTTCAATCACTTTTTCCACGCTAATTATGGGGACCAGCCGGGCGATTTCATCTATTTTCAGGGCCACTCCTCTCCCGGCGTCTATGCGCGCGCCTATCTCGAAGGCCGGCTCAGCGAAGAACAGGTGCTGAACTTCCGCCACGAGCTGCGTGGCGCCCCGGGCCTGCCATCCTATCCGCATCCCTGGCTATTGCCCGATTTCTGGCGCTTCCCGACCGTCTCCATGGGCATCGGCCCGCTGAACGCGATCTATCAGGCGCGCTTTATGCGCTATCTGGAGAATCGCGGCATTATCCCGGCGACTCCGCGCAAAATATGGGGCTTCGTCGGTGACGGCGAAACCGACGAGCCCGAATCGATGGGCTCGCTGACGCTGGCTGCGCGCGAGAAGCTCGACAACCTGATCTTCGTCATCAACTGCAATCTGCAGCGCCTCGACGGCCCGGTGCGCGGCAACGGCAAGATCATCAACGAGCTGGAAGCTGCCTTCCGCGGCGCTGGATGGAACGTCATCAAGGTCGTCTGGGGTGGCGACTGGGACAAACTGTTTGCCCGCGACAAGTCAGGCATCATGCTTAAGCGCATGGAAGAATGTGTCGACGGCGAATACCAGAGCTACAAGGCCAAGGGCGGCGCCTACATTCGCCGCGAGTTCTTTGGCAAATACCCTGAGCTGCTGGCGATGGTCGCCGACATGAGCGATGACGAGCTGCACCACCTGAGCCGCGGCGGCCACGATCCGCAAAAGGTCTACAACGCCTATAAGCGCGCGGTCGAGCAGGCTGGCGGACCGACCGTGATTCTGGCGCACACCGTGAAGGGCTATGGACTGGGCTCGGCCGAGGCGCGCAACGCAACCCACCAGGAAAAGAAACTCGCTGACGAAGCGCTGACCGCCTTCCGTTCGCGCTTCGCCATTCCCATTCCCGAGGAAGCCGCCCGCGATGGATTGCTGTATCGGCCGCCGGAGGATGGTCCCGAGATCACTTACATGCGCCAGCGCCGCAAGCAGCTGGGCGGGTTCATGCCGTCGCGCGAGGTGCCGACGTCGGTGGCGAACATGCCGGCACTGGACCAGTTCGCGGAATCGCTGGCCGGCTCCAAGGGCCGCGCTGTCTCCACCACGATGGGCTTTGTCAGCATGCTGCGGCAACTGCTCAAGCATCCTGAGCTGGGGAAGTTCGTCGTGCCCATCATTCCTGACGAAGGCCGCACCTTCGGCATGGAATCGATCATCCGCCAGGTGGGCATCTACGCCAGCCAGGGCCAGCTCTACAAGCCCCATGATCAGGACATGCTGCTGTACTACCGCGAGGAGAAGAGTGGACAGATTCTGGAAGAGGGCATCACCGAAGCCGGATCGATGGCGTCCTTTACCGCCGCCGGGACCGCATACGCAAACTACAAAGTCCCGATGATTCCCTTCTTCACCTACTATTCGATGTTTGGCTTCCAACGCATCGGCGACCTCATCTGGGCGTTTGCAGACGCGCGCGGCAAAGGCTTCCTGATGGGCGGCACCGCGGGCCGTACTACGCTCTCGGGAGAAGGACTGCAGCATCAGGACGGCCACAGCCTGGTCCTCTCCAGCACCGTGCCCACCTGCCACAGCTACGATCCCGCTTACGTTTACGAGATTGCCGTGATCGTGCAGGACGGCATGCGCCGCATGTATCAGGAAGGCGAAGACCGCTTCTACTACATCACCCTGTACAACGAAGACTATGCCATGCCGGAGATGCCGCAAGGGTCGGAAGAGGGCATCCTGCGCGGCATTTACAAATACCGCGCCGACGACGGCGATGCTGTGGTGCAGTTGTTCGGCAGCGGCCCCATCCTGAATGAAGCCGTGCGGGCGCAGAATCTTCTGGCGGAAGAGTACGGTATTACTGCCGACGTCTGGAGCGTGACCAGCTACAACGAGTTGCGCCGCGACGCCCTGGCGGTAGATCGCTGGAACCGGCTGCATCCCGCCCAGCCCGAGAAGCGGCCTTATATCTTCCAGGCACTCGAGGGCGCGAATGGTCCCATCGTGGCAGCCACCGATTACATGAAGGCGGTGCCGGACCAGCTCGCACCGTGGCTCCACAACCGCCTGGTCAGCCTGGGGACGGACGGCTTCGGGCGCAGCGACAATCGCCAGCATCTGCGGCGCTTCTTCGAGGTGAACGCCGAGTCGATTGCGGCTGCGACGTTATCGCGGCTGGCGCGCGAAGGCAAATTTGACGCTGAGCGGGCGCAGCATGCCATGCAACAGCTGGGCATCGATCCGGAAAAAATCGACCCGGCCATCGCGTAATGCTTCGCCGGAATCAGGTGCTCTTCGACGCGGCGAAGTGGATGGAATGGCTGAAGTTATCGAATGGTGCCGGGAGGGGGGGTCGAACCCCCATGACCCGAAGGTCGGCGGATTTTGAGTCCGCTGCGTCTGCCAGTTCCGCCATCCCGGCCTCGGGAAGCAACTATCTGCGTAAGAGCAACCTGCCGGGCGACGAGTATTGGGGGCCTGGATTTCTCCAGCTCGCCGGCGCTTGCGCAGAGTATCGGTTGCCCTTTCTGAGCAGCATCAGTATCGCACACGCCAAGCGGCTGTTGCCAGCACAGCTCGTATCAGACGAGTACGCGCCCGGACGGGGTTATCGGAGGTAGGGAATGGACTCCGCCTAAGCGGTGCAGCATCAGTTTATTACCCCATCGTAGAGTCGCTTGCCGGTGCTCCAGTGCGGTTCTAGCCGCTTTTGTGCGCTTTACCGGAACCCGGCACAGAAACGGCAGCGCCCTCCTAAAATTGGCGGCTTGCGGCGTTTTGTTGCGCATGGAGAGCTGAAAACCGCGCATCCAAGTAGTCGAGGGTTGCGTCAGTCGGTAACCCAAGAAGCCAGAACGTACACGGAAGGTCAGCATGATTGCGGGAGCACGAAGCCGGATTTTGCTGGTAGACGATGAACAGAGCATCCTGCTCACCCTAGCCGCCATATTGACGCAAGAGGGTTATAGTGTCGCCACCGCCGGGAGCGTCAGCGAAGCTCTGCATTACATCAACCACGAGCCATTCGATGCGCTAATCGCGGACCTCAACATTGGCGAGCCGGGCGACGGATTCACGGTTGTCAGTGCCATGCGCAGGACCCATCCGGAGTGCGTGAACTTCATCCTGACGGGATACCCTGCTTTCGAGAGCGCGCTGCAGGCCATTCGCAACCAAGTGGACGATTATCTGGTGAAGCCGGCCGACGTGCGCGAGTTGGTGAAGTCGTTGCAGTCGAAGCTGAGCCATCCACGACAGGCGGGGGCGATGGAGATGCAGCCGCTGGCCGAGTTTCTTCGCGAAAACATGGCCGAAATCTCGCAGCGGACGTTGATGGCGATGAAAGCAAATCCGCTGCTGCAGACGGTGAAACTGACCGACGAGGAGCGGCTCGATCACGTACCCGGTTTGATGACAGGCATCGTTGAGCAGCTGCGGTCCGAAGCGCCGGGCCAGCCTACGCGCGCGTTGCTGCAGGACGGCGCCCGCCACGGCGTTCTGCGCCGGCGGCAGCACTATTCGGAGAGCATGCTGGTCGAGGACGTGCGAATGGTTGATGTCTCCATTTATGATGCCGTACAAAATGGGCTGCTGAAGTTGGACCTCAGCCGGCTCATCCCCGACCTGCGCAACGTCAACAACGCCTTGTCCAGACACCTGCAGGAGTCGATTGAAGCGTTTCTGACCGAAAAGGCAGCCTGAGATCGGCACCGATCGGGTATGCTCGTCTGCGATGAGCCGCGACCAATTCAACCGGCTGGTCAGCGAGGCGCTGGACTCGTTGCCTGCGGAATTTCGCCGTCGCATCAACAATGTAGCAGTGCTGGTGGAAGACCGCCCGGCGCACGAGCCGCCTTCAGCGCCGGGGGAGCCCAAGCGCCTGCTACTGGGAGTTTTTCACGGGGTCCCGCTCACCCAAAGAAGCAGCTTCCAAGTGCTCCTCGCACCTTCAGAAATCGTGCTCTATCAAGAGAACATAGAGGCCGTATGTCACAACGACGAAGAGGTTCGCCAGCAGGTGCGCCGCACAGTGATTCACGAATTCGGGCACTACTTCGGTATGACCGAGCAGCAGCTCGAAGGAGTCTAGCGTTCCAATGGTTTCCCCGCACAGCATCGCATCACGAGTAATCGTGTCACCGCGGAGGTCAGTAAGAGCGCAGGGCGAAAGATACGATTTTGAAGCCTGCGATGTCCTTCGTGCCCTTGCGGTGACTGCGTAATCCGAATCACGAACATTGTGAATGGTGGATCAACGCGAATGAAAATCCCACCGTTTACAGCTTCGCAGCAGTATTCAAAGGCCGCAGCGCCGCATTACAATGGGCGTCTATCTTTCCGTGGCGAAAACCCATATGAGCACATCGGCGAAACCAGCACCCATCAAGGGTCGGCGTCTGCCTGCGCGACCGGCGACCCCGGCCGAGCGGCGCAACGGTTCGGGGTCGCAGGCGGAGCGACCGCTTGACGATCCCGCGCTGTACATCAACCGCGAGTTGAGCCTCATCGATTTCCAGCGGCGCGTGCTGGAAGAGGCGCAGGACGCCCGCAACCCGCTGCTGGACCGCCTGATGTTCCTTTCTTTCGTGGGCTCCAACATTGACGAATTCTTTATGGTGCGGGTGGCCGGGCTGAAGCGGCAGATCGAAAAGGGCGTGCTCGATACGGGACCCGATGGCATGCTGCCGGCCGAACAGATACGCGCCATTCGCGCATCGGTGATCCGCCTGTTTCGCAGCGCCCATGACTGCTGGAACAAGGAGTTGGTTCCCGCGCTCGACGCCGCCGGCATCCACATCGTGAACTATGCCGGCCTAACCGACGAGCAGCGCGCGGTCGCGAACTCCTACTTCCAGGAAACCGTTTTTCCCACGCTCACGCCGCTGGCATTCGATCCGGGGAGGCCGTTCCCGCACATCTCAAACCTGAGCCTGAATCTGGCGGTGATGCTGCGCGGGGCCGAGGGCGAGGAGCACTTCGCGCGCGTGAAGATTCCCGACACCCTCCCACAACTGGTGCCCGTCAGCGCGCTTGCCAGGGCCAAGAGCCGCACCAAGGCCATGCTGAAGGAGCAGACCTTCATCTGGCTGGAACAGTTGGTGACCGCTAATCTCGCGTCGTTATTTCCCGGCATGACCATTGAGGAGGCGCATCCCTTCCACGTCACGCGCGATGCGGACAGCGAGATTCAGGACCTGGAAGCGGGCGACCTGCTGGAGTCAGTGGAAGAAGGCGTGTGGCAGCGCCGCTTCGCCGACGTGGTGCGCGTGGAAGTGGACGAAGGCATGCCCGCGCCGATCCTGGAAATTCTTACCAAGAACATGGAGCTGGAGCGCGAGGACATCTACAAGCTGACCGGCGGTCCCCTTTCGCTGGTGCGGGTGCGAGGTCTGACCAAGCTGGAGCGTCCCGACCTCAAGTTTCCGCCATTTGTGCCCGCTCTGCCTCCGTCCCTGGCGAAGGATAGCGAGGAAGAGGACATCTTCGGCATCATCCGGCGCGGCGACATCCTCCTGCAGCATCCCTTTGAATCATTCCAGCCGGTCGTTGGCCTCATTCAAAAAGCCGCACGCGATCCCGAGGTGCTGGCCATCAAGATCACGCTGTATCGCGTGGGGCGGAATGCGCCCATCGTCGACGCTTTGCTGGAAGCCGTGGAAAATGGCAAACAGGTCGCCGTGCTGCTGGAGTTGAAGGCGCGCTTCGACGAGGAGAGCAACATTGGCTGGGCACGCAAGCTGGAAGACTATGGCGTGCACGTGGTCTATGGGCTGGTCGGATTGAAGGTGCATTGCAAGGTCGCGCTGATCGTGCGCAAGGAAGGCGACGTGATCCGCCGCTACGCGCACCTCTCCACCGGAAATTACAACAACGTGACAGCGCAGCTTTATACCGACATCGGAATGCTTACTTGCGATCCCGACATCGGCGCCGATTGCACCGACTTGTTCAACTTCTTGACCGGCTATTCCGTCAAGAGCTCGTATCGCAAGCTGCTGGTTTCGCCGATGACACTGCGCGCGCGTATGGAGCACCTGATTATGCGCGAGATAGAACACCAGAAAGCCGGCCGCGGCGGGCATCTCATCTTCAAGATGAACGCGCTGGTTGACCGGAAGATGATCCAGTTGCTTTACCAGGCCTCTCAGGCGGGCGTGAAGGTGCAGCTGCTGGTGCGCGGTATCTGCTGCCTGATTCCGGGGATTGCCGGCGTCAGCGAAAATATCACCGTCACCAGCATGGTAGGACGTTTCCTGGAGCACAGCCGGATCTTCTACTTCGCCAACGGCGGCGACGATGAAGTTTACCTGGGCAGCGCGGACCTGATGCCTCGCAATCTGAACCATCGCGTGGAGGTGGATTTCCCGGTGCAGGATGAGGGACTCACGCGGCTGGTGCGCGACCAGATCCTCGCCACCTACCTCAAGGACCAGGCGAAGGCGCGCCATATGACCTCGGAAGGCAAATACGTGCGAGATCCTGGCTATCAGAAGAAAAACGCCTTTAATGCCCAGGAAGCGTTCCTGGCGCGTGCCGCCAAGCGGCAGCGCAAGCAACCATAGCAACGCGAAATCGACGCTGCAGATGCTCTGAAGCCGCAGATTTTTTCGCGCGCATCATTCGCGATCAGCGGCTGAGCCTGGAGCCGGAGCTGTGTGTCGTGCGCCGCTTTTATCAAGGGTGGCGCCTCAGAGGGAGAGGTTCTGAGCTCAAGGCTGCCCTACAGGTGGATTCGGCGAACAAGGGACTGTGCCATTCCTGATAGGCTCATGCGCTTTTGGCGCGAGCTCTATTCAGCAGCTCCTCTATCTTCTGACACATTGCCGCAGGTCCTTCGAGTTTGCTCAGGAACAGGTCGGCGCAGGTAGCGTCCTCGGGAATTTCATTCACGCCGGAATAGAGGATGACGGGAAGCTCCGGCCAGCGCCGTTTGACACAGCGCGCCAGTTCGGCGCCGCTGATTGCCGGCATCAGCAGGTCGGTGAGAACGAGGTCGACCGGCTGTGATTCGAGGCGCTGCAACGCTTCCGCGCCGGAGAGCGCCGGAATGACCTCAAAGCCGTATTTCTCCAACACCGACTTGCGCAGCATGAGCGGAACGGCCTCATCGTCGATGCAGAGAATCGTTGCTTTCACTTCAGGCATGTGCGCCTCCGTTGCTGCGGTTCGCCGCATCGTCAGCGCCCGCGGACGCTCTCATCACGTCGGCTGAGCTGTGCGCCGGCAGAAACACCTGAAAACAGGTTGTGCATCCGGAGCCGGTGCGGAAGCTGCGGAACTGGATGTTGCCCTCGTGTTTTTGCACGATGCCTTTGCTGATCCACAAGCCGAGGCCGGTACCCTTCGCGGCCTTGGTGCTGAAGAACGGCTCAAACAGCCGCTTGCCGACGTCACGTGAAATCCCCGATCCGGTATCGCAGATGGAGACGGCGACACCGCGAACCTGCGTGACGGGATCGGTATGCTCGTGGATACGAATGCGGAGCCGGCCCCCATTGGGCATAGCTTGCGCGGCATTCCCGATCAGGTTCAGGAAGACCTGCTTGAGTTCGACAGGGAACCCGAAGACGCTGGCGTCGACGCGATACAGCTTCTGGACCTGGATTTGGTTGACTTGGAAATATCTCGACTGCAGCTCCAAAACGCTGTCCAGGACTTCTGTGACCGAAACCGATGTGGGTTGCTGCGACTCACGATAGAAGCTAAGCGTCTGGCGGACGATGTGCGCGACCCGCAAGAGCTCCTGCTCGCCGAGCCGTGCGTAGTTGCGCGCCTCTTCATCGAGCGAGGCATGGTCGCGAATCAGATAGAACGCATTGATAATGGCTTCCAGGGGATTGTTGATTTCGTGCGCGATGATGCCCGCAACCCTGCCCATTGCGGCCAGTCTTTCGGCTTTGCGCAGCGCTTCCTCGGCTTGCAGGCGCGAGGTGATGTCGCGGTTGATCTCCAGGATCGTGCTGGGCGCTCCGTTGCTCTCGGTCTTTAACGCCTGCCGGCTGGAGACGACGACCTCGCGGCCGTCGCGCGCGTAGTGGATCAGGTTACCTTCCCATTTTCCATGCGTCAGCAGATCGTTTTGCCAGTCGTTGTTGGACTGCTGCATCGCTCGCGTGCGCAAGAGCTCGTGGATGTTCGTCCCCCTTACGTCTTCGCGGGGCCAGCCATATAACTCCTCCGCGCCGGAGTTCCAGAACTGGATAACCCCCTGCAGATCGGTGACAACGATAGCCTCGGTGGCCAGCTCCAGCAGGTCGGCGCGCTCGCGCAATGCCTCGGTGCGTTCGGCAACGCGCTGCTCCAGGTGCCGGTTGAGCAACTCCAGCTGACGGCGCTTGCGATGCAGCTCGGCGAAGACACTCACCTTCGCGCGCAACAGCTCGGGAATGACGGGAACGGTGATGTAGTCGACCGCCCCCTGGCGATAGCCCTTCACACGGTCCACGTCGGTGAGGTGGACGCCGGAGATGAAGATGATCGCCGTCTTCTGGAACCGGGGATGCTGGCGAATCATCTCCGCCAGATCGAAGCCGTCGATGTCGGGCATGCTGACGTCGGTGAGGACGATGGCGATGTCCTTCTTCAGCAGGTGATCGAGCGCCTCCGTGGCGGAGGTCGCCTTGATGAGGTTCTCTCCCAGTTCGGCCAGGATCACCTCATAGCTGAGGAGCTTCGCGGGCTGGTCATCCACCATGAGAATGTTGACCTTCTCGGCGGCGTCCAGCAGGTTTGCGAAGCCCTCGTTTAGCACCGGTAACGTTTCTCTTGCACTGCCCGTTGCCATAGATTTTCTCTTACCTGTGAAGCCACATACGCAATGCCGAAAGCAACTGGTCGGTATTCACGGGCTTAGCCAGATACTCCGACGCGCCGGCCTCCAGGCATTTCTCGCGATCTCCCTTCATGGCTTTGGCAGTGAGCGCAATGATGGGCAAGCGCCGGAACGCCGGATTTTGGCGGATGACCTGCATGGTTTCGTAGCCGTCCATTTCGGGCATCATGATATCCATGAGCGTGATCGCGACGTCGGGCGTCGACTCAAGCGTTGCAATTGCCTCGCGGCCGGTGCTGGCGGTCAGCACATTCATCCCACGTCGTTCCAGAACACTGGACAGGGCGAAGATGTTGCGCACATCGTCGTCAACCACCAGCACGCGCTTCCCGACCAGGGCCTCGTCGGAGCGATGCAGCCGGTCAAGCATTTTCTGCTTCTCGGCTGGCAGATCGGCGACGACGCGATGGAGGAAGAGCGCCGTCTCATCGAGGAGGCGCTCGGGGGATTCTACGTCTTTTACGACCACGCTGCGCGCCAAAGTGTGCAGCCGGGCATCTTCCTCGGGCGACAGCTCCTTCCCGGTGAAGACCACAACTGGAACGTCGGTTAAGGAAATGTTATCGCGGAGCTGCTCCAACACCTCGAAGCCGCTCATGTCGGGCAGGCGCAGGTCGAGAACGGTGCAGTCGAAGCTCTCCTGCTGCATTCTTTCGAGCGCCTCGGTGCCGGTGGAAACGACAGTCACGTCGATATCCTCGTAGTCCAGCAGCTCTTTCACACTAAGCTGCTCGGCGGGATTGTCTTCCACGATGAGCAGCCGCTTGCGGCGCGGCGTGGCGTACTCTTTGATCTTCGTCAAGGCGGATTCCAGGCCCTCAGTCGTAGTCGGCTTAGTGACGAACGAGAAGGCGCCGCGCGAAAGGCCATGGTGCCGGTCTTCATCCATGGTGAGCATCTGTACCGGGATGTGGCGCGTGCTGGGATCCTGCTTTAGATGGTTGAGCACCGTCCAGCCAAGCATGTCGGGCAGGAAGACATCGAGCGAGACGGCGGTGGGGTGATACTCGCGAGCTAACGCCAGCGCCTCGGCGCCGCGCATGGCGACGAGCACCTTGAACCCCTTGTCACGCGCCAGGTCGCACAGGACACGCGCGTAGTGCGGATCGTCCTCCACGATCAGCAGGACATTGTCACCGGGTTGCATCTCGGCGCGATCGTCCTGTAACTGCTCAGCCGGCTCCGCGGCGGCGGTGGTTGGCATTGGCAGACCCGCCACGCCCGTGGCGCTCGCAAACTCCGTCTTCCGCGGCGCACCGGCGGGCCCGACATACGTCTGCGGCAGGAACAGCGTGAAGGTGCTGCCCTTGCCCGGCGTACTGCGCAATTGAATTTCGCCGCCGAGCAGAGTGGAAAGCTCGCGACTGATGGCGAGCCCCAGCCCCGTGCCTCCGTACTTGCGGCTGGTGCCTGCATCGGCCTGCTGGAAGGCCTCGAAGATGATCTTCTGTTTCTCCTGAGGAATGCCGATGCCGGTGTCTGCCACCTCGAAGGCGATCACCTGGCCAGCGTTGCCGAGCACCGGATGCGTGTCGCTCCAGCCACTTTCCGGAGTGAAAACCGATAGCCGCACGCCGCCCTGATCGGTGAACTTGAAGGCGTTCGAGAGCAGGTTTTTCAGCACCTGCTGCAAGCGCTTCGAGTCGGTGACCAGGCTGCGACCAAGGTACGGATCGGTGTGGATTTCGAACGACAGCTTCCTGTTCTCGGCCTCGTGACGGAACGGCCGTCCCACCATCTCCAGCAGGCCGGCGAAGAAGACTTCTTCGGCTTCGACCGACACCGTGCCGGATTCGATTTTCGACAGGTCGAGAATGTCGGAGATGAGGTTGAGCAGGTCGGTGCCGGCGCCGTGGATGGTGCGCGCGAACTCCACTTGCTTGCCGGTGAGATTGCCTTCCGGGTTGTCGCCGAGTTGCTGGCCGAGCACCAGGATGGAGTTCAGCGGCGTGCGCAACTCGTGCGACATGTTGGCCAGGAATTCCGATTTGTATTTCGAGGTGAGCGCCAGCTCCTTGGCTTTCTCTTCCAGAGCGCGGCGCGCCTGCTCGATTTCCTGGTTCTTGCGCTCCACTTCGACGTTCTGTTCGGCGAGCTGCTGCGCCTTCTGCGCCAGCTGCTCGTTGGTTTGCTGCAACTCTTTTTGCTGCGACTGGAGCTCGGTCGCCAACTGCTGCGACTGCTTCAGCAGCGCCTCGGTCTGCATGGTGGCTTCGATACTGTTCAGCACGATGCCGATGCTGGCGGTCAGCTGTTCAAGGAAGGCCATGTGCGAAGCCGTGAACGCGCTTAACGTAGCGAGTTCAATCACAGCTTTCACCTGATCTTCGAACAGCACCGGCAAGACAATCACGTTGCGCGGCACCGCCTCGAAAAGCCCGGAGCGTATGGGCACGGTGCGGTCCGGGGGCAGGTCGCTAATGAGCATTCGGCGTTTCTCGGCGGCGCACTGTCCTACCAGACCTTCGCCGATCTTCACCCGCTCCAGATGCCCGTCCGGCGCATTGGCAAAGGCCGAGAGCAGCACCATAGTCTCGGACTCTTCCGCGTCGGTCTGGTAGATCAAGCCCTGCTGCGCGTTGACTAGCGGTGCCAGCTCCGAGAGCAGCATGCGGCCCACGGTTGTCAGGTCGCGCTGACCTTGCAACATGCCGGTGAAGCGGGCGAGGTTGGTCTTCAGCCAGTCTTGCTCGGTATTGCGCTCGGTGGTGAGGCGCAGGTTGTTGATCATCGTGTTGATGTTGTCTTTGAGTTCGGCGACCTCGCCGCGCGCCTCCACCTGAATCGAACGCGTGAGGTCGCCCTTGGTGACAGCGGTTGCGACTTCTGCGATGGCGCG
Organism: Terriglobales bacterium; assembly: GCA_035651035.1. Classification (GTDB taxonomy): domain Bacteria; phylum Acidobacteriota; class Terriglobia; order Terriglobales; family Acidobacteriaceae; genus Bog-257. The sequence continues at coordinate 19,620 of DASRGM010000184.1, forward strand.
CACCTGGTTGGTCAGGTTGTCCGCCAGCAGGTTGACGTTGTCGACCAGGTCCTTCCAGGTACCGGCAGCTCCGGGCACGTTGGCCTGTCCGCCCAGCCGGCCCTCGACGCCGACCTCGCGGGCCACCGTCGTCACCTGGTCGGCGAAGGTCGCGAGCGTGTCGGTCATATTGTTGATGGTATCGGCGAGCGCGGCGACCTCGCCCTTAGCGTTCACCGTCAGCTTCTGCGTGAGCACACCGTTGGCGACGGCGGTCACCACCTTCACAATGCCGCGCACCTGCTCGGTGAGGTTCGCGGCCATCACGTTGACGTTGTCGGTGAGGTCCTTCCAGGTGCCGGCGACGCCGGGTACCTGCGCCTGCCCGCCCAGTTTGCCGTCGGTGCCCACCTCGCGTGCCACTCGCGTCACCTCGGCGGCAAAGGCATTGAGCTGGTCGACCATGGTGTTGATGGTGTTCTTCAGCTCGAGAATCTCGCCCTTCACGTCCACTGTAATCTTGCGGGAGAGATCGCCGCGGGCCACTGCCGTGGTCACTTCGGCGATGTTGCGCACCTGCGCAGTCAAGTTGCCGGCCATGGCGTTAACCGAGTCCGTGAGATCCTTCCACGTTCCCGCCACGCCGGGCACGTTGGCCTGCCCGCCCAGCCGGCCTTCTGTGCCTACCTCGCGGGCCACGCGCGTCACCTCGGCGGCAAACGAACGTAACTGTTCGACCATCGTGTTCAGCGTCTCTTTGAGCTGAAGGATCTCGCCGCGGACGTCCACGGTGATCTTCTTCGACAAGTCGCCGTTGGCGATGGCCGTCGCGACCTCGGCAATATTGCGCACCTGTCCGGTGAGGTTCGAGGCCATGAAGTTTACGTTGTCGGTAAGGTCCTTCCAGGTGCCGGCGACACCCGGCACTTCGGCCTGGCCTCCGAGCTTGCCGTCCGTGCCCACCTCGCGAGCCACGCGCGTCACCTCGCCCGCGAAAGCATTGAGCTGGTCGACCATGGTGTTAATGGTGTTCTTCAGCTCCAGAATTTCGCCCTTTACGTCCACGGTGATTTTGCGCGAGAGATCGCCGCGGGCCACAGCAGTGGTCACCTCGGCAATGTTTCGCACTTGTCCGGTAAGGTTTCCGGCCATGGAGTTCACCGAGTCCGTCAAATCTTTCCAGGTACCGGCTACTCCGGGCACATTCGCCTGACCGCCCAGGCGGCCCTCCGAACCCACCTCGCGAGCCACGCGGGTCACTTCGCCGGCGAAGGCGTTCAGCTGGTCGACCATGGTGTTGATGGTTTCTTTCAGCAGCAGAATTTCGCCGCTCACGTTCACCGTGATCTTCTTGGAAAGGTCGCCGCTGGCGATGGCCGTCGCGACCTCGGCGATGTTGCGAACCTGGTTGGTCAGGTTGCTGGCCATCGAGTTCACCGAGTCGGTGAGGTCCTTCCAGGTTCCGGCCACACCCGGCACGGCGGCCTGGCCTCCGAGTTTGCCGTCGGTTCCCACCTCGCGGGCCACGCGCGTAACCTCTGACGCGAAAGCGCGCAGCTGGTCGACCATCGTGTTGATCGTGTCTTTCAGCTCGAGAATTTCGCCCTTCACGTCCACCGTGATCTTGCGCGACAAGTCGCCGCGGGCCACTGCCGTTGCCACTTCGGCGATGTTGCGCACCTGGGCCGTGAGGTTTCCAGCCATGAAGTTGACGTTGTCGGTAAGGTCCTTCCACGTTCCCGCGACGCCGGGCACCTGCGCCTGACCGGCAAGTTTGCCTTCAGTGCCGACTTCGCGGGCTACACGCGTCACTTCGCTGGCGAACGCATTGAGCTGGTCGACCATGGTGTTGATGGTGTTCTTCAGCTCGAGAATTTCGCCCTTCACGTCCACCGTAATTTTGCGCGAGAGATCGCCGCGGGCCACCGCCGTAGTCACCTCGGCGATATTGCGGACCTGCGCCGTAAGGTTGCCGGCCATCGAGTTGACCGAATCGGTCAAGTCCTTCCACGTTCCAGCCACGCCGGGCACGTTCGCCTGTCCGCCAAGCCGGCCCTCGGTTCCTACCTCGCGGGCCACACGCGTCACCTCGCCGGCGAAGCGGTTGAGCTGGTCGACCATGGTGTTCAGCGTTTCCTTGAGCTGAAGGATTTCGCCGCGCACGTCCACCGTGATCTTGCGGGAGAGATCGCCGTTGGCAATAGCGGTTGCCACCTCGGCGATGTTGCGTACCTGTCCCGTGAGGTTCGAGGCCATGAAGTTGACGTTGTCGGTGAGGTCCTTCCAGGTTCCGGCGACGCCGGGCACGTTGGCCTGGCCGCCGAGCTTGCCTTCGGTTCCGACCTCGCGGGCCACGCGGGTCACTTCGCCAGCGAAGGCGTTGAGCTGGTCGACCATGGTGTTGATGGTTTCTTTGAGTTCGAGAATTTCGCCCTTCACGTCAACGGTGATCTTGCGCGAGAGGTCGCCACGGGCTACGGCGGTAGTTACTTCGGCGATATTTCGGACCTGGGCCGTAAGGTTCCCGGCCATAGCATTGACGGAATCGGTGAGATCTTTCCAGGTGCCGGCCACGCCGGGCACGACCGCCTGACCGCCGAGTTTGCCGTCGGTGCCGACCTCGCGCGCCACACGCGTAACCTCTGACGCGAACGAACGGAGCTGGTCGACCATCGTGTTGATGGCTTCTTTAAGCTGAAGAATCTCGCCGCGAACGTCTACCGTGATCTTGCGCGAAAGGTCGCCGCTGGCTACGGCGGTTGCGACTTCCGCGATGTTGCGCACCTGGCTAGTGAGATTGCTGGCCATGGAGTTGACCGAGTCAGTAAGGTCCTTCCAGGTGCCGGCCACGCCGGGCACCACGGCTTGGCCGCCCAGTTTGCCGTCGGTGCCTACCTCACGGGCCACGCGCGTCACCTCCGAGGTAAACACGCTCAACTGCTGAATCATCGTGTTGACGATGTTGGCGGAGCGCAGGAACTCGCCTTCCAGCGGACGGCCATCAACATCGAGGCGCACGGTCTGGTTCAGGTTCCCCTGCGCAACGGCGGCAATGGCGCCGGTCACCTCGGTCGTCGGTCGCAGCAGGTCGTCTACCAGGGTGTTGACCGAAACTTCCATCTCACCCCAGGCGCCCACGCGGGTGCGGAAGCGCGTGCGCTCCCGCGTCCGGCCTTCTTTTCCGACGGCTTGGCCGACGCGCTTCAGCTCTCGCGCCATCTGCTCATTGGCAGCGATGATGTCGTTGAAGGTGTCGGCAATCTTGCCCGGCAAGCCCGTCCACGATCCCGGCAGCCGGACCGAGAAGTCGCCCTGCTGCATGCGTTGCAGCGCGGCCAGGACGACGCTGAGGTCTGCCGATGACGGCTCTGCCACAGCTGTGATGTGGCCGTTCCCGGAATCAGGGCCGGTCATTGCGGGAGTGGCGGCAGACGCAGTTGCCGACGTGGCGCTATTGCGTTTCATGCTTCATGTCTCCATGCGCGGTGTAACAAAGGAAGGGGGGTACGCGAAGGCGGGTGCTTGACGCTGCGGTGGTCGTCGCGATCACGTCCATTCAGAAGTCCTTTTGGCCCTTATGCTGGCCCTAAACTCGTCGAACTCACTGGCGTATCGTGACCGCCGCTACAATATAGCGCACGCACCGGATAGCGCACGCACCGGCGGCCCAAACAAGCCTTTCGTTCTTAGTACTGATGGACTAATGACCCTGCTACCGTGCGGCTACACACCGCAATTGCGGAACTTAGATGCAGCAGCAGTGTTGCTGGTTGGCCCCACAAATTGGTTCTCATAATGCTGAAAACCACCCGCTTTGCTAAAAACCTGGGGAAATCCGGTAGTGGCAAACGCGCCGGCAAGTTTACGATGGCAGCCTCGGCTCGGGAGCGCTCTTTTCCCGGAGTGCCGGGCAAGTTATTCAATCTAAGGCCACTAAGTATGTTCAACACCAGCCACTCCGGCCTCGCGACGGACGCATAAGCTCGCTGGGTTAGCAATGATGCCGGTTACTCGGCAGAAGGAAGTTGATCAGCCATCCTCGATGAGGTAGACACGGTTCCGCACCTGCCGAGGCCGAAGATGACTTTGCGCATGGCGGGATTATTCTATGATGACTTCGTCCGACGAAACGGAAGCAGGTTTTAGCGGGACAGTTCGCGGCACCGCGGCTGATGTCTCGCCTATAACTGAAGGCATCGCAGAAGAAGAAGACGCTGACCGTGGTTGCGATCAGCGCCTCTATTTGGTGGGTGAAGATAGCCTCGAAGCTGGTTCGCGACGAGCGCTATCCGGTCTGTGAGTTCGTCTACCTAAACAACGGGCCTATTTCGCGAAGTATCGTGCCAAGGCTAGATCCGCACCGCTTGGGCCGATGGCAACAATCTTTCCATCGGTCTGGATCAGCAGGCCAGTGACCTGGAACGTCGCCAGCGAACCGCCGCTGCCAAACGTGGTATCAAGCTGGCCGTTGGAATTGAGCCGTGCCAAGCCAGACATACCGCCCACCACGATTTGCCCGTTCGACTGGAGTGCGAGTGCCTGTGGCTCGTTTATCCTCTGGCCGCCGAAAGTGATCTTGATGGAAGTGAACGAAGGATCCGCGACGCCGGTCTCGCTGAAACGAAAGGCTTCGGCGGCTTGCCTCTGGAAGCCGTTGCCAACTGTCTCGGCCCAAATATAGTCGCCGTTCGGCTGAAAGATCACTGGGTTGACTAGCTCCGGTGTCGAAGGGCTGGCCGCCACCACCGTTGCCGAGGTTACCGTGGATTGCAACACTCCCGTCGAGTTGAACTCTGCCACCACACCTTCTTCTGGCGATAGCTGATTTCCTGTTACCGCCAGGTAATCGCCGTTGGAGAGTTGCGCCAACGCTAAGGGCGCACCCACCGCAGTGACCTCTTGCACAATCCCACCCGTGCCAAACGTCGTGTCCAGACTCCCGTTGGAGTTGTACCGCACCAGCACCGTATTGGGCGGCTGGTGTCTGCCACCCGTCCCCGAGGCCCCGCCCACCACGATCTGGCCGTTCGATTGCACGATCACTGCTGTCAGCCCGGGAAGAGTTCCGCTGATATCGGTCGTCACCAGGCCGCCGTCGCCAAAGGTAGTATCCAGTTGGCCATTGGGTGTGAATCGCGCTATGGCGAACACCGTGGGCTGATTGGTGCCCGATGCCGTCCCTGCTACCACGATGTTGCCGTTGGACTGCGCCGCGGCCGCAATTGGGCTATTGATGCCATTGTTGAAGAATGCCGCGGTTGTGGTCCCAATCAGCGTCCCGTTCGACGTGTAACGCACGAGAGCAAAATTCTCTTCGCCGGGAACGCCGTTCCCGAGTCCGGTGACCACCGCGATGTTACCGTTAGACTGCTCGATCGCGGTCAGCGGGGTGACGCTCACGCCCCCGAAGTTCGTTGTTACGTTTCCACCTGTGCCGAAGGTTGGATCCAGCGTGCCGGCATGTCCGCCGATTGATTGGGCCTGCACGAAGTTGCCACCAAACATTAGACCAATGGCTAATAGTCCGGTAATTGAAAGTAGCGTAGCTTTCCCCATTGCCTTTTCCTTGTTATCCTTTTCTTTGAATTTTGATTAAGTGACGTCGACAATGTCACGCCCGTCACCAGCGCCTGGTAGCTCAGGACGCCTTCGCTGCGTTGGCGCTGCATCCCGTCTGTTACTTCCCTTACCGGCCTATTGCTGCTGCACCGTCGACATTGTCTGCACGGGTAACCGCAAGGTGACATTTTTATTCCACGGATATATTCGAAGACCGGAACATTGTCTACCCGTGTCTACAATTGTGAAGCTACCTTCATCAGGCCTGAAGGTTGTCAGCAGAATGTATCGATACTGTAGATATTCATCGAATTAATTGACTAGGGCCTGCAAGCTGATAAGTGATGTTTGTCGTGTGGCCTGGACAAGGTAACACTCGGGGTTAAGATCGTCGCGATTAGCTGCTAGCGCTTTCCGCACGCTTCTTTCGCCGCCTCGGGTGGGTGAACCATGCAATTCCAATGCTCACCAGATACAGACCAATCATGGGCGCAGCAAAGATGCACATGTTCATAATGTCCGTCGTCGGTGTGATAATTGCGGCGATGATAAAGATCACCAGAATTGCGTAACGGAAATTGCGCCACATCCAGCCGGCACTCACGATGCCCATTAGAGCCAGAAAGAACACCAAGATCGGCATCTCAAACACAACGCCTAGACCCCCGATGATCGTCATAAAGAGGCTGGTATATTCGCCGATAGTAATCATAGGCGTGAACTGGCCGCTGAAGCTGATCAGGAAGTCCAGCGCCGACGGATATACCAACTTGTAGCCAAAGAAACCGCCCGCCAGGAAAAGCCCAACCGTGCTGACCATGAAGGGCAGTGCATATCGGCGCTCATTGCGGTAGAGAGCGGGAGCAATAAAGGCCCACACCTGGTACAGCACGAACGGCGACGCCACGAAGATCCCTGCCAGGAAGGAAACCTTCAAATACATGTCGAATGGATCGGTTGGATTTAGGTAGATCAACTTCTGGTCCAGGTGGTGATTAGCCAGCGCCACCGCTATAGGCTTCTGCAAGATAGAGAATATTTTCTCGTGAAACGACCAGCAGATGCACAGTCCGCCCACGACGTAGAGAAACGCGTAGACGACTCGTCGGCGGAGCTCCTCCAGGTGTTCGAGGAAGCTCATGCTGCTTATCTCAGGGGCAGCATCCTTCTGGCCTGTTGTGATTACAGCGCTAGCCATGACTATTGGTTATCCATCCTCACGGCTAGAGATGAAAGCGGCTCACTCGAGGCTGCAAGCGGCGCCGGCGAGTCAGTATTGCTCTCTGGCAGCGAGCCTGCTTCCTGAGTGTCGGCATCCACCGAACCGGTCATTACACTCATCAGCTTCTCCCAAGGGTGCTGTGTCGGAACCATGGTGGTCGCAACGTGGAGCAGCTTCCTCGGCCCGAAGATCACGAAGGCAAGAAGCAGGATGAACAAAATATTCGGCATAGGTAATCTCAATTGCACGCAGTGTCACCTGCCACTTCGACGAATGCAGCTGGTGAGCGCCGTCGTTCCGGGTGCAGGTATGTATTCGGACCTAGCTGGCCTCCGACGCTTTGTCGCTCTTGCTCGTTGCCGACGATGCAGAGTCGTCCGTATGAGTTCTCATGGAGTCCTTAAAGCTTCGGATGCCATCGCCCAGCCCCTTACCGAGTTCGGGCAGTTTCTTGGGTCCGAATACCATCAGGGCGATAAACAGAATCACAATCAGGTGCATTGGTTGAAACAGACCATCGAACATAACGCGCTCCTATAGTTCTGAACTGTGGAGTGTGGTGGACGCAGGACCGGAGAGTTGTTGTCACCGCTTTATAATCAGCTCCCGGTCCTGCTTCCTTGTATGAACACCTTGGCCGCGCTGAGCGGCGGCGGTTTGCGGGCCGCCGCCTGTGAGGACGCTTACAATTGGCGAGTGGCCGAATCGGCTGCCGTTGCTAACTGGTTGAGCAAGGCAAGGAATTGGGACGACTGTCCCTTGAAGAGCCCGTCAGCAGTAAAGCTGGCGATGGTTGCGACCGCGCCGGCGAACTGGTCATCGCTCGGCCGAATCGCAGCGCAGAGGGGCAGGTTAGGACTGATGAATTGCGCCGGGACCGGGAAGATCAGGCTCGGCTGAATCAAAGGATTGAGCGGGTTGAAGAAGTTGGGAAAACTTAGCTTGCTGACCGGGTCGGTAAACGGAGCCACCGGGGCCTGCACCGCGTTGCCCGCAAAGTCAACCCATTCCAGGAAATGAGCGACTTCGTCGCCGCCGATACCCAGCGTGATCTTCAGCACTTCCAGGCTGCTGACTTTCTGACTCAGTGCCGCGTAGAGACTCGAGCCGCCTTGCTCGATGTAGCCGAAGTGAAAGGCTGCAACGTTAGCGATCGCCTGAATATGCACGTTGCCTGGGACGCTGGTGGCATTGCCAAATGGCGGCCCGTTGAAGTCGGTGTTGTTTCTGGGGATGGCCGTAACGCCATTTAATGTGATCGCCTGGGGAAAGCTGGCGCCGAAGTCCGCATTCGCGGTGCTGCGATAGCGAACATACCAGCTGGTGTCGACGTTGAGCTGCATGAGGTTAGTGAGCCGGCCTGCGTTTGCAGCACCGCTGGCTTTGCTGCCCTGCAGCGTGCGGAACTTATCAAAGTTGACCGGATCGGCGCCCTTCGATTCCAGGTAAGCGTTCAGAAACGTCGCATGGCTAACTTCATCAAGAGTATTGCTGGAGATGTATTGCGGTCCATCGCCGTCCAAGTTGGACAAAGCAACCTGATAATTGTTTAGCTGCTGGTTGGGATCTACCTCGATGGGTGGATTGCTTCCGATACCACCCAGTTCCGCATATTGCGTCCAGAGATCGGCTTCGATCAGCTCCGCCGCCGCGAGGAATTGCAGGATCGCAATATCCCCCTTATTCAAAGTGTCATTTGAGTTTTGAGCAAACGCTGTCAACCCGTGGGTCAACAGTCCTGCTCCTACGGTTGCGGCGCCCGCAGCAAATGCGCCTTTTTTGATAAATGACCGGCGATTTACCGGCTGTGTCAGGAGTCGTCTACCTTCTTCATCGCTATCGTTCCTTTCTATCTCAAAACCTCGTGGACTGGGTTGGTGCTTAACACTAGACTGTCCAGATCATTGCAGTTGTTATACAGAAGTCAGGATAGTGTCACTGTTTGGTGAATTCGCTGGTTGACATTCATGAGGGTCCATTGACACCGCTTAGAAATCCTCCGAGATGTGCTGTGACTGCAACCAGCGCGGCGGCCAGCATCTCTATAGGTAAGCGATACAACGGCATGCTCTGATTCGGCTTTCGGCGGTAACGAAACTGCAATCCCCAGACCAGCCAGATTAAAGCGGATGAAACAATTGCCAGCACGAGATGATCCAGCAGAATACCTTTCAGCCGCTGTCCCTCCAGTTGCCAGCGCCAGGCCATAAGACCTGTCGCTATCACCGGCACGCACGAGATCGCCGCAATCAGCAGGTTGTAATAAGCCACGGCTGCGATGGTGCGGTTCTTGGTCCACTGCGCGACAAAGTCGAACATCACACTCGTCAAGTAAAGTGCAATCGGGAAATGGGTCAGCACTACATGCTGCGCATGCTTAGCCAGGACAGCCGACTTAAGATCAAAGGGATGCAAGTTAGTCTCCTGTTACTGGACCACGATCGTGCCGGTCATTTTGGGGTGAATGCTACAGAAGTAGCTATAGGTGCCCGGCTTAGTGAAGGTGTAGGTAAACTGCTCGTCAGTATCGAGCGCCTTAGACTTGAAGGTCGTCTTATCGTCGCTGACAACGGTATGTGGAATATCGTCAGCATTCGTCCAACGAACTGTTGTTCCCACTGGAACGGTGATGGACGCCGGTGAAAAGCTGAAGTTATCGATTTTCACCACGGTGCCTGACGTCCCTTTTGGATCTACGGGGGCGGCGTAGGCTCGCAAGCCGACGCTGATCCCGAGCGCGATGACAAGAACGAAGGCGGCAACAATCCATAGTTTGTTTTTCATGTGTCTCTCCTGATAAGTCTGCTGATGATGTCGTGAATCACCTGTCGACTAAACGAGATCGCTATCCGTGAGAGCCAGCGCGTGCCGGCCGTGAACAAAGTTGACGTCGGTTATTCCCAGAACGCTCCGCAGTTGTTCGGCGGGAACCTTCAGCGGGCCCGGCGAAGGCCCTTCACCCGGCTTAGGCTGAGGGAAGGCTGTAGAACAGGCGGTGTGGAAAGTGATGTTACCTTCCACCTTCTGCATAGTCTGATGTATGTGGCCGTTCAGAACGGTAACGGAGCCGAACCGCTTGAGGTAGGAGAGGGCCTGGGCGCTGTCCTCGGTACCCCATCCCCACTCCGGGTAAACACTCCACAACGGAATGTGGGCGAACACGACGATGGGAGTGCTCTTGGAGAGATGCTTGACATCCTTCTCCAGCCATTCCAGTTGGTCAGCCCCGAGACTACCCAGGCCTCCAGCCTTCAGGTTCAGAACGTTGACCAGTCCGACAAAGTGCACCCCTTTGTTGTCGAAGCTGTACCAGCCGGCGCCTTGCGAACCCTTGCCATAGCGCTCCAGATACTGCTTGCCGTCGTCGTTAAGTACATCGTGCTCGCCGGGAACAAAGAAGACGTCTTTGGCAGAGGCCGTTTTAAGCAACTGGTCGACGGTGTCGAACTCCGCCGGTTTGGAAAGATGGCTGATGTCGCCGGTATGCAGCATGAACGCGGGAGGCGCCGCGAGCGCGTTGATTTTGTCGATCGCGGCCTTGAACGTACTCACTACGTCCGGGTTCGCCGCTTTGTCGAATCCCATGTGACTGTCGCTGATCTGGACGAAGGTGAGTTCGCCTTTGGCGGCGTGTTTCTCGATGTCCGAGGGACGACCCAGGCTGTAGGAGCTAAGCACCCCGCCTTTCATGACACAAAACGCGCCGGTGCCCGCCCAGGCCATGCACTTCAAGAATCCCCGGCGGTCAATTCCATCATGGTTGTGGTCGTGCAAGATCTGGTCTGCGATTTCGATCTCGCCGGGTTTGCGATCTTTTTTATCGTGCATTACGTGGAACCTCCCAAAGCGTGTCACTATCGCAAACCGGCTAGCGCGGGTTTTATTCCCGTGGTGAGCGATCATTGGCCGCGCAAACTGCTGCGCGTAGGCCAATATTTCTTCCAAACTATGGGAATAAAATCGCGTCGTGCCGGTTAGGAGAAATTGAGGCGTGAAGGAAAACAGCGACAGTGGCAGCGAGTTCGAGCGTTTGGCAACGCCACTCTTCGATTCGCTCTATAATTTTGCGCGCTGGTTATCCGGCGACGAGGCGGAAGCCGATGACCTCGTCCAGGAAGCTTTCACCAAGGCGCTGCGAGGCTTTGCATCGTTCACGCCGGGCACTGATTTTCGCGCCTGGATCTTTCGCATTCTGCGCAACACCTTTTTGACTTCGCGCACGGGACTGCGCGCGAAATTGACGGACAGCCTGGACGAAGATGAAGGCGAAATCATCGCCGTTACATGGGAGACGCCGGAATCGCTTGCCGTTGCCGCCGCCACGCGAGACGCCCTGCAGGCTGCACTCGAGCGCCTTCCTGCGCCCTATCGCGAAGTGATTTTACTGTGCGATGTGGAAGAGATGAAGTACAAGGAGATCGCAGAAGTTCTGTTGATTCCGATCGGCACGGTGATGTCGCGAGTTGCGCGTGGCCGTAAACTGTTGCGGCAATCGCTCGCCGGCGAGCGCCCTGGATGGTCTGCATCGGCCGGGAAAATGGACGAATGATGAACTGCACCGAGTGGCAACACCGAATTGACGCCTACGTGGACGCGGAGCTGCCGCCGTCCGACCTGCATGCCTTTCGTGCGCACGTAGAGACCTGTCCTGCGTGTGCGGCGATGACGTTGTCAGTTACGGAGAGCAAGGCTGCGATTCGACGCGCGGGCCATCGCTATACGGCTTCTCCGGAATTGCGAGCGCAGGTGTTCGCTGCGATGAAGCGCGAACGCTCTGAGCAGCACCAGCCGTTACCGGCGCGACGCGAGCGACCAATGTCCCGGCAAGAGTGGTGGCGTCCTACCTCTACCGCCTGGCCGCGCTGGGGGATTGCGATCGCCGCGTTATTGTTAGTGGTAGTAGGTCTGTTCCTGGTCACTCGGCGGCAGCAATCCACGGCCCTTGCCGAGCTGGTCGATCTGCATGTGGCCGATCTCGCCAGCGCAAACCCGGTGGAAGTTGTCTCCACGGACCGCCACACCGTAAAGCCGTGGTTTCAAGGCAAAGTCCCGTTTACCTTCGATCTGCCTGAGGTTCAAGGTTCACCCTTTTCTCTATTGGGAGGACGGGTGACGTATTTCCACCAGGAGCCCGGCGCACAGCTCTTATTCCGCTATCAGCGCCACCTAATCTCTGTGTTCATTTTCCGGCAGACCGCCGAACTGAGCTTGCCGGCTTCGTTTTCAGACCAGTCCTCTTCGTTTCGCGTGCGTACCTGGATACAGGGCGGCGGCTTACGCTATGTCGTTGTCGGCGACGCCGCTCCTGCCATAATCCAGCAGCTGAGCGATCTATTGCACGTTGCTCAATGAGATCTCGCAGGTACGCTCATGATGCGACCCGGTTCTGGCGACGCGCCTGAGCTTTTCAATGTGTAGGCTCCATGCCGTCTATTGTCAGTACGGCCCGGGGATTAGCATTGTCCTGCTCGCGTGAGCCGTTGCGATGCGCAATCGCAACCTGGGCATGGATTTGGGTTGCAAACACGCTCATCAAGATCGCGATCACAAACGCTGCAATAATTGCCCACAATTCCGTACCGCGGATCCGTCTCCGATATTGCTGCGAGTGCATGATCGTTCTCCTCGTGAATCAGGTTTAAGTCGAAGAAGCCCTTTGCGCGATTATTGTGTCGATAACCGTTCGTTGCTGTCTCCATGCGGTGACCCCATTCCCGACAATCCCGGGCTGCTGCGGACATAATCACGCACTGCTCTTCTGGCTCTGGACAGTCGCGACATAACAGTTCCCACCGGGATAGACAATATTTCCGCGATCTCCCGGTAAGACGCATCTTCCACATCGCACAGCAAGATGACCTCACGGAAGATGACTGGCAGTTGCTCAATCGCCTCCCGGCATGCCTCGACGCAGGACCGCTCAATCAACAGCGACTCGGGAGTCGCGGCATTTTCCGACGCGACAGGGAAATCCTCTTCCGAGTTCGTCGCAACAGTCATAGTGTGATCGAGCGTCGAGCACGAATTTAAAAAGGTGTTTTTTAGGATTTTGAACATCCAGGCCTGAAAATTTGTACCGGGTTGAAAGGATGCATAACCGCGTAAACCTTTGAGATAGGTCTCCTGTACGAGATCCTCGGCATCGTGCGGGTCGTGCGCCAGCCAGCGCGCAAAGTTGTAGAGGGAGTCAAACAGGGGCATTGCCAACTCCTCGAACCCTGCCAACGGTTGATCACCGTAAGCGGGCGAGGTCCCGAATCGGGCGCCCGCTTGTGAGCCAAGTCCAAAACGACTCATTGCCTTCTCCTCAATCCGTTGAACCCCCCGGTTGCTGCCCACACTGACGCGTCAGTCGGCCCGACGTCAATTAACTGCGAGCTTTTTTCGTGTACCCATTACATTGCGATGCAAATAGCTACAGGATAAGGACTTAGCGGCGCACATTTCCTGTAGGAGCCCGCCGGGAAGTGCTAGACTTTTGTTCAACCAGAGACGTTGTTGTTATGGAACCCTCGAGTGCAAAGTCCGTCGTGCGGTTTGGAACCTATGAGGTTTCTCTGCAGACGGGCGAACTGCGCAAGTCGGGCTTGAGAATCAAGGTGCAGCAGCAGCCACTGAAGCTGCTGGAGATATTGCTGCAGCGTCCGGGCGAAGTCGTCACCCGTGAGGAACTTTGCAGCCGAGTTTGGCCGAATGAAGCGTTCGGCGATTTCGACCAGGCCCTCAATATCGCCATCGCGAAACTCCGGACCGCCCTAGGGGACTCGGCTGAGAATCCCCGGTTCATTGAGACTCTCTCCAAACGTGGCTATCGGTTCATCGCGGACGTTTCGGTTGTCGATCCAAATGTCCGGCTAAGGAAGCCGGAATCTGCGGGCACGATTCCGCACGCGACCGAGGTTGAGCATGCGCTGCCAGCCGCCGGACTGGCTGAGCCGCGCAAAGGCCGGCTGTGGACGAGGGGTTGGGGGCTTGTGCTATTAGCGCTCGTCCTTGGTGTATCGATTCTGGCGCTGTGGATATTCCGTTCGCGTGCCCCTGCGCCCACCGGCATCCGGTCGTTAGCGGTGCTTCCGCTGGAAAATCTCTCTAGCGATCCTGCACAGAATTATTTTGCCAACGGCATGACAGACGAGCTGATCACTGACCTGGCGCAAATCAGCGCTTTGCGGGTGATCTCCCGCACCTCGGCAATGGTATACAAAGACGCGCACAAGTCTCTGCCGCAAATCGCTCGTGAGCTGAATGTGGATGCAGTGGTGGAAGGTAGTGTGCTCCGTTCTGGTGACCAAGTCCGGATCACGGCGCAGTTGATCGAGGCCCGCACGGACAAGCATTTATGGTCCCAGAGCTATGAGGGCGACTTGCGGGAAACTTTGACCGTTCAGAACAGCGTCGCCAGAGCTATTGCGGATCAAATTCGAATCAATTTGACACCGCGGGAGCAAGCGGCTCTTAGAAGTGTAGACGTGGTCAATCCGGCCGCTTACGAGTCTTACCTCAAGGGGCGTTTCTTCTGGAACAAGCGCACCGCGGATGGGTTGAGGACCGCCTTGGCCTATTTCGATCAGGCAATCGAAGAGGACCCGAACTACGCCCGAAGTTATTCCGGCTTAGCTGATACTTATGCTTTGTTGGGAGACTGGCAATATGCCGCAATGCCGGCAAAGGAGGCATTCCCTAAAGCGAAGGCGGCGGCGATCAAAGCTCTGGAATTGGACAGTTCGCTGGGCGAAGCGCACAACTCGCTGGCATTCGTGCTGGACGGGTTCGACTGGGATTTGGACGCCGCCGGGAAGGAGTTCCAGCGGGCCATTGAACTGAACCCAGGCTATGCAACGGCCCACCATTGGTATGCCTGGCACTTGAGTTTATTAGGCCGCTATGACGAAGCAATCGCAGAAATGAGGAAAGCGCAAAATCTGGATCCGCTGTCTCTTATCATTAACGCGGACTTGGCGGAACTCCTTGTCATTGCGCACTTTGATGATGAATCGATGCAACAGAGCCTTAGGACGATCGAGATGGATCCTGACTTTGCTCTGGCGCATGACCAGCTTGCCGAGGCGTACATGCAAGAACACTTGTACGAGAAGGCAGTCAAAGAGCTCCGAAAAGCGGTTCAGCTGTCCGGGAATAGTCCGACATGCGTCGCCAGTCTTGCGCGCGCCTATGTCTTATCCGGCAAGAGAAGCGAAGCGGTACAGCTGCTGGACGGCCTCAAGAAGCGCTCAGACATTGGTAATTCGAGCGCTCCGGAGATTGCCACCATTTATGCATCGCTGGGGGATACGGATCAGGCGATGAATTGGCTCGACAAAGCCTACAATGACCGATTTAATCCGGGTGTGCTGATACGGCCCGGGTTCGATCCTCTCCGCTCCGATCCACGCTTTCAAGACCTTGAACGGCGAATTGGGCTGCACGTATGAGATCTCTGGCTTGTGTCCGTAACGAAAGCTGATTCTCGTCAGACGATGAACCCTCGACCGCTAAATTGAGATGGGCTGTCCCGGGTGCGACTGCAGCCATCGGGTACGCCTTCTGTTTGTTGAAGTACTTAGTAAGCAGTTTGCGAAGCTGCTGCCGGGCTCGCCACAGTCGCGCCTTCACGGTACCGACACTTAGTTGCAACACCCCCGCCGTCTCATCGATCGAAAGCCCTTCAATGTCTCGTAGCACGAAGACTGCTCGCAAGATCGGCCTTATCTGTTTCAAGCTAGCGATCAAGATACTTCGCAACTCCGATACCTGGTAGAGTTCTTCGGGATTAGGAGCCCAATCGGCGACCTCGCGCGGAAGCGTCACATCGTCTTCCTCAAAGTCTTCATTGAGAGACACTTCTTTCGCTATGCGCTGTTTTCGCAGCTTCGAGAGCGCCTGGTTTAGCGTGATGCGAATCAGCCAAGTCGAGAACTGTGCATCCTCGCGAAAGCTGTCCAGGTGTTCGAAAGCCTTCAGGAAGGCCTCCTGGACTGCGTCCTCGGAGTCTTCCTGATTGTGCGTGACGTTTTGGGCAATGCGGAAAAGCTTGGCGTCGTATCGCCCTACGAGTTGCTCGAATGCGGACAGGTCGCCGTGTTGAGTGGCA
>DASRGM010000185.1:0-68458 GCA_035651035.1 Terriglobales bacterium
TTCCCGGGCTCGATCTGCGTCCCACGAGCGATCGCTTGCGCGAGACGCTCTTCGACGTGCTTTGCGCGGCGCGTGAGCTGAAGGAATCTGTCTGGCTGGATCTGTTCGCCGGAACGGGCGCCGTCGGCATCGAGGCGCTTAGCCGAGGGGCGCGGCAGGTCTACTTCGTCGAATCGGGCAAGAAGCACGCCCGTCTGTTACGCGAGAACCTCGCCGCACTCGGCATCGACACCGGCTACGAGGTGCAGGAGCGGGAGGTGGCCAAGGCGCTTCCCCTGCTGGATGCAACAGGCGTGGTTTGCGATTTCTGCTTTCTCGATCCGCCATATCAGCGTCGCGGCTCCTACGAGCAGACCATGGGATACCTATCTCAGTCCCGCCTGCTGCAGCCGGCCAGCATCGTTGTGGCCGAGCACGAGAAGAAATTCGATCCCGGCGAACGCTTCGGAGCGGTGGTACGATATCGCCGCCTCGATCAAGGCGATGCATCGCTGAGCTTCTATCGACTCGCATAAACAGTGGCCGATGACAACAGATGGGTGGGTAACCGCGGCCGTTCGTTGTCGGTTGTCAGATGAGATCCTAAGCACGCCATTCTGTACCATGTAAACCATGGGCAAGGGCCGGCTGGAAGCCTTCAGCGATGGCGTCATCGCCATCATCATTACGATTATGGTACTGGAGATGCACGTGCCTCGCGGCGAGGACTTGCACGCTCTGGCTCCTGTGCTGCCCGTCTTTCTCAGTTATGTGCTGAGTTTCGTCTACGTCGGCATTTATTGGAACAATCATCATCACATGCTGCACGTGACCACACGCGTCACCGGCGGCATCCTTTGGGCAAATCTGCATCTGCTGTTCTGGCTATCTCTGTTCCCGTTCGCTACAGGATGGATGGGTGAGAACCACTTCGCTCACCTGCCGTCGGCGCTATACGGAGCGGTCCTGCTAGCAGCGGCGATTGCCTACCTGATTCTGCAACAGACCATCATTGCCGCGGAAGGACCACACTCGGTGCTGCGGCGCGCGATCGGCCGGGACTGGAAGGGCAAGCTTTCGCCGCTGGTCTATGTCGCCGGCATCATGGTTAGTTTCCTTTCGTCCGCAGCGGCGCAGGCGATCTACGCCGTGGCGGCCTTGACGTGGTTGATTCCTGACCGGAGGATCGAACGCGAGCTGCGGCACCGGGCGGAGTAGAAGCGGGACTGAGAAGTGGGGTCGGCGATTAAGCGACAGCTTTCGCGCTCGATTTTTTATTCCGCGTGGCGGCGCGGAACGCGCTTCGACAAATTGCACAGTGTTTCGTAGACCACTGTGTCAGAGCTGCGGGCCAGGTCCCAGGCGGTGATGCGCTCGTTGCCACTGCGGCCGATCAGCACGACTTCATCGCCGATGGCAGCGCCGGGGATGTCTGTCACATCGAGCAGCGTCAAGTCCATCGAGACTCGGCCGACAATAGGAGCCCGCCGCCCGCGCACCAGCACCTCGCCCCGCCCAACCCGGCCATCGACTTCACAAGGCCCTAGCGGCTGGCCGGCATGGATGGAGACCTTGCGTGACAGGCCGTCGCCGTACCCTACCGAGACAACCGCAATTCGCGCCGGCGCAGCAGCAACGTATGCGCCGCCGTATCCTAGTGCCTGCCCGGCGGCGACGTTGCGCAGCTCCAACACATGCGTTTTCCACGACAGCACCGGCCTCAATGGAAGGGATAGCACATCGGCAACATGCGCGCGGTCATGGCCGCTGATGGGATACTCATATCCGTAGAGCAGCAGGCCCGGGCGCACGAAGTTGTGCCAGGTATGCGGACGCGCCTGAACGGCGCCGCTGTTAGCGAGATGCCGCTGCCGGGGATGGAGTCCATGAGCAGCAAGGGTGCACAGCGCAGCGTCATAACGCTCGATCTGCCGCGCCGTATTCTCATCGTCTAACACTTCGGACGAGGCCAGATGGCTAAAAACGCCCTCAAGTTCGACCTGGGGCAGCCGCTTGATGCCTTGGGCGAATGATTCCAGCTCTGCCAGGGGCAGCCCAAGCCGCGCCATGCCGGTATCGACCTTCAGATGGATCGCGGCGGAATGCTGCAGCTTGAGCCGGGTCACCGCGCCGGCCAGCGCCTC
The DNA here is from genome assembly GCA_035651035.1 of Terriglobales bacterium. Lineage (GTDB taxonomy): Bacteria > Acidobacteriota > Terriglobia > Terriglobales > Acidobacteriaceae > Bog-257. The sequence goes on from DASRGM010000185.1 coordinate 2,124, forward strand.
TGCTTGCTCCAGCCGAAAAATCGCCGGCGTGAGGGAATAACGCAGCGCTTCTTCCTCCTCGCCGGGATAGAGACCGCACATGACCAGAATGCGCGCTGTGATGCCGCAGTCGCGGAGCACCACCCCTTCATCGGTCGAAGTGACACCAAACCAGGTCGCCCCAGCCTGTTCGAGCGCCGGAGCACACTCTTCGACGCCGTGTCCGTAGGCGTTGCATTTGACGACCGCGCAGATGGTGACCTGTGTCCCGAGATGCTGCTGCAAGACATGAAAGTTGTGGCGCAGCGCGGAGATGGAGATCTCGGCCCAGTTCGGCCGGGTTTCGATGCGAGACGAAGTGAAAATCGTCGCCAAGCCTCGATAATACCGCGGCGCGCATATGCGAGCACGTTCGCCATGAGATCTCCCTGCTTACCGAAAAGGTGACAGCGAGAACGCATGGAGCGAATGCTTGCGCGGGCCAAGCTGCGGGTGCGAGCAGCTGGAATAAGGGCTGCGGCGTCAAACGCGGCGACAACGAAACACATCCTAATTGGAGATGGCACGTTCGCCGTCCGTTCACACCATTTAGGAGGGGCCATGGCCGAGGCTTCGCGGACCGATGCCGCTGCTATGAATACACGCAAATTACCGGGAACCGAAACCTACTCCGGCGAAGCTAAGGCTCCGCCCAGCAGGCCGGAGCTGCCGCAAACGGCTAGCCCTGCCAACAATCCAGCTTTGAACCGCTCTGCCGAGGCGCTGGGACGCGGTATGGGCGTGGCGGTAGCCGAGGCACGCCGCCTGCCTCAACGCATCGACAAGCTGCGCTCGCGCATCCACCTGGTTCCGCAGCGTCAGGCTGTCCGCGAACCGCTGCTGGACCTGACGGACTCAGCCATTGAGACGGCAGCGCAATGGCGCGACGCGGCCGAGGACACACTGGAAGAATTGAGGGACCGTGCCGGCAGCTACACCCATGAAATGGCCGATCGTACCAACCGTAGCTGGGGCGAGCTGCAACACCACCTCGATTTGCGCACGGTCCAACTTCGCCGCAGCGCGCGCCGATGGCTGATGACTACACGACAGTGGCAACGCGAGCGCCCCTTGCAGGTAATTGGGGTGTGCGCCGCTGCCGCCTTTGCCGCAGGCGTCGCACTCAGAATCTGGAGGTCAAACCTTGAATAACGTTCATTCCAAAACCGTGCCCGAAGCAATAACCGAACTGAGGGACGAGCTGAAAGAGTTCATTGGCACCAGGGTCTCGATGTTGCGCTCCGAACTGAGTGACAAGATGCGCACTATCCGAATGGCAGCTCCGGTTGTGGTGGTTGGCTTTGTAGTGCTGTTGACCGCCTGGCTGCTGTTTACCGCTTTTCTGGTCTGCATCATCGCGCAGGCATTTGCGCCGAGTCCCTGGGCATTCTCAATTTCCTTCGTTCTGGTTTCAGTCCTCTACCTGATGGTTGGGGGCGCCGCTGCCTACCTCGGATGGAAGCAGCTGCGGGAAAGCGGCCTTAAACCCGAGCGCACCATTCGCGTATTAGAGCAAGACCGTATCTGGTTACAAACGGAGGCGAAGTCACAGCTATGAGTAGCGATACATCCAGCCACTTTCCTTCAGAGGTATTGGAGCAGCGTGCGGCCGAGCAGCGAAAAAGGCTGCATAACTCGGTGAGCGATCTGAGGTCGTCGCTCACAGAGATGAAATCGTCGGTCCAGGAAAACGTGCGGGAGCGTCTCGATGTGACACGATTTGCGCGTCGCCATCTGGGACCGCTCGTGGGTGGAGCGTCTCTGGTTGCAATGCTCGCCGGCTACGGAGTTGCGGGCATGTTTACCCGAAGTTGAAGGTCGCGTTCCGCTTTGGGCTACCACTTTCGGAGGATCAGTTAGCCCCCAAGGCGGAACGGCCTCAGCATGCCTTGCCATCCCATTAAGTCGATCCTTTCAGGTGTTTCCCCCTCTTGACATTCTGTTCGTCGTCCAGAAGAATCGCACATATTTTCATACACTTACAATCGGATAAATAGTCGACGGCTCAGAGCGAGTTGATCATACCTGGGGGTTACATGGTGTGGCCGACCCGGAGCTTAGGTTTGCACAGGTCGGTGGAAAAAATGGCCAATTAGCACTTTGATACTAAAAAAATTGCTTGCAAACTAATACGTCTGTGGTATAAATCTGCATCTGTACCGGTACTAAAGAGCTATTCCTAGTACGAAAGGGCCAGTTGTATACCAAAGGGTGGTGCATCCGCGTAAGCGGAGATCTCTTGCAGGTGAGAGCGGGCTCGAAACATGATCAATGTGATCTTAGCTGACCACCAAGCCATTTACTGTGCCGGCATGGCCAAGGTGCTGGCCGTAGAAGAAGACATCCGAATTGTCGGACAACCGCAATTTCCCGAACAACTGCTCAATGCGATGGAGCGGCTGCACCCGCGTGTGGTGGTACTCGCCTCCAGCTTCCAATCGTCGCTCCCGCAGGTGCAGGAAATTGCCCGCCGCTGTTCGATCGCAGTGTTGATGCTGTGTGACAACACGGAAACCGCCTCCGACTTCATGCGGCTGGGAGTGCAGGGAGTGATCTATCGCTCCGCGAGCAGCAACGTGGTGGTGGAAGCCATACGGCGGCTGTCGCGCGGCCAGTCGTTCCTGCAAGGGCCTAGTTGCGCCGCGGTGGAAATTGACGATGACCTGGTCGGGGCCCGTGTTCAAAAACGGCTCACCGGCCGCGAACTGCGCATCATCGCCGCAATCGTGCAGGGATATAAGAACCGGGAGATCGCCAGCCAGCTTTCAACGACCGAGCAGGTCATTAAGAATGCGTTGCGGACCATCTTCGATAAGATCGGCGTCTCCGATCGTCTGGAGCTGGCGCTGTTTGTAGTGCATCACCGCATTCTTGCGCAGGCCACAGCTTCGGTCGCGGTGCATCCGGCGCGGCCTCGCGTGTCCGTAACGGCGGCAAAGGGGACATCGTCGGCGATCAACTAACGTTGCGTTCTAAGGAGTTACTGGTAACGCAACAGCCTGTCCCATTGATTACCGGCAAACTGACATAAAAGGTCGTGCCCCGCCCTGCGGCTGTCTCGAAGCGTATGTCTCCACCCACAGCTTCGATCGTGCGCCGCGCTCCTGCCAGACCCAAACCTGTCCCTTTGGCCTTGGTAGTGAAGTAGGAGGAGAACAGCCTCCTCTGGACCTCGGGTGGGATGCCGCCGCCGGTGTCACGCACCGTGACCAGAACGCGACCCGATAGAGGCCGGCAAGATACGGTCAGCGTTCCTCGATCGGGCATCGCCTGAAGACTGTTGAGCACCAGATTTGTGAATGCGCGCCGTAATTCGTCGCTATTCGCCTTGACCTCACCACAAGCATGAGTGTCGCGAACCACGGTGATTTGGGTATGCGTGTTGAGAACGGGATTAGCGAGTTCCAGAACCTCGTTGAGCAGTTGCCGCACATCAACGCGCGAGGCTTCGCTGCCCTTGCCGGAAAGGTATTTCCGGATATTGCCCAGGGTTTCTCCGCCGTGCCGGACGGCGTTGCGCAAGATCCCGAATACGACCCGGTCGTGCTCGGAGCTGTTACGACCCATTTCCAGCGCAGTCACAGCCTCGGAGATGGTGCTGAGCTCATTGCTGAAGTCATGCACCAGGCTAGCCGTCATCTCACCCATCGCCAGATGGCGCTCGCCGTGTTCCAGCTCACTGCGCAAACGGTCAACTTCGGTGAGGTCCTGGATGGTTAAAAGTACGCCCGCCTGGTGACCCGCCGTGTTGCAAATTGGGTTGATGGAAGTCTTCAGCAGCAACGGTTCACCATCCTGCCCATCAACTGCTTGACGTCGGCCCTGAATATGACCTCCACGCATGGCCTTCGTCAGGGCAGTTTGCGCGCGGTCCAAGGGTTCGCCCATTAGCTGGGTGAGTAACTTTTCTGCCGGCGAGCCGATCAGATGCTGGCGGGAGCGCCGGAGTAAATTCTCAGCGGCATGGTTTACCTCCGCAATCGTGCCGCCTTCGTCGATCAAGATGGCTGGTTCGGAGATTGCACAAAGCAGAGAGCCCACCTCAATATCGTGCATTGGAGTGACACGCCCTGGTCCGTCCCCTCCTGCGATCACGTTGGGCAGGAATGAGCTGAAAATCCCGAGCTTCCCGAATTTGGTCGCAAACGGCCACATAATGCCACCCGATGGGTTCCGACTTATCTAGTCCTGACTTAGATGTGTGGCGCAATTTGGCGGATGTCGACAGATCGGGCTGTGACACTGGATTTTCACAGACGCGGGCAGGGCTAATGTACGTCGATTCAGCCTAATGCGCGGGATGGTCGCTGGTCTTCAGCAGCTCGTTGACAATTGTGACCAGCTCTTCCGGGTTGACCGGCTTTTCCAGATAAAGATCGGCGAGTGGCTCGGCCGCCTGAAAGGCCTCAGCGACATAGCCGGAAACTACGACGACCGGCATTGTAGAGTGGGTCTTGGCGGCCTGTACGATCAAGCGACCATTGGCATCGCCCAGGCGCCAGTCGGTCACAACCGCGTCGTACGTGTTGCTGCTCAGCTTGTCAATGGCATCGTGAGCCGACGTTGAAGGGGTAACCTCGTGCCCAGCCGCTTCCAGGATGGCACACTTCAAGGTCACGATGTTGGGTTCGTCATCCACACAAAGAATTTTTGCCATAGCAAGTTCCGCAGGAGGTCAAGCCCGGATCTCGACGCCTCCCACCATGAGAGGTATTGCGGCCAACGGTTCCAACTTGCCCGTTATTGTTGTGCACCACGAGGCGAATGTCAACCCACGAGAGCGGCAACATACCATCTGCTAACTTCCCTGTGTTTGGTGCACTATGACGGGGACCCGAGCGATCGCTTCGCTCGCTGCCACTCGCGATATGCCTCACTCCGGGACAGGCCGAACTCTTTCGCGGCCTGCTTGAGAGCGGCCTTCTCATCGAGATTATCGCGCTGCAGTTCCCCGATGCGCTGCCCGATGGTCTTCTCGGGGAGTAGCGCCTGGGGCCTCTCGTCAGCTTTCCCGATGAGCAGCGTGATTTCGCCTTTGATCTCTCCTCGTGTTTCCAACTCGGCCAGCACCGCGTCGGCGCGGCCGCGCAGAAACTCCTCGTGGAGCTTCGTCACCTCGCGGGCAACGACGACGTGCCTCATCCCTCCGAGCGCCTCGACGATGTCGTGCAGAGTTTCAAGTATGCGGTGCGGCGCCTCGTAGAAGACTTCGGTGCGAGCAGAATGCAGGATGCTCTCCAGCGTTGTGCGCCGGCCGCCCTCCTTTGCCGGCAGAAATCCGGCGAAATGAAAGGCATCCGTAGGCAGCCCGCTGGCCACCAGCGCCGAGAGAAACGCTGAGGCCCCCGGCACCGGCACAACTCGAATACGATGACGGACGGCGAGGGCCACCAGCCGGTATCCGGGATCGCTGACCCCCGGCATGCCCGCGTCGCTGACTACGGCGATGTTGTCTCCCCCTTCGAGGTGAACAATGAGTTCCGCAGCACGCGTGAGCTCGTTGTGCTCGTGATAGCTGATGGTTGGCCTGTCGATGCCATAGTGGTTCAGCAGCGTGGCCGTGTGACGGGTGTCCTCACAAGCAATGAGATCGACTTCCTTCAGGACGCGCAGCGCGCGCAGCGTGATGTCTTCCAGATTCCCGATTGGGGTGCCGACCAGATACAGCGTGCCGGGGAGAGATCCGCGGCGTTCGGCATCGCGGGCATGTTGAGTTGGAGGCGTCACATGCCAGTCTAGCACCGTGATACCAGCCGCTAGCCGCCCAGCTGCTTCTTCACTGCCTCGCTAAGCAATTTCCCGTCGACTCGCGCGTCGCCGAACTTCGCCTTCGCATTCTTCATCACGGCGCCCATGTCCTTCATTGTGGGAGAGCCCATTTCAGCGATGACGGCGCGCACGGTCGCGTCAATATCGTCCTGGCCAACCGCTTTCGGCATGTAGGCTTCGATGATCGCGATCTCCTGAGCTTCCTTCTGCGCCAACTCCGGCCGGTTGCCTTTTTCGAACTGCTCGATCGAGTCCTTGCGCTGCTTGATCATGGTTGTGAAAACCTGTAGCTCCTCTTTCTCGTCCAAGTCCGCGCGTTTCTCGATGCGCTTGTTCTGCAGCGCAGCCTTCATCATGCGCAGGGTCGACAGCCGCAGCTCTTGCTTGGCGCGCATTGCGTCGACCATGTCTTTTTGCACCCGTTCGGTCAGGCTCATGAGTGGATTATATCGAGGCGGCAGGGCGGGGGTTCGAATCGGCGCAGCATCGGCGCGTGCAACCAACCGCCCTCGCGAAAATCCTTCCTTCCGCTGAGACGCACACCTGTAGGTCCGCCGCTCTACCTCCTGTCATCACACGTTGCCGTGACTCACGCCACACAGGTGATGCCAACCTGAGGTAGCCTCACCCTCGCGCGCGTTCTATAGTGGAGGGTCGGCGTTTCCAGGCCGGCAATTTTCCAGCAGGGGTATCGCTATGCTACGGAAGACTCGGCTGTTTACTCCCGGTCCTACTCCGCTCCTTCCCGCCGCGCAGAACGCCATCGCCGCGGCGGACATGCATCATCGCACCGCAGAATTCAAGGAAATCTTCGCCCGTACCCTGGCAGACCTGAAGACCTTTATCGGCACCAACAATGACGTCCTGCTCCTTGCCTCGTCGGGTTCGGGAGCCATGGAAGCCGCGGTCTCCAACCTCACCTCGCCGGGTGAGAAGGTTCTGGTGCTCAGCGCCGGCAAGTTCGGCGAGCGCTGGCGCGATCTGGCCAAAGCGTTCCACTGCAACGTCGAGATGGTTTCTGTGCCGTACGGCGAGACGTTCGATCTGCGCGAGGTGCAGGCAAAGCTTGAGGGGGCCCGCGTCCTCTACATGCAGGCGACAGAAACCTCGACCGGGGCACGTCATGACGTGAAAGCTGTGGCCTCGCTGCTGAAAGGCAGCGAAACGCTGCTGGTGGTCGACGGCATCACCGGACTTGGCACCACGCATTTTGAGGTCGACAACTGGGGGATCGACATTCTTATCGGCGGCTCGCAAAAAGCGGTAATGATTCCTCCCGGCCTGGCGTATCTCAGCGTGAGCGAGCGAGCCTGGCAGCGGATGGAAACCGCCGGCCAGCCGCGCTTCTACTTTGATCTGCGCAAGGAGCGCAAATCGCAGGTGAAGGGCGAGTCGGCCTTTACTCCGGCGGTCGCTCTGATCTGCGGCTTATCGGCCGCGCTCGACTTCATTCGCCAGGGCGGTCATGGCAATCTGGCCGATGGGCGAGACGCACTCATTCACAATGCCGAGACCTCGGCGGCGATGGTGCGCGCGGGCGTGCAGGCGCTGGGACTCGGGCTGTTTGCGCCGACCTGCCCGGCGGCGGCTGTGACGGCGGTTCTGGCGCCCAAGGGCGTGGATTCCGGCGCGATCGTGAAGGAATTCCGCGAGCGCTTCGCCATGGTGGTTGCCAACGGCCAAGGCGAGATGAAAGGCAAGCTCTTCCGCATCGCGCACCTTGGCTACTACGACTATCTCGACGCGATTGGCGTCATTGGGGCGCTGGAGCATGTGCTGCAGAAGGTCGCGCCCAACCACCACATCGAGATCGGCGCCGGCGTGCGCGCGGTGCAGGAGGCATTTGCAGGGCAATTCGCCGAGGCGGTGCGAGTATGAAAGTCGTCATTGCTGATAAAGTTTCTCCCTCAGCGCTCAAAGTGTTCGCGGAGCATCCCGATTGGACTATTGTTTCTCCCGACAAGGAGCACTTGGCGGCCGAACTGGCCAACGCTGACGCCATCATCGTGCGCTCGGCGACCTTCGTGGACGCGGCTTTGATGGAGAAATCACCGAAGCTGCACGTCATCGGCCGTGCCGGCGTAGGTGTCGACAACGTAGACCTGGAGGCGGCCACCAAGCGCGGCATCGTGGTGATGAACACACCTGGCGGCAACGCCGTCGCCGTCGCCGAGCACACATTCGCGCTAATGCTGTCGTTGGCCCGCTACATACCGCGCGCCCACGCCACCATGACCGCCGGCAAGTGGGAGAAGAAATCGCTGCAGGGTACCGAACTGCGTGGCAAGACGCTCGGTATCGTGGGGCTGGGCCGGGTAGGTGTCGAGGTATCGCGGCGCGCCCTGGCTTTCGGCATGAAGGTCGTCGCCCACGATCCCTACGTTACGCCCAGCCTGGCGCAGCAGTTGAACGTCACGCTGGCTCCGCTCGACGAACTCTATGCCCAGTCAGACTACATCACCTTACACGTCGGCCTGACCCCGCAGACACAGGGGATGATCAACGCCGATACTATTCGCAAGATGAAGAAAGGGGCGCGGCTGGTGAACTGCGCGCGTGGCGAGCTGCTGAATGAGCAGGCGGTGATCGACGCCCTGCAATCGGGCCAGCTTGGGGGCGCCGCTCTTGATGTCTATCATCATGAGCCGCTGAAAGACTCGCCGCTGATGATGCTGCCCAACGTGCTGCTTACGCCGCACATTGCCGGCTCGACCAACGAGGCCCAGGAGGCGGTGGGCGTGCAGATTGCGCTGCAAGTCCGCGAGTACCTGACCAAGGGCGTCATCCAGAATGCGGTCAACGTGCCCTCGATCAGCGAAGAGGAGTACCAGCCGATGCTGCCCTACATCGCGTTGGCGGAGCGGCTAGGGACCTTCTTGGCGCAGTCCTGCGAAGGCGGCGTGGAGGAGATGTGCCTCACCTATACCGGCGAGATTGCTGAATGGAAGACGGCGCTCATCCGCAATGCCGCTGTGGCCGGCGCGCTCAACCAGCTCGCCCATGCGCATGAACGGGCCAATCTAGTCAATGCGGCGTCTGCGGCGGAGGAGCGCGGCATCCGCATCACCGAGCACAAGCAGGCGCGGGATGGCGGAGCGGCTGCCAACGTGGTGCGCATGAGCTTCATGGGCGGTCATCCATCCGCAGGTGCGCCGGCGTCACAACAACCGCACGAAAACACGGTTGCCGGATGCGTTTTGCCTGACGGCCTGCCTCGGCTTCTGGAAATCGACGGCATCCACGTCGAGGCGCCGCTGCAAGGCAATATGATCTACCTTCGCAATCTCGACGTGCCCGGAGTGGTGGGCCGCGTGGGGACAGCGCTGGGCCAGCAAAATGTCAATATTGCGAACTTCTCGCTAGGCCGTGGTCCCGACTCAAAGGCGGTGGCTGTGGTGCAGGTGGATGGCGAGATTCCCGAGAAGGTATTAGAAGCACTGCGCGGCATCGAAACCATCCTTCAGGCGAAGGCTATTCGCTTTGCCACACCAACGGCAAAGCCCGAAGTCACCGCGTAAGACCTGCCGGCGCGAATGGCCTCACCCGGCCCAACACGACCGTGTGAGGCCCCTTGCTTTGTGGCGCTCGCTCACGCTGGTTGGTTCCGTCTAGCGGCTTGGCGAAAAAACTGCTATCTGACCTGCAATACCGCCAATCCGTTCACTGGAAGCTCCAGCGTCAAGTCACCATTAAGCAGGTCCTCGAAGTCGCTACCAGCCAGGCGCGATTGCTCGCGCAATTCCTCGAGTTGGCCCTGTGTGGGATAACGGGGACTACCCATCTTCTGCCACAAACCGAGGGTATTGCCGTGGTCCGCGTCGAGGCGCTGAATGGCGACGTGTGCGTCCGGTGGAACGCCTTTAAAGTGCATCTTAACGCTCTTGGCAGCGCCGGTTGACCCGGGATTGACCAGGTTCCATACGGCAATCTGCAGCGTCCCAGTGTCGGTCTTCGTAACCAGTACATCAGAACTGGGATTGTCGATGCGCTGGTCGCCCAGCCGATGCAACAACTCCATCGCATAAAACGACGGCTTTGGCACATTGCCCGCCGCCAGTAGTCCGAAGCCGCCGTAGAAGGGAGTCTTTACCACCCCTTGTTCTTCGAAGACATCGGAGAAGGTCCAGTAGGACATCATCCCGGTAAGGCCGTCGCACTGGGCGATGGTGGTCGCCAGCCACGGGCCCATGTAGACGGAATCGGTGACATCGACCTGATTGTCGTAGGCAGCGTTGTACTCGCTCCAGATCAGCGGCAACTGGGGACGCGAGGAAGCTTTAATCTCATCGTGGACCTTCTTCACGGCGCGGCACACCATCTGGTCGCGAGGAATGTTTTCGCTGGTATGGAAGACATCGCTCGCCTTGTCGTTGCCGTAGACGTGCGTTGAAACGAAGTCCAGAGGCACATGAGCTTGTTCGGCATGCCGAATCATGTCCCCAACCCAGGCGGCCTGCGCAGTCGCCGGCCCGCCTACCCGCAACGACGGCGCTACATTCTTAATATCGCGCGCGGTATGGTCGTAGAGCTCGAAATATGTCTGCTGACGCGGCGTACCGCTCCAGAAATCGAGGTTGGGTTCGTTCCAGACCTCGAAATACCACTTCGCAACCTCGTCTATCCCGTAGCGCTCAACCAGGTGTTTTGTGAGCTGCGTGATCAAGTCATCCCATTTCGCGTAATCCTTCGGAGGCGAGACGTTCGGGTGGTACCAGAAGGATTGCAGGTCCTGGCGGGCGGCCAGCTTGTAAGACATGAAGCTGAGCTCGACGAAAGGCTTCACGCCGGCCGCCAATAATCCGTCGTAGATCTGGTCGACGTAGGAGAAGTTGTAGATGGGCCGGCCCTGCTTGTCCTCATCGTAAATCCCGACATCGTCGTCGAGAATGGCATGGAAGCGAACGTATTGGAACCCGGTGATCTGCCGGACAGACCGCAGGTCGCGGCGATACGATTCGCGCAAGCTGAGTACGGCGCGCCCGGAGCCGAACATCTGCTCCCAAAAATGTGGAAAAGGGTGAGCCGGCGCCGCGGCGTCAATGGTGACGGTCTCTGCCGCCTCTTGCGCCGCACACGGCAGAGTGCTGAGGATGACAACAACTATCGCGAGAACTCGAACGCGCATATCTGGCTGGATGAGATGCAACCCGAGGCAATTATGAACCTTCCCCCGACGCCTATCTCATGACTTCTTCCCGGAGCATTCAGGAACACCCTCGCCGCCGGCTAGCAGAATCGTAGCAAGGCGTTTTCCGGCAATGTGAGGCGCAAAAAGTTCCGGCCGCATCTCGGAAAATGAGAGATGCGGCCGGTGAAAGCTAATGAGTTACTTATCGAAGTTCTGTGGAGTTTGTCGCCGGGCTCGCCGGCACATTTCCGCCGGCAGGCTCAGGTGGCACCACAGCTTCAACCGGCTCGGTGGGCCGGTGCCGGTCTATGGAATCTGTCGTCGCCGGGCCGGATTCAGTTGGCATTGTCACCGACGCCGAAGGAACGCTTGCCGGGGCATGGATCCGCGGGGTCGGCGCGTATTTCTCGACCGTGTGCAACAGCACTTCGGCATCTTTGGGGGTCGCAACCTGGCCGTTCAGCACAGTGCGATAGGTCCAGTCCTTGCCATAGAACGCCCGCGTGTCCGCATCATCCTGGTTGATGACTCCGCCGTTCAACGACACGCCGAGGAACAGTCCGCGCGAGCGCGAATAGGTCAGCACCTGAGCGCGCATGGTGAGATCGGTTGCGGCCTGCGCATCGCGCCCGACCGGTCCAGCGGCTGCCGAGGCGTCGGCGCCCAGTTTGAATTTGCTCTGTAGCAGATGTTGCATCCCGTCATCGGTGCGGATGATCAGCACCAGATCGGAGGCCTGGCCGCCGGCCTGGAAGCCGAAGCTGCCGCCTGTCAGCTTGAAGAACGCGGGAGCGCTCCAACCCTTGTCGGTGCGGCAGGTCGCCACACCCTTGCCATAGTTGGCAGCGACGATAAAGCCGCCCTTAAGCATAGAGGGCATGATGGCGATACACTTCGCGCCCGACATGATGCTGTCGGGAATCGCGCTGTCCGGGGCAGACATTATCTGATCGAGCACGACGCTCGCCGTCTGAAGGCGGTCGATGGCATTGTCGCGCCGCTCCGATGCGTTCACCGCTGCAACTGCGGCCAACAAAACTACTGCTGTTGCGAAAGTCTTCTTCATCGTGCTACTCCAGTTGGGGCAAGGCCGCTGAACGGCCGCCGACCAAGCTCATCTTAGAGCGTTTGATGGTGTAGCGAGAGCCAAGAAAGCGCGCAGCCGGTTACTCTTTAGTGTCGGGGGGATTTGGCGCCGGTCGGCGACGGTCCCGATACGGGCTGAAGCGGCATCGAGTTTCGTGATTAGGACTCGCGGTTATGAAGGATATGCCGATGTGAACAAGGAAGCGATTAGAAGCAGGAACTAACAACTTGTTTCCCAAAGAAATAAGGGCTGAAGAGAGGAGACCCTCGTAACCTCTTCTCAGCCCTGTCTCCCAGGTTCTGTGGTAGGTGAATGCAGTATGCAACCGGCACCTTTTCACCGCAAGATAACCAAAGTAGGGGGTAGGGTAATTGAACTTTAGTAACCTGATCCGCTGGGCTCCGCGGCGTCATTCCATCGTTGCCACCAGGGACTTAGTGATCGCGTGGACTGAGAGGGCGGTGCGGTTCGGGACGCCGATTTTGCGTAGCAATTGCGCCACATGCGCCTTAACGGTCTGCTCGATAATTCCTAACTCCTCGCCGATCTCGCGATTGGAGCAGCCGCTGACGATCAGGCGCAACACCTCCCGCTCGCGTGGACTGATACGCGGCGCCAGAAGCGGAGGAATGCGTTGGGCGGTGGAGCGCTCGATGTAAGCGGCGACGACGCGTCTTGGGATCCAGACGGAGCCGGATGCGACCTCGCGAATGGCTCGCTTCAGAATCTCCGAGGATGCTTCCTGCGGAACATAGCCTTTGGCTCCGGCTGCGACAGCACGCAAAATGTCTTCATCGCGCCTCCCGGGACCCGTGACTAAAATTCGAACGCCAGGACGCATCGCCTTCAAGGCGGTCATGGCGGTGCTGAACGACGGTCCGCGGTCGGTTGTCATCAGCACCAGTTCTTCGTGACGGCTGGTCAGTACGCTCTCAATGGTTCCGGCACGGACCTTCATGTAGGGATCCGAGGCCAGGACCGCTTGCAGGCCCACCACTCGCATGGGATCGCTCTCCAGCACGGAAACGTAGATCAGCTTGGGGCGGGGCGTAGTTTTCATGGTCGGGGACACGGAAGGATTTAGACATTCGCGGGGACGTGGACCACCAGCACAACGCTCCCGAGCTTCAGTCAACGAAGGGAACGCGCTATCCATAACCTCGCGCATCTCTTGCCTACCGCCGTGATTCCGGCGCTGTCAGGCCGCATTCTTACGGCGCGAGGTCTTGGCTTTTTTCGCTACCGCCTTCACCTCGGAGGCGCGCTGCACTGCCTCCACCCGTTGTGGCGGTTTCTTCGGCAACTGCGCCAGGCTCTCCTTGAGGGCCGCCATCAGGTCGACAACCGGGGCCATCTTCTTGGGCTTCTCGACCGGCGTGACCTCCTCGCCCTCCAGCCGTGCCTTGATGAGGGTCTTGAGGTTTTCTTCGAAGGTGTCATGATACTTTTCCGGCTCGAAGTCGCCCGCTAGTGCCTCAATCAGCTGGTGGGCCACCTTCACCTCGGCGTCTTTCAACTCGACGTCGGGACGGCCGAAGTTGTCCAGCTCCCGCACTTCCTCTTTGTAGTACATGGTGTGCAGCATCATGCCACCCTTGTACGGCCGCAAGAATACCGTGTACTCGCGGTTATGCATGGTCAATTTGGCGATGGCGACGTAGTTGGTCTCCTGCAGCGCCTGGCAGAGCAGCGCGTAGGGGCGTCGGCCGGCTTCCTCGGGCGTCACGTAATAGGACGACTCGAAGTAGATGGGATCGACTTCATCGGCCTTGACGAACTCGAGGATCTCCATTGCCTTGGCGGTCTTGGGCTCGATCTTCTTGATCTCTTCCGGCTCGATGATGACGTATTCGCCCTTGCGGTATTCGTAGCCCTTCACGATCTCGTTGCGCTCCACGACCCGCTCGTCGTGCGGGCACCAGAGCTGCTGCTTGATACGCGTGTTGTCGTCGCGGTGCAGCATGTGGAACGAAATGTGGTTACCGCGCGCGCCGGAGAAAAGGCGTACCGGCATGGAGATGAGTCCGAAGGTCAGATAGCCAGACCACACGGAAGAAGCCATAGTCCATCCTCTTGTGCACTAAGTCTGGTGCAAATGCAGGCACCTTATAATCCGGCGCGCCAGCAACTCTCGTCAAGAGTTATTCGCCGGGCGACTGAAGCGCGGGGCTAGTCGCGAGTCGCTGTTCGCCATTCGCCATTCGCCAGAGCCGCGACCGCAAGGCCGTACTAGATGGGATGCTTCGTGTGCTGATGTTTGCTGCATTGCAGGTGCAGCCATCGTAACCTCGTTCACGCTCTGGCGAACAGCGAATGCCAGCATGCGATACTTGATCCCAGCGTGAACGTGACCGAATTCATTCATTCCAGAGGCCTGCCTGCCGTAGTGATTGCGATCAGTTTTGCGATTGTGGCCCGCGCCCTGGGCGCGGTCACCGACGGCGGAGCGATGGCTGGCGTCCTGATCGCGTTCATCCTTATGGCAGCCGCGGGCCTGGTGGGATTCGTTCCGCTGGCCATTGTCTTTCTGCTGACGCTGGCGTCGACACGATGGGGTTATGCGCGCAAACAGCGTCTGGGTGTGGCGGAACGGCGACACGGACGCACCGCTTCCCAGATCCTGGCGAACCTTGCGCCGGCAGCGATGTGCGCGGTGCCGATAATCTGGTTCGCTGGGCTGCGCGAGTTGTTGCTCGCCGGGGCGGTGGCGGGCCTTGCCGAGGCGGCTGCCGACACCGTGTCCAGCGAGATCGGACAGGGGACGGCGCGCCGCGCTTACTTGATCACCGACTTTAGCGACGTCCCCATCGGAACCAATGGCGCCGTCAGCATTAAAGGGACTATCAGCGGATGTGTCGCCGCCTGCCTTGTTTCCTGGATCAGCGCCAGCTGTGGCGTGATCGCGTGGCAATGGACCTTGGTCGTGGCTTTCGCCGCAATCGGCGGGATGTTTTTCGACAGCGTGCTGGGCGCGACGTGGGAGAATGCCGGGAAGATTGGCAACGACTCCGTGAACTTCGTCAGCAATGTGTTCGCCGTCGATGCGGCTTTGCTCGCGCTGGTCATCGCGCAGCGTGCCGGGCGGCCGTAGCGGGTCCGGCGCTGGGGCCGCAAAATTGGAACGCCACACTCAACTTACCTCCGCGATGCGCTTGCGAAGAAGGTAGCTGACCCGGGCGAAATTGCATAGCCTGAAACAAATCCGCGCGCCACGAATCTTATCCTTACAATGAAGAAACTCGTTCGCCTGCTCGTGTTCTTCGGTGCTGTCGCGTTGTCCTCGTTCGCCTTCGCGCAGACGCCGGTAGTGGTCGAGTTGTTCACCTCAGAAGGATGCTCCAGTTGCCCTCCCGCCGATGCTCTGCTCATGAAGCTTAGCCAACAACACGCTGGCGCGGGAACGGAACTGGTGCTGCTGGGCGAGCACGTGGACTACTGGAACTACATCGGGTGGACAGACCGGTTTTCCTCGGCGCAATTCAGCCAGCGGCAGAGCGACTATGGTCGCGCGTTGCACAGCTCCGTGTACACGCCGCAAATGGTGATCGACGGCAGCACAGAGTTCGTGGGCAGTGACGCATCCGTAGCGCGACGAAATATCGCGGCTGCGGCGAAAGATCCGAAGCCCGCGCAGGTGACGCTGCGCTGGGACAGCAACAATCGGCTTCATATCAGCGTGCAATCGTCCTCTACGGAGCACAGCACCGTTCTGCTGGCGGTAACGGAAGACGGCCTCAGCACGTCAGTTGAAGCCGGGGAGAATGGCGGGCGGACGCTGAATCATGCCGCTGTCGTCCGGCAATTACGCGAAATAGGAGCAGTCGATAAAGGCGCATTCGAGGCCAATGTCAATGCCACCCCGCACGCCGGCTGGGACGCAGCCGAATTGAAGATCGTCGTCTTGGTGCAAGACCCAGCCAGCATGAAGATTCTGGGGGCGGCAATGGTTCCTTACGCCCACTAATTCCGCCCAAGCCTTGCTGCGACCTTGAGCCTCCACCGAAGGTGCCTGTGGCACCCATCGACTCGATAGCCCAACTGCTATAACGGCTGGTCGCGCTCTGGGCACACCTTTCACCGCGACTGGCCGTCTGCGATCAAAATTTCCGGGTCACGCGCAAATAAAAAGAGGGCGCCCTCGGGAGCGCCCTTTCACAAAAGTTCGTCTACGCAAAACAGTCTGCGTCAGAAGGTGATCTGCATGCCGAACTCCATCGCCCGCGGCGCGCCCAAATTGAAGACGCCCGTTCCAGCTCCAACGCGGTTCGTGATGCGATTGGCCGCGTCTGTGCCATTGACCGAACCCGGCGTACCGGTAAGTCCTCCAGAAAGCGCATTCGGCGGCAGGTCGAAGTTGGCGAAGTTGAACAGGTTAAAAAAGCCGACGCTGGGATTGAAGGCAATGGTGTGGCTTGCCCTTTCCCACTTGTAGGTCCAGCCCATCTTCAGGTCGAAGTCCCGCAGGTTGCCGAGGTTAACCTGGCCAGGAGGCGCCGTTGGCACTATGGGGGCTACCGCGCCCAGCGCCTGTAGCTGGGGAACGGTAAACAATCCCTGTTGTACCAGCACATTGCCGGCCGGCGTCGGCTGATTGGCGTATTGACTGTTATACGCATTGATCACGTTGTTAATGGAACCGGCATTAAACTGTCTGCCGAACGAACCGTTGTAGGTTCCGGGAAGCGGATCCTGCACCGTACCGTCACCGGTAAAGTCTGTCTGGAAGATCGCTCCCGGGCCGGTTCCCGGAACTTCAACCGGCAGGGACAAGCCTTGGTAGAAGTGTCCGATGAAGGAGACCTGGAAATTCCAGGGCACGTTGCCGACAACGCCAAACGACAACTGGTTGGGGCGATCCAGCAACGATGGGCCGAAGTACCGGTTGGGATTGTTGTTGTCCAGCGAGGGGACGATGAAGTCCTGGTCGCTGTTGGAAACGCCGCCGAGAACACCGCTGATGCCCGAACCGCCGCCGGAGTTCTTGAACGACGAATACGAGTACGCCACCTGAGCGTTAAGGCTGTGCAACCCCTTGAAGGGGTCGCTCTTTTGGTAGGTCAGCTTAACGTCCAAGGCGTTGTACTTGGATATTCCGGCGGGCTCGAGAAAGGGCATGGACGGTGCATTCGGATTCAAACCACCGAAGGCGCAGCCCGGAGGCGGACAGGTCCCGCCGAAGTCGCCCTGCGAATCCAGGCCATTCGTGGCGAACGAGTTGAGCGTTGCCCCGTTGGCAATCGCGCAACCGATCGCCGCCTGGTTTGTGCCACCGCCGCAGCCGAACGCCATGGTAGTGGCGGAGATCGCTGACAAAGCGCCAGCGCGGTTGAAAAAGCGAGCGTCCCCGGTGTGATTCACATCAATACCCAAGGGCAGCGCAGTAGTCACATTGCGAACGTAATCCACACTGATCACCATGCCTGGACTAAGCTCGCGCTGGATGCCTACGTTGATCTGGGTTGAGCGAGGAGTCTTGTAATCCGGCGCGAACAAGCCCGCGGGGAAATTTGCGCCGCCACTGATAAAGTTCGCCAGATAGTTGGGATTGGGGTTGGTGAGGCTGAATGGAGACAGCGCCTGATACTGCTGCTGGAATTGAGCAATCGCCGCGCCCGCATCGCCGATGCGGATTGGCATATCGGGCGTTCCGCACTGCGCCGCACCCGCCAGCAGCGGCACGCCGGGAATGGTCTGCGGCTGTCCGCTGTCGCACGCCAATGGCGTCTGCAGGAATGCACCGGTTGGCAGACGTAGTGGCCGATCAAACAACACGTTGTTGAAGATCACGTTCTCGTAATACAGGCCGATGCCGGCGCGAATCGCTGTCTTGCCGTTGCTCCAGGGATCCCACGCAATGCCAAGGTTCGGCGCGAAGTTCTTGTTGGGGTTCGGTATTGGCGCTCCGAGATTCGGGTAGCCGGGAACCAGATTGTTCAGGAATGAGAGGCCTGGAAGATCGCTATCCGTTCGGCCGGTGTCGCGGTCATAGCGAAGCCCGACGTTCACGGTAAAGTTCGGCCGCAGTTTCCAAGTGTCGGCGATGTAGAGGCCGAGACGGTTGTCGGGGCCGAGGCCGCCGGCCGGGAATCCAAATGCCGGCTGCTGAGTAGAAAAGCCTTGGCCGTTGCCGATTACTACGGTCTCCACGGGATAGTTCAGCGGGTTCGAAGCGCCGCCAGGAAACGGTCCCGACGCCGCAAACGCCTGATCGCTGAATCCGAATTCGTTCTGGTTGGTGACGATCTGCGGCGCCAGCTTAAAGAAGCTGGCAAAACCGCCACCTTGGATATGGTTAAAGTCCACGCCGTAGCGCAGAATGTGCTTGCCCAGGGTACGCGACCCGTCGTACTTGATTTGTTTGTCGCTCTGGGGCGTACTTTGCGGGGCCAGCAGGTTCGGACCGGTGGAAGGCCCGTTTACAACCTCAATGTTGTCGAAGAGGCCGCCGCCGGGGAAGTCCGAAAGCGGCAGGCCGCTGCCGATGGTGCCATCCACAATCTGGTTCTGGAACTTGAGATAGCTGAAGCGGAAGCTGTGCGTGAATTCACCGGTGGTAAAGTCGGCTCCGCCCACGAACTGGCGGCTGTAGTTCTTCGACTCGTAGGCCTGGAGGCTATCGGAGAAGAACGTGCCTACCGCTTGAATCTGCGAATAGCTGTAACGGAAGAACAGCTTCACGTTGTGCGGTGCATTGTAGTCGAGCCGGCCCAGCGCGTTGGGGTTCTTGTACGGCGAATTGAAGCCGCCGCCAAAGTTCTGGAAGGGTGAAGCGTAGACCACGGGTACGAACAGGTTCTGGTAGGTGGCATCGCCTTCGGCAAAGTAGAACAGCTTGTCTTTGATGAACGCTCCACCCAGGGTGCCGCCGTACTGGTTGCGGTGATAGTTGGGATCGGGGAAGCCATCCGGCTTAGGCAGCGACGCATTGGTGCTGCTGGTGCGGTAGTACTCGTAGGCGCTGCCGTGGATAGTATTGGTGCCCGATTTCGTGGAGACATTGACCACACCCGAGGAACTCAGGTCGTTGGACAGGTCCATAGTGGACTGTGCGATCTGGAACTCCTGGATGGCGCTGGCGTTGATATTGCCGGTGGTCGTGCCGACCGTCTCATCCGAGATATCCGTACCATCCACCTGGATGCGAGCGGTGCGGCCGAAGCGTCCCCCGATCGAGATCGACTGGTAGCCGATCTTGGTGGGATCGAAGTTGGTTCCGTCCTGAATTTGCACGCCGGGCTCGAGCTGCGCCAGGTCGAGGAAGTTGCGCCCGTTAACGGGCAAAGCTTCAATTTGACCGGCGGTGAGCACTCCCTGTACTGAGGATTGTTCGGTGTTAACGCCCGCCGCTGTGGCTTCGACGCTCACCGTGGTGGATTCCGAGCCGACCTTCAGTTTGAAGTCGGCGACGGTGTTGTTGCCGATCCTGGCGGCAACCTGGCTTTCATTTGTCTCAAAACCCTTAGCTACAACTTTGACCGAATACACGCCCGGAGTGATTGAGCCCGAGTTGTAAAAGCCACTGGCGTTGGTGACTAGATTGGTTTGTACACCTGTGTCAACGCGCGTAATTGTCACCTTCGCACCAGATACCGCGGCACCACTGGGGTCGGTGACTGTGCCGTTGATATTACCGGTGGAAATCGTGGCTTGACCCGAGAGCAGGGAGGGCAGCAGGAGAGCTATCGCCAGTGCCGCCAGCAGGGGGAGCGCACCTTTTTTGCGAAAAGCAATCGAACCCGTCATGCACGTTCTCCTTTTCCGCGAAACGCGAGGGCGAATGGCCGGCCGCCCCCGAAAGCGCTAGGCCTCTTGGGGAGGCGGTATTGTGAATGACCGCTGACGACCTTCGCAGCGTTCTCGCCGCGAGCGACAGCGGTAGCTTCTACCAACGGACAAATGCGGAGAATGAAGACAGGATTGTGAACGGGGGTTAGGCATGAGTCCCCCAGAGCCGAAGAGACGAGACGTCGCGCTACGCCAACCACTCCGTGTGGCACAGCGATTCACCCCAGGATCCGAACTTCCGGACGGAATTGCGCTGCTCAGTCGCACTTCTCTCACCAAACCACGGCGCTGCTAAATGATTGTCCGCATTACCGCATGCGCAGGTTTTGAACGAAGCAGCTACAAAATCTCGTAGGCTGGAATTGACAGCTCTTCACTTTCTTGTAGGAGAGTAGGTCTCTTAAGAGACCACGGATATCTTCATAGTTGTTCTACGCCTGCCAACAGGACAAGTGGCTTGCGGTAGCAGAATTCAAGCGCAATTTGTCTACTTAAGGCAGGCTGCGATGGGCACCTGTTCTACGCCGCCCTGTCGGCACGGCTGAAGCCGTGCCCTTTCATCGCTACCCAGTGTTCGCACTTACGTCTGAAGGACGCCGACGCTGAATTTCGGCACGTCGGGATTGAGCGAGGCAGCTTCGAGCGCCGTGATGATGGCCTGGCGCGTCTCGGCTGGATCGATGATCTTGTCGATCCACAGCCGGGCGGCGCCGTATCGGGGGTCCATCTGCTCGTCGTAGGTGGCCTTCACTTCGTCGTAGAGCTTCTTCTTCTCTTCCTCGCTCAGCTTCTTGCCGCCACGTTCCAGTTGCTTGATCTTGATCTCGACCAGGGTGTTCGCGGCCGAGGCGCCGCTCATGACCGCGTATTTCGCCGTCGGCCAGGCAAAGACGAAGCGGGGATCGTAGGCTTTGCCGCACATGGCATAGTGACCGGCGCCGAAGGAGCCGCCGACGATCACCGCGATCTTCGGCACCACCGAATTGGAGACGGCATTCACCATTTTGGCCCCGGCGCGTATGATGCCGCTCCACTCAGCGTCGCGTCCCACCATGAAGCCGTTGACGTCATGCAGGAAGAGCAGCGGCACCAGGTTCTGATTGCAGTCCATGATGAAGCGCGCCGCCTTCTCCGCCGACTCGGTGTAGATCACGCCGCCAAATTCAATACGTTTGTTGCCGGCGGGATCGGTCTGCTGCACGTGCGTTTTCTGGTTGGCGACAATTCCGACAGCGAAACCGCCGATGCGCGCGTAGCCGCACAGCACCGTCTCGCCGTATTCGCCCTTGTATTCGCCGAAGTCGCTGTCGTCGACGATCCGGGCGATGATCTCCTTCATGTTGTACTGGCGCGCGGGATCGCTGTCGAAGATGCCGTAGATTTCTTCGGCAGGATAGCGCGGGTCTTCGGCCGGCTTGCGGTCGAAGATGCCGGGAGGACGGCTGCCCATCTTGTCCACCAGCTTGCGAATGCGCGCGATGCAGGACTCGTCGTCGGGCTCACGGAAATCGACGGTGCCGCTGATCTGCGAATGCATCTTCGCGCCGCCAAGCTCCTCGGCGGAATACTTTGCGCCGATCGCCGCCTGCACCAGCGCAGGTCCGGCCAGGAACAACCCGCTGCCCTCGGTCATGAGGATGTGGTCGCACATCAGCGGCAGATAGGCGCCTCCCGCGACGCACATGCCCATGATGGCTGCGATCTGCGGAACACCCATCGCCGACATTACCGCGTTATTGCGGAAGACCCGGCCGAAGTCATCAGTGTCCGGGAAAACATCTTCCTGCAGCGGCAGAAAAACTCCAGCGGAATCGACCAGATAGATCGTCGGGATGCGGTTTTCGATAGAGATGTTCTGGACCCGAATGACCTTCTTCGCGGTCATGGGGAAGAACGCGCCGGCTTTTACGGTGGCGTCATTCACGATGAGCATGACCAGGCGGCCCTGCACGCGCGCCAGTCCGGTGACCACGCCTGCGCATGGGGCGCCCCCCCACTCCTCGTACATGCCCCAAGCCGTGTAAATGCCGAGTTCGAAGAACTCCGTCCCTGGATCGATGAGCAGCGCGATGCGCTCACGCGCGGTCAGCCGTCCTTTCTTGTGTTGCGACTCGGTCGCCTTCTCCCCGCCTCCCTGCGCGATGATCTCCTGTTCATTGCGCAGCTGCGCGACCAGTTCGGCAACGGCTTTCTGGTTGCGCTCGAAGCGAGGTGAGTCAGGCTTGACTTTAGTTTCGAACACGGCAGCGGTACGGGGATGGTCAGTCATGGGCGCGTCAGGCAAACCATCTACGATAAAGCAGGCGCGTGACGGCGCGCAACGGAGGGGGTTATTGGTTGTCAGTCGAGTCTCGCTTCTCGGCTGTCGATTGATGGTGGCCCACGTTCGCCCTTACCTTGGGCTAACCCGGGCCGTCAGTCGAGGTACTCCGGCTCGCGCTTCCATCCTGTAATCATCGAGTAGAAGTTGTTCCAACCATGCAGCGCCACCATGATCAGGTGGCCGGGAATAAACGCCACGAATCCGCACATCGAGATGAAGTGCCAGATGCGGGTGAGCCGGAAGCCGCCGAAGAGCAGCATCAGCCACCAGAACTGAACCGGTTTCCACAGCACCAGGCCGGTGAGGGTGGATAGCACGCCGAAAAATAATGTTGAAGTATAGGCGAGTTTTTGCAGGGAATTGTAAGCGGCCTTCACGGGCGGCTTCTTGCCGAAGAAGAAATAGTGCTTCGCCATCGGCCATACGCCTTTGATGTCGTGCGGCAGGAACAGCACTTGCCGCCAGTGTCCGCTGACAACCTGGTAAATCACGTACAGCAGCCCGCTACCCATGAAGAACCACATGAAAGTAAAGTGCCATTGCAGGGAGCCGCCGAGCCAGCCGCCCAAGGTGATTGCCTTCGGCGGAACGAAGAAATTCTTTTGCGGAATCTTCGGCCCAAAGCTAGGAAATGCAACAAATACCTGCAGCCCGCTGCCGATCATCACCAGCAGGGCAACGGCATTCACCCAATGGGCGAAGCGCACGATGAACGGGTGCTCGTACACCATCGTGACTGGCTGCGCCTGCTTTCGATCGATTGCATTCGCGGTGGACGCCATAGTTTTCACAATCCCCCATACCAGTCATAGCCCTGGTCTTCCCAATAGCCCTGTCGGCCATCCTTCAGCACGTTTGTCACTCGGATTGTGTCCAGGTACTTGGCTTGCTTGTAACCGAGCTTGGTGGGCATCTGCAGACGCAACGGCGCGCCGTGACCGGGTGGCAGCGGTTGGCCGTACATTTCGTAACACAACAGCGTCTGCGGATGCAGGATCGTCTCCATGTCGATGGACTCGTAATATTGGTCCAGACACTCTACTTCCAGGTAACGCGCCGTGAGGTCGGCGCCGATGGCCCGCAGAAAATCGGAGGCCCGCGCGCCGCCGAAGTTTCCTATCACGTCCCAGCCTTCGACGCAGACGTGGCGCGTATTCTGAACGATTTTGGGGAACGCCTGAATCTGCTGGAGCTTGTAGTCGCCGGGACGCTGCACCAGGCCCTCAACGGTCAGCGTCCAGGTGCTAAAGTCGATATCGGGATACAGGACATCGTAATAGTTGTAGGGAAAGCGCTCGAGCGGGGCCACCTCATGGTCGCTGAAGGTGCGGGCCAGGCGATGGCGGCCAAAGAGCTTGCCGGATGCCCAGTCGCCGAAGGCATAACCCTCGTTTAGCAGCGGCTGCTGCCACTTAGGAATGGCAAAGGCCCCGAGCACGATGACCGGGGCCAGCTTCAGCAGCTCGCGGCGGTTCATGCGCTTGCTTTCAGCAGGCGGCAGATCGCGCACCGGCTCCCCCGACGGCCCTACGCGCGGGGGATGTGCAGGTTGCCGGGGCTGCTCGCTTGCAGTACGCGAGGCTCCGCCGTCCGGGGCCGACTCCGCTTCCGGCCCGTGACTTTCACCCGGCTGCCCGGGAGGCTCCCGCTCGTCTGGCATCTTGCACCTCTGCTCAATGTTTCAAGAAATTCGATCGCCGTGAAGAACAAAAAGTTACAAAGCTAAACGCTTCCCGCGTCGTTTTACTTACCTGGTTCATCTCTTAAGTATCGATACGTTGTCAGTGGTGTGCCGGATTGGCCGGGTCGCCTGGAAAGACATGCAGGCCGACCGGGCAGTTTGTGACGTATAGCACAGATTACAAGTGACAGGGTATGCCAATCTATTGCTAGGTCGCTAAACCGTCACACACCAATGCTGTGCGGCAGACAGGGAGCTAACGGTATGAATACACAGCACTCGCTGGAATCACAAATTCGTTATGGGCGGGAACTGGTCAAGTCTGGCGTATCCGGGCTGAATCGCGGGCGTGAAGCCCACCTGAATGGCCGTCCCCTGTCGGATGTTCTTGCCGAGTCTGCGCGCGCCTCGCTGGGAGTGGCGACGCTCGGCGCCTGTGCCGGTCTGCTGCGCTATTATCTTCCCGCTCGCCGAGGACGAATTGCGAAAACGGTAGCGTGCGGCTTGCTTGGCGGCGCCTTCGGCTTTCTCGCCGGTTTCGGATGGAGAACGCGCGAGCTGACCGAAAGCATGACACGCTCAGCCACCAGACAGATGGGCACGGTTCGCGACCAGCACTGGCTGGACATGCATCCGATTGACTACGCGTAAACGCCGCCTTATCGAACCCGCAGCGCCTGAGCCAGCCACGCCGCCAGCCATACCAGCAGGGCCAGCGGCCAGATCCATTTGAATGTTGTATCTTTTCGGGCGCCGCTTCCTGCCACCCTCCAAGGTTGCAGCAGCCACGCGGCGAAACCCAAGACCAGCGGGCCACCCAACCACGCCAGCGTCTCCTGGCCGCCTGTTCCCAGCTCCACATTCCGCAAGATGAACCTTATGAGCGCGAGCGCTATGAAGCCGATAACAAGCAGCTGAAGCCACTTCGTTTCGCCCCGCAGCTGCGCACTCTCATTGCTCCGTTTCTCCAGCCGGCGCTTTGCCTCGGCCGCCTCATCGTGGCCCAGACGCTCGACAATCGCCTGATTCAGCTCTCGCAACCGTGACACCAACTGCTCAAAGCCGATTGCTTCCGAAAAGCGGCGCAGCAACTCCCGGTTCGGCAGCGCCAGCATGTGCTGCAACTCAAGTGCCCGACGGGCCAGAGTCTCGCCTTCGGAAGCAATCTCCAGCCGCTCGGATTTTGGCGGCCTCCGGTTGTCCCCATACCGTTGCTGCAATTCGGGAAACGATTTCCACTCCGCGGCGAGCTGATCGATGTCGCGGGCGAAAGCAACGACCGCCCGGAACGCCCGGACTTCATCACTGTCGGCGAGAGACGCGTCAGTTGAATCCGGAGCGAGCTTCTGCGCAAGGGCAATGCCTCGTGCACCCCACACGCCTATCGCGTCGGGACGAACCACGAGATGCTCCTCGAAATCCTGCGGCACCACACCCGGCAATTCGGGATGCAGTGTGTGCCAGAGGCTCTCGCCGACCTGTCGCGCCAGGCGCCCACCAGCCGCATCCGAGCTGATTGGGACATCTGAGCGCAGACCAATCGTCGAGAAACGAAAACAATCCGGAGCAGGCGGGGGCATGCGGAGCGGGGCATTAAACGCTAACTCCTGCGGCGGGGCGTCCTCGTTATTCAGTGAGGCCGCACAATCAAAGACCGTGAATTGAGGACCGGCCGCCGGTGATGTGGTGGCGTAGACGGGAGCCTCCAGCTCGGTACGAACCGCCTCGCCCACCGGGTCGTCTCGCAGGTCGCTCCTTGTTCCCGGCGGCCCGACGTGCGTGCCGCGGGCGGGAGTATCTATGGTGCTGGAGCGGCTCTGCCCGCCCGACCACGGATCGGAAAGCAAGCTGTCCAACGCGCGGCTACGCGGCTCGCCGGTCGCCAGCTCCGGCCTTAACATCTGCTGCCGGGCGCCAAGCGCCTCGAACTCCTCGGTCTGCAGTCGCGACCAGACGGTGAACAGATGTCGGCCCCTCGCCCGCATAGGGTCGATCGCGAAGACGTATTCGCTGGAATTTGCCGCGCTCTCGGGACGGCGATTCGAGTAGGCGAGCGCCGTCATTTCAAAACCCATTCCCAAGGCTGAGTTCTCAAGGTCGACGCGAGCCCACTCCTGGAACAGACTGCACTCAGGATCACGCAGGAAGATGGCATCGGTTGCCGTGCGAAAGCTAGCAGCCAACAGCAATTGTTGTTCGGTGAAAGCATCGGCAGTTACGACCTTGTTGGGATGCTCAAAAAAATCGGGGGAGGGCGCCTCCGACTCCGGCAAGTAGACCAGGGACATACGCGCACGCTGAACGTCGCGCTGGTAAGCCGGCGCCTCGCGGTCGAGCATGGCGAGCTCCGGTGCGAAATTCGTACTGCCCTCCAGCACAGAGTCATACACGGGATTGAGTTGCTGTGTCTGCAGGCAACTCCTGACCTCCTCGAAGAGCTCGGTTGCACCGCTAGTCTCACTCAGATAGTCGCGGCCGCGCTTCAGCGCCGCGTGCAGGACGGAGCGCAATGCGCGCTCGCGAGGACACGGGATATGGCGGCGGCTCTCCAGCATGGAGGCGTAGGAGGCAAGCAACAACGCCCAGCGATGCTGCGCGGCAACGCCGCGGCCGTCGAAATCGAGCCAGTCGATCTTCCCTGCTCCCGGCGGGTTCGTCCACGCATTGGGATCGAGGGCTTGGGTCACCCAATCGATTCCTGGATCGGAGTCCGCAATCAGCCAGCGCGCCAGATACATCGAGCAGAAGGCATCGAAGTCCGGCTCGCTGTGCGTGACCAGCCACACAATCTCGTCGACAGGCGCAAACTTCTCGCGGATCAGTTTCGCTTTGTGCAGGACCGCCGCAGAGGCGGAAGGAAACTGCCGCTCCGATGGGAGGCGATGGTCGATGATGGCCAGCGGCTCGTTCGGTCCCCAGCAGGTCCCGCCAACATCGCAGGCCAGTTCATTGGAAAACAAAATCGAAGGAGAGTCAGCGCCGCTCTGGGCATCTCGCTTGCGCAAGTCGCCGGTGAACACCGTTCCAATATCTACGTAGCGATATCTGAACGCAGGCGCCATCTATGCGACTCGTCTCGCGATGCGGGCGCTAGATTCTAGCATGTCAGCGTGGCGCAGGAGCGAGTCGCCCGTGTAGTGATTGCACAACCATAGCAGCGCGACTCACTGAGAGGCCTCCGGCACTCCGCGCCGAGAAAGAGTTTTGCGATAATGGTAGATGGCATTCCGCACGTGGGCCCGTAGCTCAATTGGATAGAGCATCAGCCTTCTAAGCTGAGGGTTGCTGGTTCGATCCCAGCCGGGCCTACCACGTCTGAGCCCGTCAATTCATCAATGATCGCGGCGATTTGTGACCTCGCGCTCAAGCGGCCGCAAGCTCTCCTGTGCCATCATGAAGCGAGCGGCTCGACAGCTTCATGCGCGCATTTTTTAGACACTGGTTGCGTTCGCGGATTCCCGCCGCACTCTTCCTGGGTGCGGTGCTGGCGACGGTAGTTGCTTACGTGCGGAGCGTCGCAGCACCTGTCATCACTGTTTGCACAATCGCCTGCATCGTATTTGCGTTTGTATTGGGCTATTCCGTTCGCATGGGTCGCGAGTGGCCCAGACTGCACGGGCTCCGGCGTGGCGAGTACTCCCAGGTGTGGGACCAGCTGGGAACCAGTGCGTCGGCCGCTGCGAACGCAGCGACCGGCATTTCCGATGAAGATTCGCTGCGCGCCTCGGGCAGAAGTGTCGCTGAGCGCATCGCCAGGTTTGTTTCGCTGGAGCCCGGCGATGATGTCCTGGAAATTGGCTGTGGCGTGGGACGTGTCGGATGGGCGATTGCACCGCTGTGTCGGAGCTGGACCGGCTGCGATATTTCGAGGCAAATGCTGAAAT
This sequence comes from Terriglobales bacterium, assembly GCA_035651035.1. Classification (GTDB taxonomy): domain Bacteria; phylum Acidobacteriota; class Terriglobia; order Terriglobales; family Acidobacteriaceae; genus Bog-257. The sequence continues at coordinate 29,799 of DASRGM010000185.1, forward strand.
ACGCGCAACAGAGGCTGGCAGCCTTCGACAACGTCCACTTCGTTCAGCTCTCCGGTGCGCAGCTGGCCGGCGTCCCGGACCACTCCATCGATGTGGTTTACTGCACGAACATGCTGCCGCACTTGGACGAGATGGAGCGCTGGCAATACGCCAGGGAAGCCTACCGCGTCCTGCGCCACGGCGGCAGAATTTATCTCGATTCAATTGCATTGGATTCGCCGGAAGGCTGGGCAATGCTGACCAATAACTTGGAGCAGCGGCGTTATGGCACGGAGCCTCCGTACATGCCGTTGCCGTCGACCGGTGAGGAACTCGGCGCGTATTGCAAGCAGGCCGGAAATCGCTGCTCATTGTGACCGGAACGAAAGCGACCGCGGCTTCGGCACGCGAGTCGTAGGCCGCCCCGACAAAGCGTCCCATAGGGAAACGATCTGTGGGAGCACCATCGGCGAAAAGGCTACAAGCTTATTGTCTATTCGGACCCATTGTGCGTCAGCGATCCGGCAGTAAAGAAATACATCTTATCCGGAGTACCGCTTCATCCCCGCTTCAGTAAAATGCGCTCAAAATTCCTAATGGTCATGATGCGATTACCCGGTTGGCATGATCAGTGTTTCCAAAATGTTGACATCTGCTTCACCAATCGCTGACAAAGGTCACATTTCATCATCGTAAGTTGAGTGCGTCGCGCCGCGCTGGAATCGCCGATGCACAGAAGCCTGCTTCCAAAATTATTAACGGGTATTTTGCTGCTGGGCGGCCTGTCTTTGCATGCGGTCGATTCGGCTCGCAATGACAGACCAGTGAGCTCGGTTACCGGGGAAAGCTGGCTTAACCATCTGCATCGCTCCTTCGGTGATACCAGCATGGGTAAGACAGGCAGACTTGGGCCTCCCCCTTCCGAGCAAGAAGCGCAAGTGCAGAGTTGGCAAGCTGGGCTGCTTGCACCTTCCGGTCCGGAAATCACGCTCCGCGGTCAGGATCTATACCGGCTGAATTGTCGGGCATGTCACGGTGAAAATGGGCTGGGAGCGCCTCCAGAAATCAATTCGATCGTCGATCCCGTTCGTGCAACCTCGGCTGCTCTGATGCTCGAACGAATGAAGAAAAGAGGAATGGACATTACGCCGGCGGCCGCGACGGAAATGGCAAGACAGGCCCAGAGTTCGCTAATGGAGCGGCTAAATAAAGGTGGCCAAAGTATGCCACCTTTCTCGCAGCTAAACGATGTGGAGGTCCACGCACTAATCGAATATGTGAAGCAACTGTCCCAGACACCGGGAACTGCGCAAGTGACGTTACGTGAGGCTCCGGTGCGGGTTGGCGAGCTTATCGTTAAGTCAACCTGCCACATCTGTCATGACGCCACGGGCTCGAATCCTACTGCTGCACAGCTCGAAGACGGCCAGATTCCGCCGCTGGAAACACTAACCTCGCGTACGGATGAAGCGCAATTCATTCGCAAAGTCACGACCGGGGCTCCCGTGCTGATGGGTACGCCACCAACTCTACATCGTGGCAGAATGCCCGTATTCTTTTACTTGACCCGCGAAGAAGCGGCCGATATTTATCTGTATCTCAGCAGCTACCCACCGTCGCCCCTAAATGCTGAACTCCCGCTACTAACGGCAACTACCCAGCAGAGCAGCGGTGCAGGCCTCAACCCGCCGACAATATATTCTTCCTCAGTTCGGGCAGTGTCCCCCAATCAGCAGCCTGCAGCAACCGCGGTAAATTGGGCCATCGCGCTTATCTTCCTCGCGGCTATTGGATTCGGACTTTCACTGCTTTTACTTTTTTGTGGTCTCGCCAGTTACCAACTCTCCCGACCGAGGCAATCCACGCTCGAGCCTGGCGAGCTGCCTATAGCGATTCCATCGAAGGCTGAGGCAACTGGTTCCGGTATCGCGACAGCGAACTGCAGGAGAACGTAATGCTTCGATTGTTTATCGACTTTTGCGATCGTAGGTGGTTCTTCTTCGCCTTCCACTTGGGAATACTTCTGGCACTCTCTGGCTGGGCACATGCTATTCCCGCCTTTGCGCGGATGTATGGCACTAGTTGCAGCACCTGTCATCTCGACTTTCCGAAGCTGAACGATTTCGGCAAAGCCTTCAAAGATGCCGGATTCAAGTTCCCTAAGGATGATGAATCGATGCTGAAGATCCCACCGGTGATGCTGGGCGCACCGGCCAACAAGGAGTTGTGGCCGAACGCGATCTGGCCGGGGACAATTCCTGGGATTCCTCCGATTGGATTGCGCTACACTAACTACTTTCAGTACACCGGGTCGAGCAGCAGCAAGTTCGCCGCGCTAACTCCACCCGGAAGCTTGCCTCCGCTCACACCTACAACCGATTTTGAAACCGGAGTGTTCACTCTACTCAGCGCCGGGAACTTTGGCGGCGATGTCGCCTTTTGGATTAATAATGATTTGAGTGTTGCCGGCAATAATTCGGGAGGCGGACTTGGAGATGCCTATCTTAAATTCGTAGATATCGGGCGCCTCCTCAAGCTGCCGAAGTACGCGCTCAATTTACGGGTTGGTCAATTTGAGCTGGAAATACCATTCACGCAGGCGCGCAGTATCTGGACCAGCCCTTACGATATTTACTTGCAGTCGAATGTAGGAGCGATGAACCCGCTATTCCCCCAGCAGTTCGTGAACAATAACTACGTGCTTGCCGAAACCGGAAAAGGTATTGAGCTCAGCGGCGGACGCCACACGGGGGGCTACAACTACTCGATTGCATTCATTGACCAGAGGACAGGCGGCCGTATCGGCTTCAGTCCTTATGTTCCTACAGCTCTGGGCAGTAGTGACGGGGGCCTGGGCGTACAGTCGGACGCCGATTTCAAAGACATCTATGCCGGCTTTAACTATCGATTCAACCTGGAGCGTGACAAGGAGAGCCGGAATGCGATCCAGGCAGCTGGTCCCACTGGACCTCGCGATCATACCTACCTGAATCTCGGCAGCTATTATTTCTATGGACGGTCAGAACAGCGACTGCTGGGGGCCGGCGCTGACGGCACTGCCAGCGTGCTGACGGCACGCGAACCCTTCTACCGGGTCGGCGGCAACATGACCTTCAACTATCGCTGCTGCCTACAATTCAACGCGCTCTACATGTTCGGGCATGACATGAACCTGCTGCCGGTAGACGCCACAGGCACGCTGATACCGCTGAACCAGCTAGGGCAGATTACCCCTGCCGGCTTCGTGCAGGGACGCGCCGCGACCTTCAGCGGCGGCTTCGCCGATGTGGAGTGGCTCGCCTATCCCTGGATGATGGTGCTGATGCGTTACGACGGCGTGAACTCTAACGCGGATCGCGTGAACGCGTTGATCGCCAACCCGCCCTTTACTGGCGCGCCGTTTAATGCGGGCGTCGGTTCCACGCGCAACCGCTTCACGCCGGGCGTGCAGTTCCTGATTCATGCCAATGTTAAAGCTACCTTCGAGTACCAGTTCCGGCCGGCGCAATCTGTAATTGTCGCAACTAACCCCACCACCGGACTGCCTATCGCATTAAATCCATTCCATACCAACACGGCAGTTCTGGGGTTCGACTTTGCCTATTAACTGGGTGAATGCTTATTTGTGGAGGGAGTCCTATGAAACACAATGTCTTGCTGACGGTGATGTTCATAAGTGTGATACCGGCCGTGTCAGTCGCAGGAACCCTGGAAGGCAAGGTTTCGGCCGGCAACTCGGCAGTCTATGTTGATGCGATTTCCGGAAAAACCTTTCCCGCTCCGACCAAGAGCATCGTAATTAGCCAACACGGCCTGCAGTTCGTGCCGCATATCGCAGTTGTGCAGCAGGGAACAACGGTCGACTTCCGTAACGACGATTCCGTGCAACACAACGTCTTCTGGCCTTCGGTTGGGGGGAACAGGAAGGATGCGCACAATATGGGCACCTGGCCGCAGGGTGACAAGCGCTCCTACAAGTTTGACCATCCCGGAGTAGTGCCGCTGCTGTGCAACGTTCACTCCGAAATGTCGGGATACATCATTGTCAGTCCTACACCATATTTCGCCGAGACGGATGCAGCCGGCAATTTTCGCATCGATAACGTTCCCGACGGCAAGTACACCGTCGTTGCCTGGCATGAGGATTCAAAGCCCGAGAAGAAGCCTGTCGAGGTGACCGGGACGGCGAAGGTGGATTTTACGCTGACGAAATGAAGCTTAGGAATTAGGGAGGTGCGCTCGTGGGCCATAGGTTATTTGGGTTGACGATGCTGTTCGTCGTAAGCATCAGGCTAGCTGCGGTGGCGCAGGTGGTCACGCCGATGGAACTTCCGGAGCCGAGAATGCAGCGCCTGCAGCAGCGCCACCTCGAGACACTGATGGCGATCGGCAGGGAAATCGAGCAGCACAAATTCGCCTATCCCTTCTACTTGTGCCGTACCCTGGATGTGGACCTGGATAAAGTGCAAGTCGCCGATCAGCGCTCGATCCGCTTCGAGGCTTATCGACAGAAGACTGTACTGGCCATAACCGGAAACTATTACGCGTCCTATTCCGCGCAGCGCATGGACGAGGATGCAAGGCTAAAGGAGACCTTTAGTCAGGTGATCGTGCCGATCTTACAGGCCGAGGTTCCGCGCTTCCCGGACGATTCGGAGTTCGCCGCCTTTGCCATTGAAGTGTCCCATCACGTGCGTCGAAAGGTGATGGGCATGAGTTCGGAGGCGCCGGAGAACGTGGCGCTGATCATGCCGGTGACGGCGGCTCAGAAATTTGTGGACGCAAAGAGCGACGAGCAGAAACAGGCGGCGCTGCTGGACGGGGAACTTTTCTTGAACGGCGAAGCGCATTCGTTATGGCTGGGCCAGGGAGCTCCGCCGGAGGAATGGAAGGACCGCCCTCCGCGGGAAGCCGCACCTCTTCCCGTGGCTGCCACAAGCGCACCAGCGGCATCTCCTGCGCTTGCAGCCACGGTTTCCGCCGCCCTGCTGAATCCGACGCCAGCCCGGATCATTACGCCCGAAGCCCTTGCCGGATTGCAGCGCCAGAACCAGGAAGCCATCGATCGCATGGTGGCGGCGCTCGATCCGCAGGCGCACTTCTTTCCGTATGCCCCACCTTCTTTCATCGGCTTCCGTCAGGGCACGTACTTGCAGCTGTCGACGACGACTGCACTGGAAGCCGCTGCCACCAGTTCGCGCTACAAACTCGCAGCGCTGGCCTTCGACGAGCACATCTCGCACTTGATCCGGCCGCTGCTCGACTATTTTTCTCCCGCGGTGCAGTTTGACGGAGTGGACTTCAGCACCACCATCCGTCTACCGGGTGGAGAGAAGAGTGAGGCGGTAGAGTTCTTTCTGCCTTATCGAATGATGCGCTGTTTTGCCAACTACGACTGCACAGGTCAACAACTGCTGGACGCGGGCACAGTGGTAGTTGATGGCGAGCGCGCCGCGCTTGACTTGCAGATTGCCGAAGGAAAGAACTAACGGCGGAGAAGATGAATGAGGGCTGAAGCCGAGAGGATGACCGTCTTGCCGGATATCCTTCGAGACTATCTGCAGGCCGCAAGAAGCTCGCCCGCTCGCATCTTCCAATGGGGTATGGAGCGTTGTGGGTTTCTCGTCACGCGGGCGGCCGACTATTACTCGCCGCTTCCCTCGCGCAGGAGACTGAAGCAATCAATTCATCGATGGTCGAAGCCGAGCGCGATGCGCGGAGTTGATTATGACCTTGCCGCGATAGAGAGCAGACTCAGGATCCTGGTGGACAGCTACTATCGCGAATTTGCAATCCTGCCCACATATGACCGAGTTTTCGAGATGGGTTTCGGCCCTGGTTTTACGCGGGTCGACGCGATCGTGCTGTACGCCATGATTCGCGCAAAAAAGCCGAGAAAGTACCTGGAGATTGGGTCCGGCGTCTCTACTTATTACGCAAGCGCGGCAGCTGGAAGAAATGCTCAGGAGGGTCATCCGATGAACATCGTGTGCATCGATGCTCATCCGCGCGGGGCGCTGTCGGCCATCCCCGGAATATCCGTGAAGACGCAGGAGGTTCAGGACGAGCCTTTGGATAGCTTTACAGCGCTGGGTAAAAACGATATTTTATTTATCGATTCGACGCACATGGTTCGGCTCGACGGTGATGTTCCCTTCCTTCTGCTGGAGGTCTTGCCGGCATTGCGGGCGGGCGTAGCCATTCACATCCATGACATAGCCTTTCCATTTCACACTCCTTATCCGCCCAGCCACTGGATTTACAAGAACACGTGGCCGGTATGGTGGAACGAATCCATGTTGCTACACGCGTTGCTAAGCGGAAACAAGCAATTTTCCATCAGTGTTTCCGCGCCGCTGGTTCGTTATCACGATGAGGGGTTCCTCGCCCACCTGATCCCGGGTTACACCAGCCTGGAAGAAGAGCCAAACACCTTCTCATCGATTTGGCTGGAGAAGTGCTTCTAATCAAAGCCTGGGAGACTCAGGCCTTGCCACGGGCAAAGCACTGGCGCGGAAAACCCTCGGAAGGGACAACCCAGCGCATTTCGTATGAAGCCGATTCGAGTACGCTGGTGACCGCTTCGCATTGCGACGCGGTGTGAACTTCCACCAGCAGCGCAGGCCGGTATGTTCGGAGGATATCGGCGGCGCCTTTCAGGACCTCAGACTCGCCACCCTCCACATCGATCTTGAGTATTTGCGGCGGACTCTCGCCGCCTGCCACGAATTCGTCCAGGCTACAGGCCGGCACCGCGATGGATTCGCCGCTGGCCAACACTGCACTGTGCTCGCCGCTTGAGACACCTCCCTGCGACCGAGGCAGGCCCCGGCGGAACGTTATACCTGGGTTGGCATTCGACCACACCGCCGCCTCGACGACACGAAGCTTGTCCCCTAAGCCATTGCGCTCGGCGTGACTCCGCAGCCGCGCCGCGCTTTCCGGGTCGGGTTCAAACGCGATCACTCTTGCTCCCTGCCGCGCAGCCGGAAGTGCGTAGAAGCCAATGTGCGCGCCGACATCGTACATAACAACGTCTGGAAGTATCCGCCGTTGCAGCTCCGCTTGCACCTCCGGCTCATGCCTACCGGCCCACCAGTTCCGCTCGTCCGCAACGTCAATGCGAAGCCACAGGCCTTGCCCGAAGCCGCTCTGGATCTGCACCCACTCCATGCGGTGCGGCACAAGATGCCGGCGCAGGAACTGACGAACGCCGCTGTGCACGTGCGAAGCTCCGGGAATGCGCGTCAGCTGCGCCTCCGGCGAACAGCGGGCGAGCCAGGCCCGGCTTCGTTGCAGTAGGCGAACGTAGGTCAGCAGCGCGGCAGGCATGGGCCATCGCCCTCTTCGCTCGAGATCATTGCATAGAGCCGGACGGCAGAGTCTGTCGGGTGGTGATGGCGACCGGCGCCGGGCCGACGCTGATTGTCCCGTTAGCGCGCGAACTTCCCCCGCGCCAACTCAGAACGGTTTCCGCCTGCCATGATGGAGGTATGGCAAACGATTGCGTGCGATTTTCGGACCACAGCACCATGGTCGTTGTGCTTGCGCGATCTAGCCGGCACGTCCACAGGCCGGTGGGGTTGCGGTTGCATCGATATAAGGTCGCCCCGAGCATCCACTGGCGGATGACGTCGTAGCTCCCGCCCGCGTCCGTCATTTCACCGGAGCGCGCGGTCAGGTCCAGCGTGCTCCAGTTGTGGTTGTCCCAGGCATACCAGTAGCAACGTTGCACGCCGAGCAGCCAGTTGAGAAGGTAGGACCGCATCAGGTAGGCTGCGGCTTCCTCATCGGAGGAAAATCGCTTGGGTTCTGCCCAACCCGATTCCGTATTCCACAGCGGCTTACGGTCGCAACCGCGCCGATGAAGCACCCTCCTGACCGACCGGACGAGAGCGGGGACCGCCTCCGGAGGCTGGGGTGTCACATAGAAGTGATAACCGATAACGTCGGCAGACTCGCAGCCTCCATGTCGAAGGAAGTCGTCGAGCCAGCCGACGCCTTGCTCCGCCGTCGCAGCCGGTGAGATCACGGTTATTGTGGGATCGACTGATTTGAGCACGCGATAGGCTGCACGCGACAATTGCGCCATCTCGTCGGCACTTCCGGTGAAGGTGCCCTTTACGTTCGGCTCATTCCATATCTCATACTCGTGGATGCGCCCCCGATAGCGGGTGGCAACGACACGAACGTATTCTTCCCAATCCGCGATTCTTCGTGGCTGGGCGGCGTTGCCTCTTCCGTAAGCCGAGGGCTCATCAGGACGCGCCGAAGCCCACGCCGGCGTCAGCCCCAGAGTCAGGAGTAGATCGACCTTGTGCTCAGTGGCTAAGGTAACGTACGTGTCGAGTAATTCGAAGTCCCACTTGCCCGGCTCGGTCTCGAGTTGCGGCCACGTCACGCCCGCATCCCACAGCCGCCATTCGGAGAAAGTGACTGCCGGCCACGCTGTCCCCGCGGCCGCGCGATGGATGTGCATCCCGAAAAATGCGGCTTCAACGGCCCCCGGCGGCCCCGGATACGCTAGCGGTTCTTCGAGTGCGGGAACTGCCGCGAATATAAGCGCCAGGATCCCTGCGGTCACTGTGAACAATCGAGACGGCATACCTCGCGAGCGATACCAGCCCACTCACCGAACAACTTGTTGCCGATAAAGTGCGGTAAACCAGAGCGCGCGTCCGCAGTCGCTGGCGTACAGCAGCGTCTTGGAGTCGGACTGCCATGCGGGCGAAATAGTGTTGCAGGCCTCATTGGTCAGGCGGCGCGTCGCGCCACTGCGCCAATCGCGCATCCAGAGATTCCAGACACCGGTCTCGAGCCGGCTGTAAGCCAACCAGCGGCCGTCGGGTGATGCGGCGGGGTAGCGCGCCTCGCCGCTATCAATGGGCCGGATCGTTCCATCCTGCGTGGCAATATATAACTTCGACGGCCCCTCATGCTGCATGGCAGCGAAAATCAAAGAGCCGTCGGGACGCCAGGTCATCTCCTCCACATCGAACTGTGGCGGGGTAATGGCGAGATCTATGCCCAACCCGATCAGGCTATGACGCCACAGCGTGCTTCTACCTCGATTTGATCGCAGATAAGCTAGCCATCGCCCGTCACGGGAGACGATCGGGAGTTCGGCGTCGCTCACTTCCATGCTGCGTGTATGGCTGTTTGGCGTGACGCGGAAAATCTTCGGAGTGGTCGCGGTCTCCTCGACCCATATCGTTTGTCCGTCCGAGCTCTGGCTGAGCTGGTCGGCGCTGCCGGCATCGAACTGCACGCCGGAGCTGCCGATGCGGCCCGCAAAGTAGCCGCCGGTGCGCATTCCGATGAAGCCGATTTCATCGTCGAGAGAGATTGGCTCGGTCGCCAGAAAGATGTCGAGTGTGGTCGCGATTCGAGTATGGTGATTGCCGTCGTCAGCGTGCTGTCTGCGAACGGTCCACGTGATTTGCACTAACAGCACGAGTGACAGCGCCGCGATCCAAATGCTCCAGCCGGCACGTCTGCCCGTAGTAGCGTTTTCCTGGCGCGAGAGCGTGATGTAAGCCAGTGCGCAAAACAGCAGCACGAAGTAGAGCCGGGGCACGGCCGTCAGCGCCCACCACCCATCCGCACTGCCACGAGGCCACGCCGGAAAGCAGATTGCGATGTAAAGCAGCAGCAGTAGCGCCAGCGAGGGATAATCCCTCTCTCGTAAATACGCGTCGCCTAATATCGTGACCGGCAGAATCAAGAGGACAAAATGATACGAAGCCGGCATCGTCGAGATTGCCAGCAAGCCCACCAGAAACGTAGACCACTCGAGCTGAATGCACCGCACGTCGCGATCGCGCGACGATACCAGGTAAAGCGCGGGCGCCAACACCAGCATTGGCAGCAAAGCCTGCAGCACGGCGAACAGGGCCGGCGCATGCAGCACAGGATACGGGTTCCATTCCGGCTCGAATAGCAGCAGCCGGTGCAGCAATGACGAGAGCGAGTTCCACGTGGGGCTATAGGGATTTAGAATCTCGCCGCGCAACGCCCACGGCAACACTTGGGTGACATAGGTGCGATGCAGTTGAAGTCCAAATGCCAGTAACGATGCGGCCACCGATAACGCCGCCCCGCTCACGACGCCGCCCGCAGCCCGCAAATCCCTTTTGCGAAGAAAAAACAGCAGGAAGATTGCTGGAAAGATCTTCAAGCCTCCCGCAATGCCAAGCAGTATGCCCGCAAGCAGCGGCCTCCGCCTTACGTATAGCCACAGTGCTGCCGTAATCAGGAAGAGCACGAGCACATAGAGCTGTCCGTACTCCAGATTGCGAAGCAGGGGGAAGGAAAGGCAGATGGGCAGCGCTATCCGTCGCCAGGGAAGACCAGTGAGGTCACGCAGCCAGCACGCAACGGCAGCGAGCAGCAGCAGGTTGATCACGATCCATACCCGCTTGGCCGCCAAGGGCGACCAGTCGCTCAACGGCCACACCACCAACGCGGAAAAAGGCGTGTCAGGAACGAAGCCCACCACCGGCTGTTCGCTGCGCGTGATGCCAATGCGGTCCTTCTGGCGCTGCAACCAGATCCATTCGTAGAGACGATTGGTGCTATAGCCTTCGCGCAACAGGCGGGCGGTCAGGTAGTAGTTGGGGAAGTCGGTGTTGAGGCGCTGCCACGCGCGCGGCACGGCGCGGCCTCCGATGTAAGCGATGGAGGCGAGCAGCACCAGCCACTCGGCGACGTACACGATGCGTCCAGCTCTCGCGTGCCAGGGAGCTCGAGCGCATGCACGCGGCGGGACTGCCCTAACCGAGGAAGCCGATGCAGGCAGAAGCGACGCCATGGTTGTCGCTCAGGCTACCTCGACGGCGTTGCGCTCGCAGGGCTGTGCCGCCACCTGGGCTTCGATCCAGGCATACGTTCTCGCCAGCCCATCCTCGAGGCTGATCTCCGGCTCCCAGCGCAGAACCTCGCGCAGCAGGCGATTATCGGAGTTCCTGCCGCGCACGCCCTGTGGGCCGCTAACATGCTTCAGCCGAACTCCAAAATCGGCGATGCCGGCAATGATGCGCGCCAATTCATTGATGCTGACCATACGGTCCTGCCCCAGGTTCAGCGGCTGATTGAAATCAGACAGCATCAGCTTGTAAATCCCGCGGACGCAATCGTCGATATAGCAGAAGGACCGCGTCTGCTCGCCATCGCCCCAGATTTCAATTTCCGGATTCCCTGCCAGCTTAGCGGCAGCGATCTTGCGGCACAGTGCCGCCGGCGCTTTCTCGCGTCCGCCGTTGTACGTTCCAAACGGGCCGAAGATGTTATGGAAGCGCACAATGCGAGTTTCCATCCCAAAGTCACGGTAATAATGCGTGCACAACTGTTCGCTGATCAGCTTTTCCCATCCGTAGGCATCCTGGGGATCGGCGGGATAGGCCTCAGCCTCGCGCAGCGGTGCGATGTCGGTGCGTTGCTGACGGTATTCCGGGTAGACGCAGGCGGACGAAGTGAACAGGTACCGGCGCACGCCGTTCTGGCGCGCGGCCTCCAGCGTGTGCAGATTGATGAGCGAGTTGTTATGCAGAATGCGGGCATGGTTGCTGGAGATATAGCCCATACCGCCCATGTCGGCGGCTAGCGCGTACACCACGTCGACTTCGCGCGTGGTCGCCTGGCAGTTCTCCCAGCGTCGCAGATCGAGCAATTGGAATTCGTCCGCGCTGGTCACGCAAAACTCAGGCAGCTTCAGGTCGACGCCGCGCACCCAGTGCCCCTGGTCCTTGAGGAATGTGACCAGATGATGGCCGATGAAGCCGCCGGCCCCAGTGACGAGAACTCTGTGATTGCCGGAAGTCATGTGTGTCTCTCCAGTGAAAAGCAGGTTTTCGGGCGAATTGAAGGTCTGCAGGGGAGCTATGTGGCGCCGATCCCGCGCACCACCGCCGTTAGCGTGCGCAGCAGGATGGCGAGATCAAGAAAGATATTGCGGTTGGCGATATAGAAGAGGTCGAGCTCGAGGTTTTGGTGGATGGGCATAGCGCGCGCCGGGCTGATCTGCCAAAGGCCGGTGATTCCCGGCGTCGCGTCGAGGCGCAGCCGCTCGCGGGGCTGGTAGTTTCGCACTATGAAGGGCATCTCCGGACGCGGACCAACCAGGCTCATCTCGCCGCGCAGCACGTTCATAAGCTGCGGTAGTTCGTCGATGCTGAGCCGCCGCAGCGCCTGGCCCACGCGCGTCAGCCGGGGATCGCTATCGCTGACGGGTGACGGCGCGTAGCGGCACACGCCGGCATGCATGCTGCGGAACTTCCACATGAAGAAGGGCACACCGGCTTTACCAATGCGTCGCTGGCGAATCAGCACCGGGCCGCGGGAGTCCAGCCGGATCAGTGCCGCCACAACAAGCAACAGCGGCGAAACCAGCAAGAGCACCAGTAGCGCAACAACGACATCTAGGCCACGCTTCAGCAGGTACCCTGGCGCGTTCGGGTGATTCGGTATCCCACAGCGGCACATGTAATCGTCACCGGCGGCCGGTGGGAAGGGTCGTCGCGCCATCGCACCCCCACGGGCGGGCTTCCCGCCGAGGACATGCGCCAATTCGCGTTGCAATATCAGCAATGCAAGGAGCACAAACACCGCCCTCAGCGCGGCAGCCGGCGGTGTGGTGCGCATTGCTGCACTGCTCAAACCCAGCAGCAGTGAAGCGCAGCAAAGCCCGCGGACCAGACCTTCCGTCCCTCCAATATCGATGGGGGTCGCACGGGATGGGTACGCACCCGAGAACGCCAGGACGATCGTGATCATCGCCGCAACGGCGGCCAGCGACAGGAACGACAGCCCCGCCACCGCAGCGAAGAAGCTTGCGCCGGATGCCGCGTGCACAATTACGAGTCCCAGCGCAATCGTCAGAAAATCCAACATAGCCTGCCGCCAGCTCGGGCCGACTGGTCGACCGAAACGGATCTCGGCCGTTGCCTGCCGCACGCCGGCGGCGCCGGCAAGGCTGCTCACAATACGTTCAGAAGTTGCCATCGAATGAGTTCGCGAAACTAAGGGATGGAAAGGTTCTCGCTATTAGGACCCTGTCGCCGGACCTGCATGGCGGCGCAGAGATGAGCGCCTGCTTCCGGCGGTGCATCCAGCGAAAACTGACGAATGCCGGTCAGCTGCAAGAAGGCGTGCATAAGAAACCTGGGATTGTTTGACAGATAACGCTTGCCTAGACGTGCCGGCTCCTGCGCAAGCCGATGCAGCCACTGCAGGCCCATCTGCTTCACCCAGGGCGGGCTATCCTTCAGCCTGCCAGTATGAAAATCGAATGCGGCACCCACGCCAATCATCAGCGTCGTATCCAGGCGCGGCAGATACTCGGCCATGAAGCGCTCCTGCTTTGGGGTGCTGAGGCCAACCCACATGATGTCGGGTCGGGTGAGCGCGACGGTCTCGAACAGTCTGTCGTTTTCCGCATCGTTCAGTGGACGGAAGGGTGGCGTGTAAGTGCCCACAATGCGCGCTTGCGGGAAGCGCCGCTGGAGGTTGGCTTGAAGCTGCCGTGCTACTCCTTTATTTCCGCCGTAAAGGAAGTGCGAACAGCGGCGCAACGCGGGACTGCCAAAAGCAGCCAGCATCAGGTCGGGCCCGAAGACGCGCCGCATGTGGCGCAATCCCTGCAAGCGGCCCATCCATACTGTCGGCATCCCATCGGGCACCACGAGCAATGCCTGCGAGAAGATCCTGCGCAGTGAGGTGTCGCGCTGCGCCTCCATGACGCCATGTACCCCGGCCGCACAAATATAGCCGCGCGTGCGCGTCGTGATCGCGTGTGCAATGGTTCCGAGGGCAGCACCCATATCGGTGGCATGGATCCCGATGCCGAGAACGTTGGCTCGCGCGCAAGGTGGCCGGTTTGCGCGCGTGTCGCTAAGGGGCAGATTCATGGCAGAGCTGGGGAGGCAATGCGGGTTGCTGGCTGCCTGCAAGCAAGCTCGAGTACAGCACCAGATACTGGCGAGCGATTTCGTCTGGGCTGAAGCGGTCGGAGGTATGCGGGCAAGGCAATGGTCTGAGCAACGCCGCTTCTATAGCCGAGGCCAGCGCGGCAGGATTGTCCGGTTGCAAGCGGAAGTAGTCGCAGCGCGATTCGCCGATCTCGCGCAGGATGGCAATATCCGAGCATAGGACGCGGCTGCCGCAACGCAATGCTTCCGCCAGTGGAAAGCAGAACCCTTCGATGCTGGAGGGCACAACCATGAGCTCGCAGCTGTGGTACAGCCGGCAGAGTTCCTGATCGCTGAGCTGCGACAGGAAGAGCACGTGCTGATCGACCGATAGCCGTTTCGCTATCGCGTGCAATGCGGTCGTCTCCGGTCCGGCAGAGCCGACAATGACCAACCGAAACTCTCGTTTTGACTCCTGCTGCCGGAACTGGGCAAACGCCGACAGCAGCAGGTCGAGATTCTTGTTGCGGCGATGCTGCGCCACAGCCAGCAAGAATGGTTGACGGAGATGATGGAGGGCGGCAAGCGCGGCCTCGGCGCCGGGGTCGAACGTAACGCTCTGATAGATCTGCGTAGCTTTCTGCGCGGCAATCTGACGTGCATAGTGGCGCAGGCGGTCGAGCGTGAATCTGGAGCTGCAAACGATGGCGTCGCTGGCCCGCAGAGACTGCCGCAAAAAAGCGCGGTTGAAGAGCACGCGAGAATACCCAAAGTTGCGTGGCGCGTCGTAGGGATAAAGATCGTGCAGCGACAACACTATCGGACAACTGAAGCGTGAACGCCGAAACGGTGCGGGAAACGAGAGGTGAACCAAGTCGGCCTGGTAGCGCTGCGCGATCTCCGGCAGACGCAGATAGTACCAGTGGTTACGCGCGAAGGCATTCGGCGCTATCGCGATGGGAATGATATCGAAGGAGCGGCCCTGCAGTCCGAATGCTCCCCGAAAATAACCTAACTGCCAGTCGCCGACGAGAAGCGTCACCAAAACCTCGGGACGGCGTGACAGGGCAATTGCCAGATTCGCCGCATGTCGGCAGATGCCGGACGGGCGCCGCGCCGATGAGACGGCGGAGATTACGATGCGCATCGGATTACGGGTTGAGTGTGGCGGGGCGAAACTGGGTTAGGTAGTAGCCGCGAAACAGCTTCTCGGAATAGCGCATGATCGCGGCAGATGAGCGCAGAAGCGCGACCGCCAGGCTGCGCGGCAACGGCTTCTGCAACTTGCACAACGCGGGAGAGTAGCGGTGCATGATGGCATCGATCTCTTCGGCTTGCCTGTCCGCGGCCGTAACCGTCTTACTGGCCGGCTGAAAGCGAAAGTCCGCCAGGATTGCCGGTACATGCAGGAAGCGGTAGCCGCGGGCGGCCAGTCGCACGAAGAACTCGTAGTCCATTGCGTAATGCAGATGTTCATCCAGCCGGTTGCCGTCGTCAAAGATGCGACGCCGGAAGAATGCGGCCGTGGAGGCTATGTAGGGCACACGATGGTGCAGCAGCACAAAGTAGCTGAACTCGATTTCGCGGCGAATCCGAAACACGTGGCCAGCCTCGTCGATCCAGGTGTAGTCGCCATAGACTACATCGACCTCCGGATGCTGCCGAAACACCCGAGCAATGTACTCGAAACACCCCGGCCGATATCGGTCGTCCGAGTTCAGCCAGCCGACAATCTCTCCCTTTGCACTGTCGAACCCTTTGTTAAGAGCATCGCTTTGCCCGTGATCCGGCTCTGAAAGCCAGCGCAGGTGCGTGCCTCGCGACTCTTCGGCATGGCGCCGCAAGATGGCAATCGTACCGTCGCGCGAGGCTCCGTCCAAGACCAGGTGCTCGATGTTGTCACCGCCTTGTTGACGCACACTGAGCAGCGCCTCCTCGATAAACGCCGCCTGGTTGAACGATGGCGTTACGATCGAGAAAGCTGGAGTTGAGTTCATGATGGCACTTACCTCGAGCTTCCCGCCGGCACCAGAGCCATGGCGAACATGGTCATCAGCCACAAGGGAAAGCACAGCCCAAACTGGTCGGTGTCGACAATGCCGCGCACCAGCACCAAAATCAATATCGCCATGGCAAGCGATCGCAGACCGGATCGTTCGCTGGCGCGCACATGACGATAGAAGGACCAATAGACGCTGATCACTACAAGAATGCCAACCAGCCCATAAGTGAATAGCTGCTGGAAGAATTCGTTGTGAGCATGGTTCGGCAGGAAGTCTGCAAAGGCAGGAAAGGTCCAGCGAAACGAGTCGAAGCCATAGCCAAGCCAGGGCTTTTCGAGGAACAGCTCTATCGTTTGCGACCAAATATATGTCCTGCCGGTAAGCGTCTCTACATTGTTCCCTGTCGCATACAAATTGAAGTAGGCTTCCGCCAGACCCCAAAATGAAACCAGCACGAGAGTACTGAGGATTCCGATCCACACGCGTGCTTTGCGGCTGATTTTCGATGCACGCATCAGGCAATACAGGCCGGCTACCAGGAATGCCACAATGGCGCCTTTGCTGAGGGTGCGGATAGTGGTAACTCCCAGCGCAATCGCGGGAGCTGACCATAGCTTCTGCTTTGGCGCGAGATGTGCGGCGGCAAGAGCGCCAATCGCAAAGTAGAAGCCAATGAGGTTCGGATGGAGAAACTCTTCGTTGCCGAGCCGCAGGTCATCGGTCGCCGGAGCTATCCAGGCAACTATGGCAAGCGCCAAGGCCCCGACGATAAAGCCGCGCATCATGCGACGCGCATTGTCTTCGACCGGCGGCTGGCGTAACAGCAGATAGACAGCGAAAACTTCCGCCACGAGCCCTGCCCAATAACCAGCAGCAATGGCGGGCGAACTGCTGCTCGTCCATAAGATGCTGAATCCGGCGAGCGCCAGATAGATCACTATCCATCGCAGGGACGCATTATATTGTCGCCGCTCATGCCGGGAGGCTGGACTTAATACTGCGTAGCCCACAACGATAACCAGCCACACAAAGCCGGCAGCGAGCCGGAACGCGGTCCCGAGCTGGGGGTCGGCACGGAAAAACAAGAACGTCAGGCAGCTCTTGAAGGCAAACCAAAAACCGGCTATGTCGCAGAGGAAAGCTCCGTGGGCAATGCTGGTCTGGCGCACTGTGCTACCTGTCTAACCTTCTTCGATCGCTACGATTCGCCGCACCCCGGCTCGCGAAGTTCGCTTCGCAGAAAGCATAGAGTGCAGACGAAGATACATAATCAAGGTAATAGGTCCATAGAAGAGGCGGCCAATTGCTGCTCCGATCAGCCCATAGCGCGGCGCCAGAAACACCACGCCTGCAAGCATCGCCAGGCTTCCGAGAACATTCAGAATTGCGACCAGCTTCACCTGCTCCAGAGCGAGCAATGCGTAATGGCCGGTAATATTCAGCGCGAGCAAGCCAAATCCTGCCGCCACCACCGACAATACCATCCATGTCTGCTGCGCGAAGACGGCTCCCATCCATAGCTTCAGAACCAATCTGCTACCCAGCACCAGCGGGATACACAGCACGAATGTTAACGCGATATTAAGTGCAAGTACTGCGCGCACAATGGGGCGTATCTCGCCGGGTGAAACGGCGGCCATCCTCGCGCTAAGGTGGGGAAACGTGAAATGCAGTGCCGCGGCGATCAGCCCATGGATGGGTTGTGCTGCCTGTACGCAAACTGTGTAGTAGGCAATGGATGAAGCTCCGAGCAGCACGCCAACGACAAGGCGATCGGCATAGCTAAAGACGCAACCGGCGAGCGTTTGCAGCCAGCTGAAGCATCCGAAGCGAAACACCTCCGCGAATGCCTGGCGGGTGATACGAGGACACAGCGCTAGCGGACCTGTAATTCGGTGTGCTGCCCACATCTGCAGCGCAGCGGAAATGGACGAAAATACCAGCGTCGCGGCCATGATGGAAAGTACGCCGCGACCTCGCGCTACCAACACGCAAGCCCAGACGATCGTTATGACGCGCGCCACGACATTAATCTGCACCGCCGGCCCATATCGTTCATAGGCCCGGAGCGCCGCAACAAAGACACTTTCGACCGAGCGGATAACGAGAATAGCGCTGGCAATGCGAAATACTCCTGCCGCTGTTGCCTGCAGCATCGGAGCGGCGGGAAAGAGGCGCCGCACGAGCAATGGCGCACCGTACCAGATCAGGATTGCGACCACGATTCCCAGCGCGAGGTTGATCGTCAGATTCACATGCAGCGTCGCTTCCACTTTCTCGCGTTGCTCCGCCCCGCGATAGGCAGATGCATATTTCAACGCTGCATCGCCAAACCCAGTGCTGATATAGCTGGAGCTGGTAATCGCTGCCGTTGCCGCCATCCACAACCCGTACTGGGCCGCTCCCAGCCGATGCAGGAGAAAAGGAGTCGCCAGCAACATGGTCGCAGGCATAGCGATGTACTCGGCCGCGCCATAGAGGGCGTTTCGCAGGCCGGTCCGGGCGCGTGCCGAGGCTCGCAGCGATTGCAACCACGCGCGCATCTTCAAAGCCCACGCGAATGAATTGTCAGCGACGGTCTGCAGAGGAGAGTCTTCCTGGAGTGAAGTGGCGCATGTCGTGGAGGTCACTCTTCAACGCGCGCCATACGTGCCCGGCCAGCTGCTTGCGAGCGTCCTTAGGCGGGAGGCGCACCCAGCGGTCCTGCATCACCATGGCCATTGCGGCGCCGAACACGGACAACGTGGTGAATGCCAGAATCAATATGATCCGTGGCGGAAACGATTTCTTTTCCGGCCAGCTGGGAGCGTCGATCACGCGGACGCTGGGAATCGACTTCACCTCTTCGATCCTGGCCAGCTCATACTGCTCGGTCAGGAGATCGTAAACGGTCTCCTTCACCTTGACCTGCCGATAGAGGTCGGCCCAGCGTACGGCGAGCACGGGCAGCTGGCGAAGCGGTGGATAGAGTTCGTCGCTCCCCAGCTCTTCCGATGAGGGCGTGGCCGTCCCGCCAAGTCGCTTGAGTTCCCGCTCCAATTCGCCGACACGCGCGTTGGCCGCGCGCATTCGGACATTGTCCTGTCCATAGAACTGCGCCAGCGAGCCGACCTCGGCATGGGCCACAACCAGCTGCGCCTGCAGCTTGGCACCGGCTTCGACCATAGCCTTGGTCTGCTCTTTGATGTCGAGAGTAGTGTTCTTGCTGGCGAAATCGCTAAGCGCGATCTGGGCCTTTTCCAGGTCCTTTTGTACGGTGACCAGGCGCTGCTCAATAAATTCGCGCTCGCGCCGCGCCGCCGAGGTGTTGACGCGAATCAGCAGGCTGTCGAGTTGATCGAGGTAGGCCTCTGCCATGTCGCGTGCGCGTGCGCGGTCGGTGTCAGTGACGACGATGGTGATGATCCCGCTCTTGCGGTCCTGCGTGATCTCGGTGCGATGAGACAGCTTCTTCAATGCATCCTGCCGGTAGCGCTTGCGATAAACCTTCTGCAAGTTGAAGCGGTCCACCAGCGCACCCTCGATGCTGCCGCTTCGCAGAAGATCTACAAAGAGAGCGCCCGAGTCTTTCATGCCAAACATGCTCCCCGCCAGCGCGCCCAGAGCACCCCCCGGCATCGCCTTTCCCGCCAGGGCGGCCAGCATTGCCGCTCCCATCCCTTGTTGCTCGGGTGGCATCATGCGGGTGGTTGATTCGTACTGCTTTGGTATGACGAAGGCAATGAGCGTGCTCAGTAACAGAGACCAGACGAACACTCTTACCAAGGTTCGTCGACGCTCCCAAAGGAGCGAAGTATTCGGCACCCAGCCATAGTGATTGTCATCAGCCGCAACTTCTAAGTCGTGGTTGCGTGGATGCAATTCAATGTCGGTCAGAGGTGTCACTAGCGCAGACCCCATCGCGGTGTGTAGGAGAGTTGGACGGAAGTGACCACGTTCGACATAGGAGTGACGGACAGCAGAGGAAACTGCCAGCGCTCATACTGAACGCCGGCTTGCAGTGAGAAATTCCCACCCACAGGCAGGTTTCCAGTTGCGGAGATATCGCGTAGCGCTCCTCCCTGCAAGAAGCTATGGTCCACCCATAAACTACGATAGCCCAGCTGAAGGGTGCTGCGGCCGGAGAACCAGTAGGTGCTCCACAACTGATAGCCGCTTCCCTGCCGGCCCACCCAGTTGCCTATGAGTTCCCGATCATTGGTATAACCGCTCAAATAGTGAACATTGAAGTAGAAGAAGCCGGGGAAAAGCCGCTCCGGGGTTATAACTCCTTCTACTCGGAGATCTGCCTTGTGCAAGTACGGTAGTTTGGGAAGATATATACCCGGACTCCAGGCACTATGCGTGGGATAAGCCAGCGGGAACAATTCATCGTCGGTGAAGGTATCGCAGTAGAAGGTTAGCCAATCACGAAGGCCCGGAATCCTATACTGCATATCGAAATCGACCCGGCGGTCGCCGGGATCGTTCACCACACCACCACTGTTCGCACCGGTGCTCGAGAAAGCGCTGCGCAGGAAGCTTCCCAGCGTCACTGGAAACCCGGGTCCACCGAAGATGGTAGTGCGTGAGAGGCTCAATTCCAGGTTTGGCGTAGGGTTTATGCTGAGTTTCTCTCCATGAATGTATGGCTGTCTCGTTAACGAGACGCCGGCCGTACCGACGACATGCGTATCTTCCTGACCGTTTGTGACAGGAATATTCACAAATTGTTGCCCGCTAAGCTGCCCAATAAAAAATTGCAGGCGCATCGGCCCGATTCTTCCGAGAAACCCGGGCAGCTTGAATGGACTCACCCGGTCGTAGCGCAGCATAGTGATAGGCGCAGCATTGTCGCTAAAGAGCATGGGGCCACCCGACCCCGGCCCCCACCACAAAGATTGCTTGCCGAATGAAAGCTGGTTGTTCTTGAAAATGACCGATAGGTAAGCATCCAGCGGCCGAAAGCGGGAGACATTGGAAAGAGGTCCGGCAGCGGCGGTGGGCGTGAAATCCGCCCGAGCTATCGCAGCCTGTGCTGCAGGAGACGGTTGAAGAGTAGTGCCGCTGGTCTGGTATTCTCCGCGCACGTAGAAAGCAAGCCAGCCCGCCTGGGCGCGCAGCGTCCCTCCGGAATAGGAATTGACGCCCTCTCCATAGGGCCTGCCGAAGTTATTGGTGATTGTCTGAGCGAAGTGATAGCCATCGGTAAGCGGCTTCCCGGAAACCGTGGTCATTTGGCTATAAACCGACTCGATCTGCATGCCGGTATTGCGCGCTCCATCCTCCCGGCGCAACTCCAGCGCAAATTCGCGGGACAAGCTTCGATATAGGTCGGACGCCTCACGATCGGAGTCACCGTCGGCGGTGCGGTCGGCCGCTTCCATCACCAGGCGAGCGCATTCCATCCGCGTCCAGGGTCGAAGATCGGGAAAATCCGTTTCCAGGTAGCCCAGAGCCGCAAGGCGGTCGAAAGCCGCGTACACCCAGCTATCTAGAGGTACGTAGGTAGAAGCCATATTTCCGGGTTCCCGGTCTTGAAGGTTGCCAGCGGTTTGCGCCGTGCGCGAATTTGCCGGGGTGTGCTGCGCCCACAGATTCAGCACAACTGGACTGAGTAGCAACTGCACACAAAGAGCTATTCGGTAACCCGGCATTCAGCGCGCTTTACAGCAGGCCAGCTATGTTGGCCGTGATGGCCAGCGACGAGAGCACCTGCGCCGTTCCCAGCATGTTGCGCCAGAACATCGAGCCGCCGATGATCTTCTGCGGTACCACGACGACATCTCCCGGCTGCATCTTGGTATCGAGCACGCTCTCGCTGTACCACTCGCCTGAGCGCCTCCCAACCACCGAACCATTGGCACGAATGATAAAAATCTCCTTCGTGTTCGCAAGGCTGGTGGCGCCGCCCGCATGGCGCAGATACCAGCTGGCACTCTTTCCGGGAGCGTACGTGACCGCGGCGGCGTTGTACACCTGGCCACTCACCAACACGAAACCGGGTGTCTTGGGAACGGTAAGCACGTCGCCGGCGCGCATCTCGATATCGGCCGGGGTATTCTCCCAGCTTGCGATATCGCCATTGATCTTGATGACCAATCGTCCCGTCGGCGGCTGGCTCTTAAGCCTGGCCACCACTTGCTGTTGCTGTGCAGCAATCAACTGCATCACACCCACTTGCTGATCGAGCTTGATACTGGGTGAGAGTCTGGCGCCCGCCGAGGTTGTCTCCAGCTGCTTGATCAACTCGTCGCGGCTTTTTTCCTCGATCTCGCGCACCTGAGCCCGCACCAGCACGGCTCCCGTGGGATAGGCGCTGCTGGAAAACCCACCGGCACGCTTCAGGACTGAGCTGAGCCTCTCGCCCTCCTGGATACCGTAGGTTCCCGGATACGTGACTTCGCCCTTCATTACCACGGAGGCGCCAATATTGCTCCATCCCGAAAGCTGATGGATGGTCAGCACGTCTCCTGCCTTCAGCATGGCATCCGCGCTGGAATCGTCGCTCTCCACCGCGCGCCCGATGTTGATGGTGACCCGGTTGGTCACAACTTTTTCGCCGTTCTTAATGTCGTAGCTCGAAAGGTCGGCAGCGTCCAACAGCGCGCTGCGCTTGAGGCCGCCGGCCATACGCACCAATTGCGCCGCCGTTAAGCCTTCGGGCATCGGATACTGCCCCGGCCGGCGCACTTCGCCATGGATGGTGACCATCGGGGCATCCGCTTCATAACGGCTGAAGAGCCGCACCGTATCGAAAGCTTGCAAATGGACAGGATCATTCCCGATCAAGACTTCCGGCAGATTGAAGTCGATCGTTTCCGGCCGGTAATCGGGCGGGCGCAACCGAACGATCTCGCCGCGGTCTGCCGGCTCGGGCAGCACATCCTGATAGGAGCGGATCACGTCGTTGAGCGTCATGTTGTCGGTGTAGGAATACTTGCCTGGCCGTACGACGTGACCTTCAAGATAGATGGAGCGCTCGCTATAGGGCAGAATGGGCGCTACAACCACCCGGTCGCCATCCTGAACCGGAAATCCGCCAACCGCCTTCCATGCGGTGTCTGAGCTGCTGCCCGGCGGTACTTCAACGCTGACGGTCACCCGTTTGTCGTTCGCCTGAATGCGCTCGACCTTGATATCGCGCATCTGTGCCGAGACCATGGCGCCTCCGGCCATCGTCAACACCTCGGCAAGCGAACTCTCGCTTCGCAGTTCGTAGACTGCCGGGCGTCGTACCATACCGGATACGGTGATCTGCGGCCCAACGGGAGGCACCAGAATGGTATCGCCGGGCTCCAGCCGCTCCGTGTCGGAGCGCATGCCGTGAATCAGGAAATCGTACAGGTCGACTTCGCGGACCAACGTCTTGCCGCGATAGTGACGCACTGTTCGCAATGAGCCGATAGCGGTGGGCCCTCCCGCTGCGTAAAGCGCGTTCAACGGCGTCGACAGCGAGCTTAGGTCATAGGCTCCGGGGCGCTGCACATCTCCTACGACATAAATACGGACGGTGCGCAGGCGCGATACCGACACCTCAACCTTCGCGTCGTGAAACTGACGCGCCAGCGACTGCTGAATAAGATTCTGGGCGTTCTCAAGGGTCATGCTGGCGACGACGATGGGGCCAGCTTCCGGTAGCGTGACCCGGCCTTCGCGATCCACTACTCTGGTGAATTGCTGGGCCAGCCCGCCCCACAAACTTATGTTGATACTGTCGCCCGGCCCGAGCACGTAATCCGGTCCTACCGGAAGGTCGAGGGTCATCTGCTTCGATCGCAGTCCGCGGCTGAGAAAGATGTCGCAACCAAAACGCTTCAATGACGGACTTTGATCTGGGACCTGGGTATACAGATCGCGCATTGCCATCAGGTTCATCGGAGCCTGGCGGTGTAGCAGTTCGGGTTCTCCATCAGGATTGGTATCGGTGGCCGATGTTGCCGATTTGGCGGATCGCGAGGTGCTGCGTTTGCCCGGCCTGACAGGCAGTTCGTCTGCAGGAGCGCTCTCCGCATCGCTTAACGAGCCAGAGAGCGGCGATGATGTCAATCCGCTTGGTATACGCGTGGAATTGGAAGCGAGCAGTTGTGCGAGATCGCTGTCCGCGGGACTCGGCGTGCGGCCCGTGGATGACAGCAATGGCTGGGAATCGTCGTCTTCGGAATCCAGCGCCGTGGTCTTCGCTTGCTCGATGTCGGTGGCGGTCACATAGCCACGCGCGCGCAACCACATCGTGATGTTGGACCGAACGGTTGCGTCGGAGGCGATCTTGCCCAGCAACATCTCGTCTGTGATCGAATCCTCCTGAATCGCTATGCCCTGCGCCTGAAGCTGCTCGGCGGCGAGGCGCTTCAGGTCGATGATCAGCTCGGGCTTTTGATGAAGGAGCTCGATGATTCGGTCGGCCGGGAGCGCGCCGTCGATCGCCGGGGCTCCTTCCGGCGGAGTCGATCCAGGAGCGCCACCAGGCAACTGCTGCGAATGCGCGAAACCGAGCAGCCCAAAAACCAACAGCAGGCAGCACACGAAGGGCCCGAGTTTGTAAGCGTATTTAGCCATCATCGGTTTATCCGAATTGACATCGTAGGAGGCAAGCGGCTAATCGGCGCGGGTGACTACACACCCGGCGGGAGCGCCTGCGGTGATCTCGATTGGGCGTTGATGCGCGCGCTTCCATCGCCGGGTTGCAAGCAGGTAACGAAAGCCGGCGGCGATGTGAAAGCGCAAGCGAAACCAAAAATAGCTGCATTGTGTTCTGGCGACCAGCAGCCGCCGGCCGAACCGCGCGCGGGGATTGGGCACAATTGCCGCTGGAAGATGCCGTGGAACAAGCTTCTGCCGGATCGTCGAGGGATTCTCTTTTCCCCGAATCGCGCTCTCCAGGATCAGGTAAAGCTTGCTCCCAGGAAAGTCGGCCAGCAGTACGTCATCCCCAAAGTGCTCGACCCACAAGTTAACCTCTGCCGGCAGCCGCCAATAACTCCAGCTGGTAAGCGCCCGGGGCGCAAAGTCACCGAACGCCTTCTCGGCCATCCGGACCGCAATTCCGACAGCAAGAACGCCTCTCGAAGTCTGCGTTGCGCGCTCGCGTATTCGCTCCCAGAATGTCTCGTCGCCGGAGTGAACGACGATGCACTGCCGAAGCTCCAGCAGCCACGACAACCGGGTCCATTCACTGCGCAGATGACCCCACAGATGAAAAGCCTGCAGGAGGAACTGGTCCCCGGCAAGCAGCGAGGGCCATTGCTCCGCGTCAAGTGGAGTACGCCCTGCTCGAGCCAGCAGGCCGGGCTCGAACTCCGAACGCTCGCTGTTGCACAAGTGCACTTCCACCGACTTCTCCGGTCTGGCCTTGTATAGATCGGCGATTCCCGGCGTGCGTCCCGCATCGGTCTTAAATTCCATCACGTGCGGCTTGGCCGCGATGCGCGAGTACCCATGTGCCCGCAGAATTTCTTGGCATCGTGCCGCATCGCGACGATCTATGAGGAAGTCGCAGTCCATCTGACAGCGCAGCGAGAGAGCGGGACAGTAATCGGGGACAAGCGTGAAGCCTTTAAGGTTCACATAGGACAGCGCAGCGTTCCGGAAGGCAGCGTTCAGCCTCGCGCACTCCGCAAGCAACGCCGCGGTTCTTCGCTGATTGTCTTTTTTCCGTTGTTCTAGTTGACATCCGATAGTTGTGGGAAGCGCTTCGACAATATCAAGCAGGTTGAGCCGGTGCAGGAAATACAGGGCCAGGCCGCTGGCATCGAGCCAATGCAAACTGTGCTGCCATTGTCGAGTAGAGAACTGTTGCAGGCGCCGGCTATGTGCGCTGCAATGCGCATCGCGAAATGTCGCAAGAACTGCTGCTGATAACTGCCGATTCACGGTGGGTAGCTAACGCGGGTCCAGCATTTTAAGTGGGCGCCCGGGGCGACGCCTCATAACCTGCTCGATGTCAAACTCGCTCACCTCGACGGCAATTGAGCGCAACAGAACATCGAGCGACAACACCACTCGCAGCACGTTCTTGCGGCGTACCAGAATTCCCTCCCTCCCGGCCAGCGGACCGGCAATGATGCGTACCTGGTCGCCGACCTTCAGAAAAGGGTGGGGCTCGGCGCGGCATAGCGTGCTCAATGTGCGGAGAGCGTCGATGTCTCGCTCCGCCAGTGCGGTGGGATGCGCAGAGTTCACGGCGAAGCCCACCACTCCGGGCAGCTGGAGCAATCTTACTCTCTCACGTAGTGGGACTCTGACAAAGAGGTAGCATGGAAACAGGGGTAGCTCCACATCAGCCACCACCCCGTTCCTCCAGCGATTTCGGCAGCGGTGTACAGGCAGGAACTCTTCCATCGCTCTGGCCCGGACCTCCAGCGCAACACGCTTCTCATGACGAGGCCTTGTCTGCAAGGCATACCACGAAAGCGCTGAATTGATGGGCTCGGAGCAGTCGGCGCGATCCATTAACGGCGCTGCGGTTACTTCGGTGTTAGGAATGGCGCCTGCGATGTGCATGATTTTCGTTGGAGGTCCGAAAGCTTCGCCCTGTCACTTAGGGACCTGTGACCTACCCGGTGCAGAAGCACCCAAATGGACTTGTTTGTCCGCCGATTCGGCCTGCCAGTAGAGACTTGCTGCGAAACCCGGATCGCTCCGTCAGGCGGCCGTTTTCTTTTTGTGCGCGTATCGCTGTCAACAAGCAACGCCAACAGCAGCAGCATGAACGCTGTCACCATAGACTTCACAAAATTCAGGGTTGTCACGTTTGCATCGCGGAATTGTCACTTTTTTGTGAATTGCGCGCGAGTTGCGCCCTCATCTGTGAGTCTGCATTTGCGTGCGATTTGTGGAAGCCGCGGCGTCAGATAGACGATCGAGTAACAACGGAAGCAGTTCATCAAGCACTCGCTGTGTGGGCACTGCAGGCGCGAGAAATCCCATAAGTTCACGGCGCCCGCAATCCATCGTCAGCATCGTTCCTGTACCTAGCAGTAGCGTCAGCAGCGGCCCATGCGAAAGAAGCGTTAATTGCGAGCTATCCTCAGGCGCCTCGTAATCGCGGATAATCCTCGCGAGCAGTAAAAGTCCCTGACGGTCATTCGTTCGCGGTTCGCCGGCTAGTTCCATCGCGACAGCGAGTTCGGCATCGTTGGTCTGCAGACTGATTTCAAACTGGCGAAATGAAACACGCACAGAATGTGGCGTGGGCGTAAATCGTCGCAGCAAGTCCGGAACACCCGGGCCGTTCGCGTTCATACCGCGATCCCTTTGCTCTGATTAGTGAAAAACTCCTGCAAAGCGGCGACCGCGATTTCGGGTGGGCCGGCGTAGCCCAGTCTCCAGCAGGACAGGCGCGAGATGCGCTTCACGATGGCAGAACGCGTCCGGATGCTGTCGTCTAATTCGGGCGGAAGACGTTCCACACTGCGCTCCACGTAGCTTTGCGCCTCTTCCGGCGAAACGGGTTCGACAAAGCTGCCTTTCTTGCCATAACGCTCCAGGAAAAAGAACCAGCGCGGCTCGCAAGCATTCTCGACTTGCGCGCCGATTTTCTCCGCCGGCACTTCGTAGGCGGGCTCCTGGTTCAGTGCGATGCCGACGCGGTACTCCGTGAGGAACGGGAAGTGTTGCAGCGCATCCGGCAAAAGCTTTGCTGGTACCCCCATGCCGTGGGCCCGTAATCGGCCGCCCTCCACGCTGAGGTAGGTCCAGTCATCGGACAGATAACCAAAGCCGCGTTGCGCCATGGCAATCGACAATGTTGATTTCCCCGCGCCCGAGGCGCCGGCGATCAGCGCGCCTTCACCTTCTATCGCCACGCAGGCAGCGTGAACGGGAACCACACCAACCGCAGGGCCAAGCACGCCCATGGTTATGGGCAGCACAATGCGATTCCAGAAGTTGCCGTCCCCAGCGGTCGCCTCGCTTACGGCTGCCGTGACATGACGACGCTCGAGATCGAAAACAAACAAATTCCGTTCGCCGAAGGAAGCAATAACGATGTGCTTCAAGCCCCGGAAGTGAGGCGGGGCGACGTCTGCCCTTCCGCCACCGTCCGCAAGAACATGCATCGCGAAGCCGGCGGAAGAGCCTCCGGCATCGGCCGCATCCCAGCAGCGCAAGGTTTCAACCAGCCTGCGGGAGTTAGTCAACAGCCGGCCTCGTACTCCGGCAATTCGCAGGTTACGGCTGTAACTCAGTTTTGCAGGATCGATAGTGATCTCGCGCCTCATCGAGAATGAATGTATCGCGGAAATACATGCGACAACTCGCCCGCAAGACAAAGCTGACAATTTGTTTACATCGCGGTGACAACCGGCATCCGGTCGCGCTCTTAGGATGGCGCAGCTACGGAACGCCGGTATGAAGAAAAAAATCGTTTTCTTCTTTCCATCGTTTGCCAGCAGTGAGGCCACCGCCCCCCTCGGGATTCTTGCTGTGGCGACGCCACTGCTGCGCGCCGGCTACGAAGTTTGCATCATCGATTCGACCATCACTCCGAACTACAAGAAGCGCGTGCTGGAGGAAGCTCGCGATGCGATCTGCCTGGGCGTGTCGTTAGTCACCGGACCGATGATTCGTGAGACGGTCGAGATTGCACGCGCTCTCAAAGCGTGGAAGCCCGATTTCCCCATCATCCTGGGCGGCTGGCATCCTTCATTGCTGCCGCGGCAGACGCTGGAAGCTCCATACATCGATTTTGTGGTACGCGGGCAAGGCGAAGACGCGTTGCTCGAACTGGTGCAGCACATCGAGAGCGGATCGGCGCCCGACTTCGTGGCCGGCATCGGCCTCAAGCGCGACGGCAAGCTGATCTTCACCAGCGAACGTCCGCTGCGCCCCCTTCTGGAGATGCCGCCCAAGGCTTATCACCTCGCCGATTTCGATGCCTACGAACGATTGTGCGGACGCCGCTGGGCGATGTACATCTCCAGCCTGGCTTGCCCGTTCAACTGTGCCTACTGCACCAATGCCGGCGTTTACGGCCGCAAGTGGAATGCGTTGCCGGTAGAACAGTTCGTGGAAGAGACGGTCGAGCTGACGCGCCGCTACGACCTGGAGATGCTGTGGGTGGTCGACGACAATTTCCTTGTAGATCTGGATCGCGCGCGCGAGATCTCTGCCGGCCTGGTTCGCGCGGGCGCCAATTTTCAGTGGAGCATTCAAGCCACAACCAACCTGGTGGCCAGGCTCTCGCATGACGACCTGAAGCTGCTGCGCCGCAGCGGCCTGCACCAGATCTGCCAGGGCGCGGAATCGGGCTCGAAGAAGGTTCTGGAAGCCATGAACAAAGACTTCCAGGACTTCGACTCCATCTACGAAAGCGCGGCGCGCTGCCTCGCCGCAGGCATACGGCCGTCGTTCAACATCATCTTCGCGTTCCCCGGCGAAGGCAAAGTGGAGCGAGCCGAGACCGTGCGCTTCGTCATGGACATGTGCCGGCGCTATCCGGGCGCCGAGTTCTGGACCAACATCTTCACCCCCTATCCCGGGGCGCCCGTGATGGAACGCGCGAAGGAGATCGGCATAGACGTGCCGACTTCGTTCGAGGGCTGGGCCGACTTCTTTCCGCGCTACACCAAGCTGCCGTGGCTGAATGGACGCGAGCACCATCGACTGCAAGTCATGCGCGACTACCTGCGCATTGCCTTCGATCGCGTGCCCATCGCCGCCGACCGGCGCAGCCGTTTCACGCGCGCCGCGCAGAAATGTATTTCGCTGCCTGCGCGCTGGCGGCTGGAGCATGACGCATTCGCATTGCCGGTCGAATTGTGGATCAACGACAAGCTGAAGCAGAGGACCGCGGCAGCATTAAAGCCGGTGGTCGATGCCAAGCGGCTGGAGCCCGCCGCGGAAACGGTGGCCTGCTGATGCGCGGCAAAGTGGTGCTGTTCTATCCCGCCTATGACGGCCCGCCGCTCAGCGCGCCGCTGTGCCTGTTGTCGCTGGCGGCAACCTTGCGCAACAGCGGCTTCGAGGTGATTCTTGTCGACGCGGCGATCGAGCCGAATTATGAGCAGCACATTCTGCGCGAAGTGTCCGACGCGTTGTGTCTCGGCATCTCGGTGCTGACCGGTCCAATGATCGGCGGTGCCATTCGGATCTCGACGGCGGTTAAGCAGCGCTATCCGAAGCTGCCCATCGTGTTCGGAGGCTGGCATCCCAGCCTCCTCCCCGGTGAGACGCTGAACGAGCCGTTCGTTGACGCAGTGGTTCGCGGCCAGGGCGAGATCACATTGCTCGAAATGGCGACGGCGCTGGCCGATAAGCAGCCGCTGGAGACGATCAATGGCCTCTCCTGGAAGAGCGATGGCCTTCAACATCACAACCTCGAACGCCACGTAGCCCCGCTGGAATCGCTGCCGGTGCCCGCCTTCGACCTGGTCGACTTCGATGCCTACGAGCGCGCGTGCGGTGTGCGCAAGCTGGCTTATGCCACCAGCGTCGGCTGCCCGTATGCCTGCAACTACTGCACCGACATGGTCTTTTATAAACGCCGCTTCAACGCGCTCTCGGCGGAACGAGTTGCCGGCGAGCTGGCGGCGCTGGTGCCGCGCTATCGCATCGCCGAAGTCGCCCTGCTGGATTCCAACTTCCCCGTCGATCTTCACCGCGCGCTGCGTATCGCCGCGGCCATCCGCGACTCGGGCGTGAGGTTCCGCTGGACCTTTCAGGCCTCAACCGATTTTCTTTGCCGCATGACCGAAGACGAGGTCCGCCTGTTGGGCGAAAGCGGCGTCTCGCATATGGGCTTCGGAACCGAATCGACCTCCGACGACGTGCTGAAGCTCATGAACAAGCGCCACCAGCGCGTGGACGAGATGTTCGAGACGGCGCGCAAGGCGAACCTGGCCAACATCCGCGTCACCTTCAACCTGATTTTCGGTTATCCCGGCGAAACAGAAGCCGACCGCGCCATCACCTTCCGAACCATGAGTGAGATTGCGCGGCAATTTCGCAATGTCAGCTTCTCGCCCAATATTTTCACGCCATACCCTGGCATTCCCATCTGGCCGCAGCTGCGCACCATGGGCGTGCACGAACCAAAGTCGCTGCGCGAGTGGATGGAGATGCCGCTGGGCGCCAACATGCTTCCCTGGCTGCAGGGCCGGGAGCTGGAGCGCCTGCAACGCATGTTGGAATATTTCCTGCTGAACAGCCAGATCCATAACCAGCGTCACCAGAGTTTTCCGCTTTTGCGGCGCGGTGTTCGCCGCGTGGTGCAGGCGCCGGTGCGGTGGCGTCTGCGCCGCAGTCGATATGCCTTTCCCTGGGAACTGTGGCTGGCGCGCACGACCGAGCGGCTGGTGCTGCGCCGCTCGCTGGTAACCGGACAAGAGTTGCCGAAGGAGCCGGCGAGCGCATGCTGAGTCGACAAATTTCGCGAGGTGACAGGTGACGGATGTTCTGCTGACACATTCGTATCACCTGCCGTACGACCCTAAGCAGGTACGCAAGATGCAGCCCTACCTGCCGCTCGGAACACTGTACGCCGCAGCGGTACTGCGCTCGCACGACATCTCCGTCGCCGTCTTCGACACCATGCTGCGCGATCCTGTCGTCGGCTTTCCCGCCGCGCTCAAACGGCACGCTCCCCGGCTGGTGGCCATCTATGAAGACGATTTCAACTTCCTCTCGAAGATGTGCCTGACGCGAATGCGCGAGCTGGCATGGTGGATGATCGACGCAGCACGGCGTTGTGGGGCAACGGTGATCGTGCACGGCTCCGACGCCAGTGATCACGCGGAAGAATATCTGCAGCACGGGGCGGCCTGCGTCTTAATCGGCGAGGCGGAGCGCACGCTGGCTGAGGTATGCCGCCATTTCCTGCAAAGCGACGGGCCGGGCGAAGTCGACGGACTGGTGACACTCGACACCGCAAAGCGTGCGGTGCGGCGGCGCGAACCACTGCCCAAAGCCAGCTCCTGGCTCAATCTTCCCGAGCCCGCGCGCGACCTGGTCGATGTCGCACCTTATCGCAACGCGTGGCAAAACGCCCACGGCTATTTTTCCATGAATGCGGTAGCCAGCCGCGGCTGTCCGTACCGGTGCAACTGGTGCGCCAAGCCAATCTCGGGCGACCGCTTTCACGTGCGCCCGGCCGAGTCGGTGGCCGAAGAAATTCTGCGACTCAAAAGCGCCTATGGCGCGCAGCACATCTGGTTCGGCGACGATATCTTCGCCCTGAACCATCACTGGGCAGAGCAGTTCGCGCGCGAGATGCATAAGCGAAACTGCGTCGTTCCCTTCAAGATTCAGGCCCGCGCCGACCTGATGACCGAGTCCACGGTCGATGCCTTGCAGCGCGCCGGCTGCGCCGAAGTATGGATGGGAGTCGAGTCCGGTTCACAAAAGATATTGGACGCAATGGACAAGGGGCTGCTGGTCAACGAAGTTATTACCGCTCGGGCCCGGCTGCAACGCGTCGGCATTCGCGCCTGCTACTTTTTGCAATTCGGCTATCCCGGTGAGACCTGGAAAGACATCGAGCAAACGATCTCGCTGGTGCGGCGGACGCGCCCTTACGACGTCGGAGTATCGGTCTCTTATCCGCTGCCTAACACGCGCTTTTACGATGAGGTGCAGGCCGAGCTGGGGCGCAAGCGCAATTGGACACACAGCGATGATCTCTGCGCTATCTTCACCGCCGAGTACCATGACGTCTTTTATCGCGCCCTCCGCGATGCGTTGCACGCCGAAGTAGACTCCTGGCGCAACGCCGCTGGCCGCGAGCAGGTCGCAGGTCTCTGGCGGAAGGTTGCTGAGCTGGAGCCCATCAGCCGCAACGCCGCGCCCACCCGCTTCGGCTCCCGGAAAAGCACGGCCGGTCCGAGCGAGCGGTCTCATTTGCAACCGCTGTACCAGATCGCTGCTGCGAGGGAGGCCTGAATGCCCGACCTGCTTCTCACGCACGGCTACTTCCTGTTTGACGATCCCAAGGAGCTACAGATCCTGAAGCCCTATGCACCGCTCGGGATTTTGTATCTCTGTTCGCACCTGCGCGCCAGGGGCTTTGATGTCGATGTATTCGACACAACGTTCTCTACCCGCGATCTGCTGTACCGGCATCTGCGCAGCGAGCAACCGAGCGTCCTCGGCATCTACGCCAATCTAATGACCCGTCGCAGCGTTGTCGACATCCTGCACGTCGCGCGCGAGGCCGGATGGACGACGGTTGTCGGCGGCCCCGAGCCGGGCGCCTATGCGGAGGAGTATCTGCAGGCGGGCGCGGACTTCGTGGTCTTCGGCGAGGGCGAACTGACCATGGAGGAGTTGCTGCAGGCGCTTCGCGCCGGCGCTCGTGATTCCCTCGCCACTATCGCAGGCTTGGCTTTTCTTGATGACGGTGGAGTGCTGCGCCAAACAGCACCTCGTGCGCAGATTCCCAATCTCGATGCGCAGCCCTGGCCGGCACGCGAGGCGATCGACATCGACCGCTACGTACAGACATGGAGGGAGGCGCACGGCCAGGGCTCGGTGTCGTTCATCACCGCGCGCGGTTGCCCATACAAATGCCGCTGGTGCAGCCATCAGGTCTTCGGCATGACGCACCGCCGGCGCAATCCGCTGCTGGTCGTCGATGAAGTGGAGTGGCTGATCCAGCGTTACTCACCCGACATGGCATGGGTAGCCGACGATGTCTTCACCATCCATCATGGCTGGCTTCGCACCTACGCGGCGGAGATGCGGCGCCGCGGTCTGCACCTTCCCTTCGAGTGCATCTCCCGCGCCGACCGCCTGAACGAAGAAGTGCTCGACCTGCTCGCCGAGTTGGGTTGTTTCCGCGTGTGGATTGGCTCGGAGAGCGGATCGCAACGCATTCTCGACGCCATGGAACGCGGCGTGAAGGTGGAGCAAGTGCAGAACGCAATTGCATTGTGCCGCGCACGCGGCATTCAGAGTGGCATGTTCCTCATGTGGGGGTACGAGGACGAGCAATTGCCCGACATTGAAGCCACCATCGAGCATGTGAAACGCTCGCGGCCCGACATTTTTTTTACCACCGTCGCCTACCCCATCAAGGGCACGCCTTACTACGAGCGGACGAAGGACCGCCTGGTGCAGTCGAAACCGTGGAGCACCAGCTCCGACCGCGAGTTCATGATTCGAGGACGGCACTCGCGGCAATTCTATGATCAGGCCGACCGCCTACTTCGCGATGAGGTCGCATTATCCAAGTTGGCGGGCAGCACGAACGACGCGCTTGCGAAGACGGAGCTGCAATCGCGTATTCGCGCCGAGCGCGAAGCGATGGCAGCAACCTACGCGGAGGTGGAGGCATGACCTCTTGCTTCAGCGGCATCGCGCATCCTGCGGGGCTGGCCTTCGACAGCATCGCCGAACAGTACGACGACGTCTTTACCCACTCGCTGATTGGCCGCGCTCAACGTGACGCAGTGTGGGAGGTCCTTCGGCGGACGTTCCACAGCGGACAACAGGTGCTTGAGCTGAACTGCGGTACCGGCGAGGACGCGCTGTTTCTTTCGCGGCTGGGCGTTGCCGTGCTTGCTTGCGACGCCTCGGAGCGAATGATTGCGGTAGCGGCCCGTCGCATGGCAGCAGAGTCCCGCGGCGCGCAGGTCCAGCTTCAGGTCCGGCCGTCAGAGCACATTGGCGGGTTATGGAATGCCGGACTGTTTGACGGCGCCTTCTCCAACTTCTCGGGCCTGAACTGTGTCGCGGATTTGCCGCAGGTTGCTGGTCAGCTGGCCGGCCTGATAAAGCCGGGCGGCCGGCTTGTCCTGTGTCTTTCCAGCCGCGTCTGCTTGTGGGAGACAGTGTGGTACTTGCTTCACGGCGAGCCGGCGCGTGCCTTCCGGCGCTGGCGTGGAACAACTACGGCATCGCTTGGCGAGAACGTTTGGCAGGTTCGATATCCCACATTGCGGGATATCCGTCGGTATTTTGCACCAGCTTTCGTCCTACGTAGTAGGACTGGAATCGGCGTCACCGTACCGCCATCGTATGTGGAACATGTCGCGCGCAAGCATCGCAAGGCATTGGCCTGCTTAGAGGCACTCGATCGCATGATTGCGGGTTGGCCATTATCCCGTGCCGTCGGCGATCACACGCTCCTGGTTCTGGAAAGGAGGAAGCCGTGAGCGCTGCTGTGCAGTTGCAGGATGGTGTTGCCGTTTCCCCACGCGGGGCAATGGAGCTGCGCCTCCAGTGCCCGGCATGCCGCGCGCCTATCGGTTTCTTGCCGGCTGACGAGCGGCCATCGTTGCGCTCTTGTCCGAGCTGCTCCTTCCAGATGGCGGAGGAACATGGCATCTGGAGAGCGCTACCTGCAAACCGCGCGGCTTATTATGCGAAGTTCATGCGCGAATACCAGGCGGTGCGGAAGGCCGAAGGCCGCGGCAGCAGCGATTCTGAGTATTATCTGGCGCTGCCCTACCGCGATCTCTCGGGCTGCAACGAGGAACAGTGGACGATCCGTGCGCGCACCTATTCCTTCCTTGAACGCAAGCTGCTGCCGCGGTTCGAACGTCGCCGTCCCGGCGCGCTGAACATCCTGGATCTCGGCGCCGGCAACGGTTGGCTGAGCTTTCGACTGGCTCTGCGCGGTCATCTGCCGGTCGCCATCGACCTGCTGGCCTCGGAGTTGGATGGACTGGGCGCCGCTACCCACTATCGGCAGAAGCTGCCGGCGCTGTTTGCCCGCTTTCAAGCGGAACTCGATTCCCTTCCCTTCGAAGAGGGCCAGTTTGACCTCGCGATCTTCAACGCTTCCTTTCACTACTCGGAGCAGTATGGCCGAACTCTGGGCGAGGCCATCCGCTGCCTTCGTCCCGGCGGCAGCGTGATCCTCACTGACACAGCGTGGTACAAGCACGACGAGAGCGGACAGCGCATGCTAAAGGAGCGCCGGGCTGCATTCGTCGCTCGCTTTGGCTTTCCCTCCGACGGCCTCGCCAGCCTGGAGTACCTGACCGACTCGCGCTTGGCCGTTCTGCAGGAACAACTGGGCATTCGCTGGAAGACGTATTCGCCGTACTACGGACTGCGCTGGGCGATGCGCCCCCTCGCCGCGAAGCTCAAGAGAAAACGCGAGCCATCCCGCTTCCGGATCTACGTAGCCGAGGTGGCAAAGTGATCGTCCTGTTCAATCCTCGCGCGACGCGGCCGCGGAATTGCCGGCTGCCGCTGTCGGTGCTCGCGCTGGCAGCTGTTTTGGAGGGTCGCGAAGAGTACGCCATCGTCGACGGCAACATCGAAGATGATCCGGTTGCCCACATCGTTCGCCTCATCGATCAGCAACAGATCGAAATGCTGGGCGTCACTTGCATGCCCGGTCCGCAAATGGCTGCCGCCATGGAGGCCAGTCGTGAGGTACGCCGCCTGCGCCCGCATGTCCCCATCGTCTGGGGAGGATATTTTCCGTCCACCTATACCGATGCGGCGCTGAATGCCGCCTATGTGGATTACGCGGTGCGGGGACAAGGCGAGGAGACTTTGCTGGAACTGCTGGAGGCGTTGCGCGGCGCGCGCGATCCCGCTTCGATCGCGGGGCTCTCCTACAAGGACGCGGCTGGCCTGCATCGGCACAATCCGGAGCGATTGATGAAAGGGCCGGACTCGTTCCCGTGGATGCCCTTTCACCGGGTGCCCGTCGATAAATATCTGCGGCCCTCGTTCTTCGGCAAACGCACCGCCGTACACCATGCCAGTATCGGCTGCCCCTTCCGCTGCAGTTTTTGCGGCATACATGCGATTTATGGCGTGCGCGAGCGCTTCGAGGCCCCGGCACGAACCGCGGCAATTCTCGGTCATCTTGTGTCGAACTACGGCGCCGATTCGGTGCAGTTCTACGACATGAACTTCTTCCTGCGGGAAGACCACGCGCGCGATCTGGCAGAGAGACTCGCACCGCTGGGCCTCCACTGGTGGTGCGAGGCGCGCGTAGACGTGATGTCGCGCTTCTCCGACGCGACTTTGGCGGCCTTGCGCCGCGCCGGCTGCACCATGATCTTCTTCGGAGCTGAATCGGGATCGGAGTGGGCGCTGAAGGAGATGAAAAAGGGCATAACAACCGAGCAGACGCTGCAGGTTGCGGGCCGCATGCACAACTTCGGCATCATCCCGGAATTCTCGTTTGTGGTGGGCAATCCCGGCGACCCCGAACGCGACACTCGCGAAACCTTGCAATTTATTCGCACCATTAAGCGGCTTGACCCGCGGGCTGAGATCATCATCTATCACTACACGCCTGTCCCACAACGTGGGAGCATGTACGGAGAAGTCGACGGGCAAATTGAATTTCCGGCGACTCCGGAAGAATGGGCCAGCAAACGCTGGATGGACTTCACGCTGCGGATCGATCCCAATACTCCGTGGCTGAAGCGCAAGACGAAGGCGCTGATCGACAACTTCGAAACCGTTGTCAGCTCGCGTTGGCCGACGGTGCAGGATATTCGCGCTCCGCGCTGGAGCCGTCCCCTGCTGCAAGGCCTGAGTGCCTGGCGGTATTCCACGCGCATTTACCGTTGTCCGAAAGAACTGCAGTGGGCCCAGCGGTTGATCGATCTGCGGCGCCCAAAGTACGAGAGTTTGTGAGCGGGATGACAACCGCGGCACACATGGCCGAGTCGGCAAGCGACATGAAGCTGCGAGAAGACTTCGCTTTGTGGTCGCATACCTACGACGGGTCCCCCAATCCTATGCTGGCTTTGGAGGAGCGCTATCTTGCGCGCATCTTGCCGCCGCTCGATGACAGGGACGTGCTCGACGTGGGCTGCGGGACGGGACGCTGGTTGAAGCGCCTGGCCATCTCCCCCGTGCGATCGCTTACCGGCGTCGACTTTTCGCCGGAGATGCTCGCCCGGGCCGCAGAAAAGCTGGACCCGAAAGTGGTGCTGGCGTTGGGAGATGCAAGCTCGCTGCCGATTGAAGGCTCTTCGGCGGATGTGGTGCTGGCCTCTTTCCTCGCCAGTTATGTGTGGGACCTCGATGCGTTTGCCGCTGAGCTTCGGCGGGTGGGCCGCCCTGACAGCAGAATCTATCTCTCCGACGTTCACCCGCACACTGCACGAGCGTGCAACTGGAGGCGCGCCTTTCGCAGCAATCATCAGCACGTGGAACTGACGACGCGCGAGCGTTCAATTCGGCAGGTCACGTCCGCGTTTAAGAGTGCCGGCTTCGTCACTACATGGCAGCTCGAACTACCATTCGAGGGGCCGGAGTTGGAAACGTTTCGCCAGGCAGGAAAGTTGGAGGCGTTCTACGCCGCCGCGGGCCGCCCGGCCATTTATGTCTTGGAACTCCAGCCGGCCCGGTGCCGCACTGAAACCGTCGCGCCGCAGGAGCCGCTCCGGCTGACATCGATCGCCGGCGCCCAGGTCGCGCTAGGCGGAGGTACGGCGATACAAGCCTCCATCGAGGTTAGCGGAACGCGTTGCGCTTCCATCCGTTCGCACCCTCAAACTCACACGCTTTCGCATTGCGCACGTTCGCTGCGGCTGGACGGCTATCTCCTCCTCCCCGGGTTGATCAATGCGCACGACCACTTGGAGTTCGGACTTTATCCGAACCTCGGACGCGGCCCCTATGCGAATTGTGCAGCGTGGGCGCACGATATCCAGCAGCATGAGACCGCGCTCATTGCCAGGCATCAGTCGATTCCGCGCGATGTTCGCCTGTGGTGGGGAGGCATTCGCAGTCTGCTATGCGGCGTCACCACCGTGTGCCACCACAACCCGCTGCACCCCGAGTTGCTGAGTGACGACTTCCCTGTCCGGGTGATTACGAACTTCGGCTGGGCGCACTCGCCCACCCTGGATGCCGAACTCGACGCGAAGTTCAGAAA
>DASRGM010000186.1:0-3456 GCA_035651035.1 Terriglobales bacterium
TGGAACGATCGGATCGACCTCCTGCGCGCGCGCGTAAAGCCCGCCGATGACACCTTGCAGCTCGGTGAACTCCTTCACCAGTTCGGTGGTCAGGTCGGTCTTGCAGAGGTGCGCCGCCTTGAAGGCGACCCCGGGCCGCACCGTCAGCGGCTTCTCCTGCTGGTCGGCCTCGTAGTTCACCACCGCGCAAATTTTGCTGACCAGGTGCTGCACGCGCAGCGTCTTGTCATAGTAGCTGCCGAGATCTTTCTGGAAGGTCACCGACTTCAACATCGACACGCGGTCGCGCAGCGGAATTTTCTGGTCGGTGTCCCAGAAGAAGCGCGCATCGTTGAAGCGCGCGCGCAGCACGCGCTCGTTGCCGTGGCGGATCAGCCCGTCGGGATCGCCATCGGTGTTCAGCACGGCGAGGAAGTGCGGCAGCAGCTTGCCGCCGGCGTCCTCCAGCGCGAAATACTTCTGGTGATCGCGCATGACGGTGACCAGCACCTCTTCCGGCAGCGAGAGAAATTCCGCATCGAAGCTGCCCAGGATGGCGGAAGGGAACTCGGTCAGGTTGACCACGGTATCAAGCAGCGACTTGTCCTCGCGCCAGCGCGCGCCAGCAAGCGTGCGCGCTGCGTCGTCGAGCGCTTTGCGGATGCGCTGCTCGCGCTCGGCGCCGCTGACGATGACCGCGCCCGAGGCCAGCCGCGCGACATAATCGCCGGGCTTTGCAATCGCCACCGGACCGGACGACAACACCCGATGTCCCTCGCTCACATCGCCGGCACAAATGCCCGCGAACTCCAGCGGCACCACTTCGCCGTCGAGCAGCGTGACCAGCCAGCGCACCGGCCGCACGAACCGCTCGGCCGACTTGCCGCGCCAGTACATGTTCTTCGCCCAGTAGATGCCGGCGATCTCCTTGGGCAGGGAATCGGCGAGAATGTCGCTCGCGGCGCGGCCCTTCTTCTGGACGGTCGCGGCCAGGTATTCGCCCTTGGCTGTCGTGATCTTTTCCAGCGCGTCGACCGCGACGTTCACCTTGCGCGCGAAGGCTTCCGCTGCGGGCGTGGGTTTGTCGTCCTTGTAGGCGACCTTCAGCGACGGACCGGTCAGCTGCTCGCTGACGTCGGGCTGGGCCGCCGCGATGCCTGACACCAGCACAGCGAGTCGCCGCGGAGTCGAGTACGCCGAGAGCTGTGAGCCATTCGCCAGCCGCTCGCGCGCCAGCAGCTCGCCGACGCGGCGCGCCAGCTCCTCGCGCGCGCCATCCATCATGCGGGCGGGAATTTCTTCGGTACCGATTTCGAGAAGAAGGTCCATAAAGAAGCAACTAGCAATTAGCGACCTGCAATTAGCGACATGCAATTAGCACTTGGCATTTGGCACTTGGCACTTTGTACTTGGCAATTAGCAATTAGCAATTAGCAATCAACCAAACCAACACCCAAACCAGTTGTCATCCTGAGCGGAGCTGCCGCGCAAATACCGTGACAACCGCGTTGTTTGCGGTTGGCGCGGTAGTTGCCCGGTAGCGGAGTCGAAGGACCCCTATCATGGATTCACACGGTGATGTACTCCGTCTCGCTGCTGGGAACAAAATCGTCTCTCCGTGCTGCGGCATTCCCTCTAAGTGAAACTGAATGGCTTCACGGATCAACTGCTTCGTCTCCTCCAGTGTCTGGCCCGCCGCACCCAAGCCGGGCAGATCAGGAGCGTACGCGCCCCAACCATTGTCAGATTTTCGTAGATGACGAGGTATCTCATCCGAACACGCCAGCGCCGTAGGCGCCAAACAGGTTAGCCGGCGCTTCAGCGCTGGATAGCCGTTGAAACGGGGGCTTAGGTATCCCATACCGCAAGGCGGACTGCACTCCGCGCCTGCGCTTACGGTGTGCTCGCCGCCAGCTGCTCTGGCTCCGGCGCCCCGCCATCGTCGCCTTCTTTCGACACCGTGGGCCCATGTTCTTCCGCCCCGGCCTTCTGCTGATCGACGTACGCCTTCGCCACACCCACCGCCAGATTGCGAATGCGCGCGATCACGCCGACGCGCTCGGTTACGCTGATGGCGCCGCGCGCATCCAGAATATTGAACAGGTGCGAGCATTTCAGGCACAGGTCAAACGCCGCCAGCACGGGGAAGCGCCGACGCCGTTCGCTCTTCGCTGTCCGCTCTTCGCCAGAGTCGCTGTCGCGCCGCTCAGCGTTCGCCCTGCGGTCTACGCCGGAAGCCGAATGATGTTCGCCGCCGGTTGCTCGCCGCTCTTCGCCGGCCCCGACCGGCCTCGACCGGCGCTCCGGTCGTTGAAATGCCGTCGCGTACTCGTCCAGCAACTCGTGGCATTCGGCTTCATACAGCGCAAGATGCTTCCACGCCTTCTCCACGTCGGCGAGCTCGAAGTTGTACACCGAGAACTGCAGCTCATCCTGCAGCCGGATCTCGCCGTACTTCACCGCGCGTCCATCGGGCCCGACAACCCAGGTGATGTCGTAGATCGAATCGACATCCTGCAGGAAGGCGGCGATGCGTTCCAGGCCGTAGGTCAGCTCGGCCGAGATGGGATCGAGGTCGATGCCGCCGCACTGCTGGAAGTAGGTGAACTGCGTGATCTCCAGCCCGTCCAGCATCACCTGCCAGCCGCTGCCCCAGGCGCCCAGCGTCGGCGACTCCCAATTGTCTTCCTCGAACTTGATGTCGTGCTTGCGCAGATCGATGCCGATGGCGGCGAGCGATTTCAGGTACAACTCCTGCACGTCGGCCGGCGGCGGCTTCAGGATCACCTGATACTGCATGTGCTTGAAGAGGCGATTCGGGTTTTCGCCGTAACGGCCGTCCGCCGGACGCCGCGAAGGCTGCACGTAGCCGACGCGATACGGCTTGGGGCCGAGCACGCGCAAGAAAGTTTCCGGCGCCATCGTGCCCGCGCCCACCTCGACGTCGTAGGGCTGTTGCAGCACGCAGCCGTTCTCGGCCCAGTAGGTTTGCAGGCGAAGGATCAGCTCCTGGTAGGTCAGCGCATTGGTCTCGTGCCTGTTCATTTTTGCCGCTCGCGTGCAGACTCAATGACCTTCGCAAGATCGGTACGCTGGTCCGCCGGTAGCTCCTTCAGTTGCGCTTCACAGATTTGCATGACTTTGGGATGCTGATATGCATTGCTCGCCAATGACCATCTCGCAGCACCACCAATCAACATTTTCCCTGTATCGCCTCGTGCGTTTACAAGCGGGAGAGCACCGATAATCCTGTTGACATAGCGCTCGTCCCCCGAAGCGAAGAAGCTCGCCCACAAAGCATCCAGCAAACGCGCATCGTAGATGTCATCGTGAAGAAGGTCCGG
Source organism: Terriglobales bacterium (assembly GCA_035651035.1). Taxonomy (GTDB): domain Bacteria; phylum Acidobacteriota; class Terriglobia; order Terriglobales; family Acidobacteriaceae; genus Bog-257. The sequence goes on from DASRGM010000186.1 coordinate 3,324, forward strand.
AGGATGATCGTCCGCAAGTAGCTCATAAACGTAATTCTGGAAGCCGGCAGAACCGTCTTTTCCAAGAGATGCCAACATGTCGTTGGTAGCAGCGGTTCCCGCCATCCACAACGAAAGCGCCAACGCGAACGTT
>DASRGM010000187.1:0-8568 GCA_035651035.1 Terriglobales bacterium
GGGATTTTCTATGAAGCTTTTGGCGTGATCTTATCTAGCGGCAGCGCCACACGGGGTCGAAGAGCCGCGCCGGGCACTAAGTCCTCAATCAGATCGAGCAGGTCTTTCGGGCTGCTGAGGCCTTTTATCAGGACGGCGTCGACGCTTTGGCGCGCGCTGTCGGGGATCTTTGGATCGCCAGTCAACATGATGAGCGGCAAGGCTGGCCGCATCGTGCGGATATGGCGGGCAAGGTCCTCGCCATTGGTTTCTTCAGCCAAATGGTAGTCGATCAAGACCAGGTCGATGGTTTTCTCATTCAGAACGTTGAGGCACGAGTGGGAGTCGCTGACCGTCACCACTGCGCAGCCGAACTGCTCAAGCATTAGCTTGCGGATGAGCAGGTTGTCAGCCCGGTCGTCGACGCAGAGCACCGTCGGCTTCATGGACATACCCAACACCTTGGACAATAGCGCGCATTCTATATCTCTACGTCCTATGCAGAGAAGGGAAATGTTCTGCTCTCAGCGGGCATTTCTCTATTTATATAGGCGTTAATGTGCTGGTCCAGATAGCCGACATCGCCACTTTTGTAATGGCCTTCTTGCGCGACCTTCTAGCCAGAGCGCCACCCCATAGTGATGTGTATAGCTGCAAATTCTGTATTAATTCCAATAGGTGGGTTCTTACTGGCACGCATGCGCTATAGCGGACAAGACGCAGAATGTGGCACGATGCAGATGAAATAGGTCCGAGGGAACCCTACCAAATCGCGAGTTCATCGCGATTGCCACTGGGCAAAGCCGAGGAGGACGTGGATGGACCTTGTAACCATCATTCGGCTGGCCGCAGCAGCCCTTGCACTCATACTCTTGTGCGACATTATCGGTCGGCGCAAACAAACTACCAAGCGCCAGTGAATGCCTGCAATGTAGCGCCTCCGTAGCGGATCAGCTTCAAATCTAAAGCGGTGGAAGGGGACCGCTTCAGTCATGCCGAAACGGTGGAAGGCCGCAACTTCAGTCATGCCGAAGCGGTGAATGGGCACGGGCTTCAGCCGTGCCGAAACGGTGAATAGGCGCAACTTCAGCCGTGCCGAAGCGGTGAATGGGCGCAACTTTAGCCGTGCCGAAAGGGCACGACGGAACAGGGCTTTAGCCCCGATTGTGCGGTAGAGCCGCCGTCAATGTCTATGGTTTCGCCGGATTGAAGCCCGGCTCTTCCACCACTCAAATCCCAAACTGCACCACTACCAGCGCCCCCAATCACGCCGCCCACTAGCGAGTAACTCCTCCAGGCGCGACGTTCTGCTCAAGGTATCGCGCGATCAGGCTATGAATATGGAATGAAGTTCCCGGGCCTTCGGAGATGGAGTGCGTCCGATTGGGATAGTCCATCATGTCGAACGGCTTGCCCAGCTCTATCAGCCGGTTGATCAGCAGCTCAGTCCCCTGGAAATGCACATTGTCGTCGCCGGAGCCGTGCACGACCAGCAGCTTTCCCTTCAGGCCCTCAGCAAAATTAATTGCCGAGCCATCGTGGTAGCCCTTGGCATTCTGCTCCGGCAAGCCCATGTAGCGCTCTTGATAGATCGTGTCGTAGTGCCGCTGGTCGGCGACCGGCGCAACTGCGATCCCCGCCTTAAACAGGTCGGGATAGCGGAACATCATGTTGAGGGTGTTGGAGCCGCCGCCGCTCCAGCCCCAGATGGCGAGGCGCGAGGTATCGATATAAGAGCGTTCTTTCGCCAGCTGCTGAATTGCCGCGGCCTGCTGCACCGATGACAGAACGCCTACGTCGCCGTAGACGCTCTTGCGCCACTGGCGGCCCTTGGGCGCCGGCGTTCCCTGATTGTCGAAGCTGACGACGATGTATCCCTCACGCGCGATGAGCGCGTGAAACAATCTTCGGGAGCCGCCCCACGCATCGGTGACCGTGGCTCCGGCCGGCTCGCCATAGATGTAAACCAGCACCGGATACTTCTTGGCAGGATCGAAATCCGGCGGCTTGATCATCCAGCCGTCAAGCGTGACTCCATTGCCAACCGGAACTTGAAAGAACTCCGTCGGCGCCGAGATCAGCCCCTGGACCTTGCCGGCCAGCGCATCGTTAGCCTCGAGTACTCGAACGACCTTGTGGTCCGGCAGGCTGACGAGCTCCGTGACCGGCGGATGATCGAAGGTCGAAGCCGTATGGAAGGCCCACTTGCCGTTCGGCGCGATGTCGTAGGCGTGCGTTCCCGGCTCGTCGGAGGGCGTCAGCCGCTGGGGCGAGCCGCTTCCATCGACACGTGAGCGATACAGATACTTCCGCGTCGCATCTTGCGGTGATGCGATGAAGTAGAACCACTCGCCACGATCGTCGGCGGAAATTTCGGAGATGACGTCGGCTGGGAAGTTCGTAATGAGCGTTGCCTTGCCATCGCTCAGCGAGATCACATACGCATGCCGCCAACCATCGCGTTCGCTGAGCCAGAGCAGGCCCTTGTCGTTCTGCACAAAGTGCAGCGACCGCACGTAATCCACCCACGCCGAATCTTTGTCTTCGAACAACGCCCGAGCCGAACCGGTGTGACTATCCGCCAGCATGACCTGGTTCGTGTTCTGAAGCCGGTTGAGGTACTCCAGCACCAGCTGCCGCGAATCCTTGAGCCACTCCATGCGCGGCACATAGTGTTCGCGCGGGTCGTCCGGCAGGCTTATCCACGTGGTGGGACCGCCCTGCGCCGGCACCACACCGACCTTGACCGCCGAGTTCCGGGTTCCAGGCTGAGGATAACCATAGGTCGTCACCACGGGATACTCTTCTTTCGTATCGTTGATGAGCGAGTATTCCCCCACCCCCGTAGTATCGAATTGCCAGTAAGCGATCGATTGGCTGTCGGGGCTCCAGCGAAAGGCGTCCCGCAAGCTCAACTCTTCTTCCGTCACCCAATCGGTGGTTCCGTTGATGAGGGTCGCTGAGCCATCCTGGGTCAGCTGCCTGATCTGGTCGGTCGACAGCTCCTGCACATAGATGTTGTTCTGTCGAACGAAGGCCACGCTCTTGCCGTCGGGCGAGAACTTGGCAAACATCAGCGACGATGGCGGAGCGTCGCCGCCCAACTTCTTCAGGTGACCGCTAGCCAGATCGAGAACCCAATAATCGCCGCGAGTATTCAGCCGCCAGACTTTTTTCGTGTTGGTGAACAGCAAGAGCTGCCGGTTGTCTTGCGACCAGGTGTAGTCGTCAATCTTGGCAGGCGCGCCGCCCGGCGTCGCAATCAGCTTCTCAGCCGCAACCAGGACCGTGCGTTTCCCGGTCGCCGTCTCATACCTGACGATGTCCTCGCCTCGCGAAACCGTCGGCGAGGGTTCGACCGTGGTATACGCAGCGCCGCTGTCGATCCAGCGCGCCGGACCAAACCGCTTCGCATCGAACTCATGCTTGTTGAAGATCGCGGCGAGTGTGTTGGAAAGCTCCTGCGCCTGAATCAAGGCAGGCAAAAATGCGATGGTCAACAGCGCGCAGGCAAGGCGAATGGGCAAAGATTTCTTAAGGATCATTGCAGGAAATCTTACATTGCTTCGCAAAGATGGATTGCGTTGAGGATTCTAGCGGTCGGGGGGCGCGTCCGCAATGCGAGATGGGTGCAGCCTGAAGCTAGCGCATGTGAAGGGGCAGGGAAGTCCTGCCCCAACCTGCAAGGAGAGCGTCACCGCGCTGTAGCGAGCTTTCCGAAAGCCAGCCGTGGAAGGATCTGCTGAGGCGTCATCGGCGACCCGGCCGTGTAGGAGTTGCGAGCGGCGGGCGCACCGGTAGCGCTGACTCGATATCTTCCGTCCCCGGTCGGCACGGCGACATACGAGACGAACGATGTGCCGGAGGCGCAGTCTGCCGGCAGGCATCCTTGCCCCACAATCACGCCTTCGTCGTTAATGTCTCCACCAACCTGAAGGTAGACGGGAGAGTTAGGCGCGAGCGAGTTCAGGTCGATCATGTGCCCGTTCTCGTACAGAAAAGCGCGAGGATTGCTGAAACCGGCAGCGTAGGAGACGCCCACGATCTGCTTCTGCGCATTGATGCCCAGAGCTTCGCTGATGGCGTCGCCCGACAATGTGCCGAGGTCCTGCATAGGGCCAGGCCGCTCCCACAGGAAAGCGTGAAAGTTCGGATTGCTGCCGCCTTCATCACCGGTCAGGTCGGAGAAGCCCACGATTACGCCCTAGTTGTTGATTGCCATCGGCGTGTTCCACGCCGCGCCACCCAGATTGCCCAGGTTCATTGGCACTCCGTTCTGCCACAGCAACGCGTGGGTAGCGCTCTTGTTGCCGACAGCGTTCTGGCAAATCCCCGAGATGCCTACCACCTGTCCGCGGTTGTTGATGCCTGTCGCGGCGCTATCGGGATCGCTGCCATACGGAGTGAGCTGTTGGATTTGATTTTCGCCCGGGCCCCAGATGACCGCTTCAAACTGCAGGAGCTGCGGCGCAACGCAGGTGGGATCGTGCACTGTATTCTCGGCCCAGCCTACCGCCTGCCCACGATCGTTCACGGAAGTCGCGAAGCCATTGTTGCCGCCGAGTGTGGGCAGCGCCGTCATGTGGCCAAACTCCCACTTGAATCCGACGCAGGTATGCCCGTTGTGCGAGGCCGGCAGGAAGGCGGCGCAGCTCCATGCTTCGCCATTCGGGTCCATGTTGGCCGTATCGGAGATGCCGACCACCTCGCCCGTGTTGTTCAGTCCCGGCCAGGCGACGGCGCTGTTGGGACCTCCCAGGGTGCCTAGATCGATGGGGAAGCCAATCAGCCAAAGGACAGCGTGCGCGGTCGCATCGCCGGTGAGGTTGGACTCGCCGGCCGACCATCCCAAGTCGTTGACTCCGTTGTCGGCGCTCACGCTGCCTCCGAGTGGCACGCCGAGGTTGAAGACGCGGTACTGCAGGTTGCGGTGATCGTTCTGATCCTGTGCCCAGGCGAGCGGGGCGAGCGCGGCAAGTAAGCCGAGAGTGGCGAGACAGGTCAAACTGCTGAGTTTCATGGTTTCTCCTTTTTCTCCAAGTCGGGGTACCGGCTGCCCGGTCCTATGTTGCTTTCGCCCCGTTCACGGCAGGACCGGCGCTGTCGCAGATCGCTCAACCGCGGCCCTGCTTGCTGCGCTCACCATAGATCGGCCTCAGCGGCAACATTGGACACTTGCGGACATCGATAGGCGCTGTGCTGGACGTTTTCGGACTCCAATGCGCGCGTATACACATCGACTGCAGACCAGCCACATGGCGCACAAAAGCGGCGCGGCTAATCTGGTCCGAAAACGTCTAATTGATGATGAAAAATGAAGTACGCTAAGCCGGTGGACGACCTGACATTAGATTGGCGCGTATGCTCGCGGGCCCGCTTGTCGCGCGACCCCCGCTTCGATGGCAAGTTCTTCATCGGGGCGCTCAACAGCGGTGTTTACTGCCGCTCGATCTGTCCCGCCCCAACCTGCAAGGAGAAGAACGTACGCTACTTTCCCAGCGCTGCAGCGGCGGCTGAGGCCGGATTTCGTCCCTGCCTTCGTTGCCGTCCGGAATGTTCGCCCGGAACTCCGGCCTGGCTGGGGACCTCCAACACGGTTTCACGCGCACTGCGGCTGATCGGCGAAACCGGACTGGAAGAGGGAGGAGTGGAGCTGCTCGCCGAACACCTGGGCGTGGGAGCGCGACATCTCCGACGGCTGTTTCTCAAACATCTCGGAGCGAGTCCCAGTGCGGTTGCCAACACGCGTCGTCTGCATTTTGCCAAGAAGCTGATTGACGAAACCACGCTCTCGATGGCGCACGTTGCCCAGGCTTCCGGGTTTGGCTGTGTTCGTCGCTTCAATGCCGCCATCCGCGGCACGTATCACCGCACTCCTACGCAGATCCGCCGCCTGGCGCGGCAGACCGCTGTCCTGCCGGAGAACGAATACGTTTTCAAACTTCGCTTTCGGCCGCCGTACCAGTGGGAGAGCATGCTGGCGTTTCTGGCGCCGCGCGCTACGCCCGGAGTGGAAGCCGTGGAGCACGAGAGCTATCGGCGCTCGATTGCGCTGAACGGCCTGCAAGGCTACTTCGAGGTGTCGCTCGCTGCGGAGCCCGACACGCTCAACGTGCGCATTCAGTTTGCCGATCCGCGCTCGCTGTTTCTGATTGTCGAGCGCATACGACGTATGTTCGACGTGAACGCCGACTGGGAGCCGATCGCCGCCCGACTTCATACTGACCCGGCGCTCCGCGGCGTGCTGGGCGCGCGGCCCGGCTTGCGCTTGCCCGGATGCTGGGACGGCTTCGAGTTGGCGACGCGGGCCATTCTTGGACAGCAAGTCACGGTGAAGGGTGCAACCAGTTTGGCCGGGCGGCTGGTCCGAGCGTTTGGAAAACCATTGCCGGCGCCCAATGGCCTCACTCATCTGTTTCCGCAGCCTGAAGTCCTGGCCGACGCTAAACTTACCGGCATCGGGTTGCCGGCTGCACGCGCCGAAGCCATTCGTGGTCTTGCGCGCACGATCTGCGAGGGCCAAATTGATTTCGAAGTCGTGACCGACAGCCAGGTGTTCTTAAGCCGGCTGGCCGAGCTTCCGGGCATCGGTCAGTGGACAACGCAGTATGTCGCCATGCGCGCTCTCGGCGAGCCGGATGCCTTTCCCACCGGAGACATCGGATTGCTGCGGGCGCTCGGCTTGAGCAGCCCACGGGCGCTTGAAGCGCGCGCCGAAAAATGGCGGCCGTGGCGCGCCTACGCCGCACTCTATCTGTGGAACCGCGGCCATCACAGCCGGCGCTCGCGGTTCATTCCCCCGCCGGCTCCCACACGCGAAGTCCGAGCGCGCTGAGTTGAATCGGGATACTGCGAAAGCGTCGGTTCGCGCTCTCGATGGTCCGCAACATCGTTGGTTGGCGATCGCGGCCGGGCCCGCCCAGCAGCGTCACCGAGCCGCCCTGTCCGCCTGCGCCATTCACCTTCCATCCCCATGCGCCCTGCTCGCGCGCGATGTCGATGATTTTCTGATGAGAGCTGCCGACCAGGTTCGGGTGCAGAGCGCGTTGCGCCTCGGTGTTGTCGATCATCGCCTCTCCGAAGGCCGCAAAGTCGCCGGCCGAGAGTGCATCGCGTGATTTCGCGGCAGTGGCGCGCAATCGCTCCAGCTGCGGCGCGCCGGGCCCGGCGTCTTCCAGGGCGCGAATCACCATGTCATGCACATGAGAGGAGCTGTGGCTCTTTCCCACGTAAATGAGAGCCAGGCGGGCCTCCAGTTCCTGCGCAATCGCCTCCGGCAACGTGATGCGTTCTACCGCGGCATGAGGATATCGATCCATGTCGACGAAGTTGATTCCGCCGAAGGCCGCGGCAATCTGGTCCTGAATGCCGCACTGGCGATGCAGGAATTCCGTTTCGATCCGGTGCGCCGTGGCGGCTACGTCGTGGGGCTCGAGTGCGCCGTGGGTCATCTGTTTGAGTGCGCCGACGACAGCTACGGTCACCGCAGCCGAAGTTCCCGTGGAGGCGCCGGCCGGCGCTTCGCTGTAGATCGACATCTCCACCGCCAGACCTTCCGGCGGTCGAATGCAGTCGAGCGAAGCCTCAATCAGCGGATGCCGGCGGTAGTTGCCATTCGGCTGGCCGATGCTGTAGCGATCGTTGTAATTGCGGGCGCTGATGGTGAATGGCGGCGAATGTCCATCATCATCATAAAGATCGAGCTCGACCTGAACGCGCGGGGAGACGGCAATATTGAAAACTTTTCCATGCTCGGCGAACCAGGTGTCGGTCCATCCGCCGATATCGCAGATGCGGGTTGGCGCCGAGCTGCGTATTTGTCGGATGAGCTTTCGCATTTCGGCCGTCGGGAATCTGAGCGCATGGGCCTGGCGACTAGACGTTGCGCTTCGTCAGATCTCATTTTCCACTGCTTCGACAATTCCACCGCGTTTTTTCACAACTTTACTTGTCCAGGTGCCAGCGTTCTTATACCCGGGAAGCGGGTGAATCCGCTAGGATCGCATCATCCCGCTCTCCGATTGATCGACTGATGGCCAACCGTGGGGACTTCGCACATACCGTTAAAGAGCAGGCCGACATCGTCCGGCTGGTGGGCGAGTATGTGACGCTGCGCAAGAGCGGCGCGCAGAATTTTCAGGGCCTTTGCCCCTTCCACAACGAGAAGACGCCGTCGTTCTCGGTCCACGCCACGCGGCAGTTCTTTCACTGCTTCGGCTGCGGCGCCTCCGGCGACGTCTTCGCTTTCGTGCAGAGGATCGAAAACATCAGCTTTCCTGAGGCGGTGCGACGAGTCGCCGAGAAGCTGAACATCCCGCTGCCGAAGATGACTTACGCCTCGCCTGAAGAGGCGCGAGCGGCAAAACTGCGCGGCGGACTCATCGACATCCATGAGCGTGCCTGCGCCTTCTTCCAGGAGCAGCTGCGGCGTCCCGAGGGCGCGCACGCCCGCGAATATCTTGCCTCGCGCGGTCTCACACCGAATCACATTGCCGAGTTCCGCATCGGCTTTGCGCCCGATCATGGCTTCCTGTTGCGCGATGCGCTGCGCAAGCAGTTTGAGAACGAAGAACTGTTGAGCGAGTCGGG
>DASRGM010000188.1:0-50874 GCA_035651035.1 Terriglobales bacterium
GCCGGAAACAGTGCGAGGGGCTCCGCTTCGCCTGCTCGCAGTGAATTCGGCGGAATTCCCATGCGATATCGCATATATTGACAGCGATGCCTTCGCTTGCACTTTCCGAGCTGATCGGCGCGCCGGTTACCGACAACACCGGCACGCATGCCGGAAAAGTGCGCGAAGTGGCGCTGAGTCCGCAGGAGAATTCCAGCCAGATAAGCAGCTTCGTGGTGAAAACACGATATGGGAATCGGCTGGTGCCGGTGAAGGCGGTCAGCCTGATCGACAGCGGCTTGCGGGTGGCGACGCCGGCGGCGGAGTGGAGCCCGTTCGGCGGCAGCGGCGAAGGCCTGCTGTTGCTGGAGCGCGACCTGCTCGACCAGCAGATCATCGACGTCCACGGGCGCAAGGTGGTGCGGGTGAATGATGTCGACATTCACGAGGAGAGCAGCAACGGCAGCATTGCCCTGAAGATCGGCGCCGTGGACGTGGGCGCGCGTGGCGCGGTGCGACGGCTGCTGAAAGGGGTGATGCCGGCAAGCGCCTTACATGCCCTGCTGGAGAAGATCGCGCCCCGCCTGATTCCCTGGGAGTTTGTCGACCTGATCGAGACCGATCCCGCCCGTCGCGTGAAGCTCAAGATCTCGCTTGACCGCCTGGCTAAGCTGCATCCGGCGGATATTGCCGACATCGTGGAAGACCTGGCGCCGGCCGAGCGGGAGGCGGTATTCGAAACCCTGGATGACGAAGTCGCCGCCGAGACGCTGGAGGAAATCAATCCCAGGCTGCAGGTTTCGATTCTGTCTTCGCTGGACTCCGAACGCGCCGCCGACATCGTGGAGGAGATGGATCCCGACGCGGCCGCCGACCTGCTGGGCGACATGCATCCCGATGCCTCGCAGGAGATCCTCACCGAGATGGAGCCGGCGGAGCGCGCCGAAGTCGCCGAGTTGATGACCTTCGAAGAGCACACGGCGGCCGGGCGCATGACCACCGACTACATGGCGCTTCGGCAGAACGCCAAGGTGGAGGACGCTATCGAGATGTTGCGCAACTTCGAAGGCGGGCTGGAAAGCATCAGCACCATCTACATTGTGGGTGAGAAAGACAAGCTGCTGGGTGCGGTGCCGCTGGCCAAGATTGCGCTGGCGCCGCCGGACACGCCGTTGATGCTGCTGAGCACCGGACACATCACAACCGTGCATCCCGGCGCCGACGAGAAAACCGTGGCTGAACTCTTCGATAAATACAACCTGCTCACCCTTCCGGTCATTGACGATGCGGGCGTGCTGACCGGCGTGATTACCGCCGACGACGTGATCAACATGCTGCGCGCCAAACTATAGTGCCTGAAGTGAGTCCGTGAGAACCGTGTCGTCCCTACGGCGCTCTGGGTCTTGTTTCGAGCTTACCCAGCGCTGAAGCGCTGGTAGGGTGGGAAGGAAGATTCAAAGTCACGTAGGGACGACACGGTTCTCACAGGACTTGCTGCGGCAAGCCGATCGGGTAGAGCTGGCCTTGGAGGCCAGCATTACCCGCTTTCATTGCTAGCGAATTCCGAAGCCCCCATTTATCCTGTGTGGTCTTCATCATCTCGCCATAAGTTCCCGTTGCCATGCCCGAGTCTCGACGCCTGAAAGTCTGGAGAATCCGTCTGTTGATGTTTCTGGCGGTAATTGGGCCAGGCTTCATCACGGCGAACGTCGATAACGACGCGGGCGGAATCTACACCTACTCGGCGGCGGGGGCGCAGTTCGGCTACCTGCTGCTGTGGGTCATCATTCCCGTCACCATCTCGCTGGTGGTGGTGCAGGAGATGTCGGCGCGAATGGGAGCGGTGACGGGCAAGGGGCTCAGCGACCTGATCCGCGAAGAGTATGGCTTCCGGATCACTTTTCTGATGATGCTGGGGCTGGTGATCACCAACTTCGGCAACGTGGTCGCGGAGTTTGCCGGCATCGCCAGCAGCATGGAGCTGTTTCACATTTCGCGCTACGTCAGCGTACCGATCTCCGCGGCGGTGGTGTGGCTTCTGGTGGTCAAAGGCACGTACAAAAGCGTGGAGAAGGTCTTCCTGGCTGCCTCGTTTTTCTACTTCGCCTACATCATTGCCGGGGTGCTGGCCGGGCCGAGCTGGCAAGAGGCCTTCGTTGCGACCTTCAAACCGCCTCATGCCGGCCCGTTCCGCACCCCGGCGTATCTGTACATGGTGATCGCCGTTATTGGTACAACCATTGCCCCGTGGATGCAGTTTTACCTGCAGTCGTCCATCGTGGAAAAAGGAATTACGCCGCGCGAATATCGGGCTTCGCGGTGGGACGTCATCGTAGGCTGCTTCTTCACCGACATTGTGGCGTGGTTCATCATCGTGGCATGTGCGGCCACGCTGTATGTACACGGCATACGGCAGCTCCGCGATGCCGCCGATGCCGCTCAGGCCTTGCGCCCGCTGGCCGGAGAATACGCCTACATCCTCTTCGCGGCGGGGCTGTTCAACGCGGCGCTGTTCGCGGCGTCCATCCTGCCGATCTCCACGGCATACACCGTCTGTGAGGGCCTGGGATTCGAGTCGGGAGTGGGACGGAAATTCGGCGAAGCCAAGGTGTTCTACTGGCTGTATACGCTGCTGCTCATCGCCGGTGGGGGCGTAATCCTGCTACCCGGAATTCCGCTCATCAAGATCAGCATTCTTTCCCAAGTGGTGAACGGTGCGGTGCTTCCCTTCGTGCTGATCTTCATGTTGCTGCTGGTGAACAATGGCGAGCTGATGGGTGAGCACGTGAATGGGCGGTGGTTCAACATCATCGCCTGGGCAACGACGGTGCTTATGATTGGGCTGACGGTCGCGTGGTTTGTTACCGGCGGGGGCGGCGGCGGCTGAGCCTCACACGTCGGTAAACTGCATCGGGCGGATTCACAGCAGCTTGCCGCTGGCAATCTGCTCGACCAGCGTCTTGTCGGCATCCAGGAAGTCGAGTGCCGGCAGCTCGCGGCGGTTGACCCAGCGGATCTCGTGAAAGATAAGGTTCTGCAGCTCGCCCTCATAACGCTCGACGACGAAAAACTGCAGCTCGACCGCGTTGCCATTCTGATATTGGTGGGTCAGCCGCGCCAGCGGTGGGCCGATTTCGGCGCGCACGCCCAACTCCTCGTGCAGCTCGCGGCGCAAGGCTTCGGGAGCATCCTCACCCTCTTCGATTTTTCCACCGGGAAACTCCCACTTGAACGGCAACGCCTGGTACTCCGTTCGCTGACAGCACAGGACTTGTTCACCGCGAATTATGAGGGCTGCCACCACTTGCTTGACCATAGGCGTGCGTGCGCAGGAGCGTGCTAGGTAGTTTTCTCCAGATAGCGGCCGACCAGTCGCGCACAATGTTCCACCAGCTGGCGATCGTCAGCGGTGAAGGCGGCCGGGGTATGGCTGTCGATATCGAGCTCGCCGACAACCTCGCCTTTAACCGTGATGGGGACCACAATTTCCGACCTGGTTTCAACCGAACATGCCAGGTAGCGCGGGTCTTTGCTTACGTCGTCGATCACCAGGGTGTGGCCGGTGGAAGCCGCGGCCCCGCAAATCCCCTGGTTCAGGGGAATGCGTTTGTGCTCGGTGACTGCGCCGACATACGGTCCCAGCACCAGCACGGGATCTTCACCCAACCTGCCCTTCTCGATCATGTAGAAGCCCACCCAGTCATAATGGCTAAGCCGCTCCTGCAGGCGGCCGACGATGATGCTCATCAGGTCCTCTACACTTTCGGCGGCTTCGGCGACGGTTGTCAGTTCCTTGGCAAGTTCCTGTTGCGAGGTCACGTCCTCGGCTCCTTGGAGAAAATGTGGTCGACCGCACCGGCGGCTGCAGGGAAGACTTCGGCGGCTGCCAGCACGGTATTGCAGTGTATAGCGACGGTGTCCTCCACGCGATTGGCGTAGCCGCCGGCGTAGGTGACCATGACCGGAATATTGCGCGCCAGCGCGGCACGGAACACCAGTTGGTCGCGCTGCTTGAGGCCATCGATGGTCAGCGCCAACCCGCCGAGTTGGTCTTCGCGAAAGGGGTCCGCGCCCGCGACGTAGCAGATCAGCTCGGGCTCGAACTGCCGCAGGCCTGAGCTGAGGGCATTGTCGAGCCACGCCAGATACTCGCTATCGCCGCAACCGTCGGGAAGGTTCACGTCAATCGACGAAGGCGGTTTGGTGTAGGGGTAATTGTGTTCCTGGTGCAGCGAGATGGTGAACACGTCCTTTTCCGGGGCTTGGGGGACGGTTTCACGGAAGGCCGGCGGTGCGGCCGAAGGCAAGTTTGCGGGCGTACTTCCGCTGCCGCCAAAGATGGATGCCGTGCCATTGCCCTGGTGTACGTCGCAATCGACGGTCATGGCGCGACGAATGCGGCCCCGGCTTTGCAGAACGCGAATGGCTACGGCAAAGTCGTTGATCATGCAGAATCCCTCGCCATGCTCGGCGAAGGCATGATGAAAGCCGCCGCCTATGTTGAAGCAGACGCGGTCGTCGAGCGCGCGCTCGGCGGCCAAAATCGAGCCGCCGGTGTGCAGCAGGAAAGCGTCGACCACCTGCGGCGAGTAGGGGATCTCCATCTGCAGCTCTTCGCGCGCGCTGAGCGCGCCTTCCATCAGCTTGTTGACGTAGTGGGGAGAGTGCACCAGCAGGATGTCGGATTCGGCAGCCGGCTGCGGAACGATGAAGTCCGCCTCGTCTGCCACGTGCTCCCGTAGCAGGCGCTCGCGAATGAGGCGGTATTTGTCGGCACGAAAAATGTGCTGGCCGATGGGCAGGTAATACTTCTCGCTGTAAACCAGCTTAAAGGGGAGCATGGCGCAACTTGCCGGACGCGTGCGTTCGAATCCTCTATTCTAGCGTGGAGCGGCTTCGGGGGCTCGGCGGCAGAGTAGCCGGGCGGCGGTGCGGCATTCATATAATATCGGCGCGATGGCATCTGCCGCACAGCTCGCGTCACTGCGCCGGGCCGCGGGATTACCTCGATCCGCGGGCGAGAATTGAAGTGGGGTTGTAAGCAGTTGTCAGTTGTCAGGCTAATTGCCAAGTGCGAAATGCGTGCTGCCACATCTAATCATCATGCCAACTGAGATTGCCTATCTGGGCGGTGGATGCTTCTGGTGCGTCGAAGCCGCCATCAAGCAGTTGCAGGGAGTCGAGTCCGTGCGCTCCGGCTATATGGGCGGACAGGTCGCCAATCCCACTTACCAGCAGGTGTGCTCCGGGCGCACCGGCCACGTCGAGATCGCCGAGATCGCCTTCGACCCGGCGGTGATCAGCTACGGCGATTTGCTGCACGTCTTTTTCACACTGCATGACCCGACGACGCTGAACCGCCAGGGCAACGATGTGGGCGAGCAGTACCGGTCGGTCATCTTCTATCGCGACGAGGCGCAGAAGAAGGCGGCCGAAGAGGTGATTGCGGAGCTGACGCGGGATAAGGTCTTTCGCGACCCGATCGTGACGGCGGTCGAGCCGGCTTCAACGTTCTATGTGGCCGAGGAGTATCACCAGGACTACTTCGCCAACAACCCGATCCAGCCATACTGCATGTTCGTGGTAGCGCCCAAGGTGAAGAAGATTCGCGAGAAGTACGCGTCACGGCTGAAGGCTCATTCCGATTGAGGAACGCAGTTCACCACGCAATCACGGAATTCGCGGAAATTTTTTGAGTCTAAGAGCAACGCGGTCGGGCCCGCACACAGGATTTACAGGATTCGCTTGATTCCGTGTCCTAGTGCCTCGGTGGTGAAAGCGCTTTTCCCCGCTATAATTAAAGGTTTCGGCACCACCTTCTGTGCGCGTCTGTAGGCGCGCGGGTGTGCCGGGTTGGGCCATGTCGAACGACAGCATCATCGTGCGCGGCGCGCGCGTCCACAACCTGAAGAACATCGAGTTTGAGATCCCGCACAACCAGCTTACGGTGGTGACCGGCGTCTCCGGGTCGGGTAAGTCGTCGCTCGCCTTCGACACTATTTACGCCGAGGGACAGCGGCGCTATGTCGAATCGCTATCGGCGTACGCGCGGCAATTCCTGGAGCGCATCGAAAAGCCGGATGTTGATTTGATCGACGGCATAGCGCCGGCGGTCGCGATCCGGCAGAAGAACACCACACGCAATCCGCGCTCGACAGTTGCCACGGCGACGGAAATCTACGACTACCTGCGGCTGTTGTATGCGCGCCTGGGACGCACCTATTGCCTGAACTGCGGCAACGAAGTAAAGAGGGACACGGTCGACGAAGTTGCCGATCGCATTCTCGCGCTCGGCGAAGGCACACGCCTGCAGGTGTTCTTTCCGCTGCAGACTCCCCAGGCCTCGCCGCCGGAAAAGCCGAAGACACGGGCCCGCGGAAAGAAGAAAGCGTCCAAACCGGCGGCTGACGATGCCTTCCTGAAGGAGCGGCTGTTCGAACTGCGCAAGCGCGGGTACAACCGGCTCTCTCAGAATGGGCAAATCTACGAGTTCTCGACGCCGGAGTCGCTGCTGGAGATCGATTTTTCGCAGCCGGTACAGGTGCTGATCGATCGCATAGCGGTCGGAGCTGAGGCACGGCTGCGCATTGTGGACGCGGTGGAGCAGGGCTATCGCGAGGCCGGGGAGATGATTTTTGAGACCGCTCCTCGCGAGGGCCAACCCGAGCGCCTGCGCTTCTCGCAGCGCTTTGAATGCAAGCTGTGCAACATCAAGTACGAGGAGCCGGAGCCACGGCTGTTCTCGTTCAACAATCCGTTCGGCGCCTGCCCGCGCTGCCAAGGGTTCGGCAACACCATCGATTTCGATCTCAATCTGGTGATACCCGACCAGACGCTGACGCTGGCCGAGGGCGCCATCGAGCCCTGGACCAAGCCGAAGTACAAGGTCTTCGCGACCGAGATGCGGCGATACGCGCGCGCCGCGGGCGTTCCGCTTGACGTTCCCTGGCAGGACTTGGACGCCGACGCCCGGGAGTTCGTCTTGCACGGCGACGGGAAGTTCTCCGGGGTGCGCGGCTTTTTCGACTACCTGGAACGCAAGAAGTACAAACTGCATGTGCGCGTATTTCTCAGCCGGTATCGCGGGTATTCGCAATGCCCTGACTGCACCGGCCGGCGGCTGCGGCGTGAAGCGCGGCAGGTGAAGATCGGCGGCAAAGATATTTGCCAGGTGACAGCCATGACGGTGGAAGCGGCGGCGCGGTTCTTCGCCTCGCTTGCGCTGACCCGGCAGGAAGCCGACATCGCAGGCAAGCTGCTGGAGGAGATCAACGACCGGCTGCGCTATCTGAATGATGTCGGGCTGGAATACCTCACGCTTGACCGGCTGGCGTCGACGCTCTCCGGAGGCGAGGCGCAGCGCATTCAGCTGGCCACCTCGCTGGGCTCGCGCCTGGTAGGCACGCTGTACGTGCTCGACGAACCTTCCATCGGGCTGCACAGCCGCGACACGGAGCGGCTGATCAAGATCCTGCACAATTTGCGCGACCTGGGGAATACGATCCTGGTGGTCGAGCATGACGCCGAGATCATGCGCGCGGCGGACCGCATCGTCGATCTCGGTCCCGGCGCCGGCGAGAACGGAGGGCGGCTGATCGCCAGCGGCAGCTACGATGAAGTACGGCGCGACCCTGTATCGCTTACCGGGCGCTACCTGAATGGCGAGCTGCGCATACAGCTGCCTGCGTCGCGACGTGCGGCCACGGGAAAAAAGCTCAGGATCGTGGGGGCCCGCGCCCACAATCTGAGAAAGGTCAATGTCGCCATCCCGCTGGGTATGCTGGTATGCATCACGGGCGTCTCGGGATCGGGCAAATCCACCCTGGTGCACGATGTGCTCTACAACGCCTTGGCGGCGCAGAAGGGGCAGGTCACGGGGGGAGCGCACGCCGAGGTCGAGCGCATCGAGGGCGCGGAGTGGATCGACGAAGTCGTGCTGGTGGACCAATCGCCCATTGGACGCACGCCGCGCTCGAATCCGGTGACCTACATCAAAACCTTCGACGTGATCCGCGAGCTCTTTGCGGCGCAGGCGGAAAGCCAGAAGCACGGCTACACGGCCGGGCACTTCTCGTTCAATATTCCCGGAGGCCGCTGTGAGGTGTGCCAGGGCGACGGCACGGTCACGGTCGAAATGCAGTTTCTGGCCGATGTAGAGCTGATCTGCGAAGAGTGCAAAGGCACCCGCTATAAACCCGAGATGCTCGAGGTCCGTTATCACGGGAAAAATATTCACGAGGTGCTGGACCTCACGGTGAAGGAGGCGCTGCACTTCTTTTCCGGCGTCCCAAAGATCGTGGAGAAGCTGCGCGTGCTGCAAGAAGTAGGACTGGGATACTTGCGGCTGGGCCAGTCGGCGACAACGCTCTCGGGCGGCGAAGCGCAGCGCATGAAGCTGGCGGCGCACCTGCAACCGAAGCTGCGCGACATTGGACGGCCGCGCAGCGAGCAGAACCGGCGGCTACCGCGGATGCTCTACATCTTCGACGAGCCGACCACCGGGCTGCATTTCGACGATGTAGGCAAGCTGCTGACCGCGTTTCGACGCCTGATTGAAGCAGGTGGTTCGATCCTGGTGATCGAGCACAACCTGGACGTCATCAAGACGGCGGATTGGGTGATCGATCTCGGTCCCGAGGGCGGCGTTCGTGGCGGAGAAATTGTCGCCGAGGGTCCGCCGGAGGCGATCGCGCAAGCTCCGGGGTCATACACGGGACAATGGCTGGCACGCGTTTTGCCGCGGGACGGACATGGGGAGCCCCCCGGACGATCGAATGCCGCAAGCTAGCTGGGGGCTGCAAGCGGGGCAGAGCCTGCGGCGCACAGGTCCCGTCGTCCGCTTTTGCTACCATCTTGCATTCCGGATCATCTATCTATCCCTGTGAAGATTGGTGTACTAGCTTTGCAAGGCGATTTTGACGCCCATCGCCGGCGCCTTGAGGAGCTGCGCGCGCGCGTCACATTGGTCCGCAATCCGGAAGACTTCGACGCTCTGGATGGGCTGGTGATTCCCGGTGGAGAGTCGAGTACTTTTTTGAAGCTGCTTGGCGAGGAGACTTTCGCCAAGCTGAACGAGTTTGTGCATAGCAAGCCGACCTTCGGCACCTGTGCCGGCGCCATCATGCTGGCACGGGAGGTGGAGAATCCGCCGCAGACGGGGTTGAACGCGCTGGACATCGGCGTTCGGCGCAATGCCTACGGGCGGCAGATCGATTCCAGCATTGCAGAAGCGGACAGTGCGCTGCCGGGTGGGCCGCTGGAAATGGTCTTCATTCGCGCCCCCCGCATCGTCAGCGTAGGCCCGGATGTGGAGGTGCTGGCCCGCCGTGGCGATGACCCGGTGCTGGTTCGCCAGGGACGCGTAATGGCCGCGACCTTTCATCCCGAGCTGTCGCGAGATACGCGCGTCCATGCCGAGTTTCTGAAGATGGTGGATCGGCGCGCCGGAGTGCCGGAAGAGCGGCCGCGCCCCTCTGCTACCATCGATAAGGAATGAAACAGGCCGTCTTCCGCGAGCGCAATAAGCGCTACTATCGCGTTCTGCATACTCCTATCTGGCTCTGGGTTTTTTGGGTACTGCCCGGCTGGCCCCTGACCTACGACTTGTACGCGCATGGGCTGGACCGCCGGCACTTGCTGTGGCTGGCCGTAATTGTGGCGGTGGTGGCATGGCGCGGGTTGGCAGGCCGTTTGCCGGGATGCGAGCCGCGGCCATACATCACGCATTATGGGGTGCATCAGCCCAACCTGCCCTATCGCGTGGTCTGCTACACGGCGGCGTGGATCGACATCATCGTTCCTTATGCGCTGAACTTGATCGGCCTGGTGGTCGCAAATATCAATGGCCGCTGGATGCTGCGCGAGCTGTACGAGTATGTCTACTATCCGCTGGCGCTGGCCGTGGTGCTGGCGACGGCGCTGGACTGGACGCCGCGTGCGCGCCGTGACACCTTCGGCGAAGGCGCCGAGCGCGCGTGGTTCTACGTCGCTATATGGACGGTCGTACCGACCCAGGTGATCAACTGGGGCGCATGGCGCTTCGGCAGGTTCATGGACCTGGCGCCGGCGCCGCTGGCGCGCCTTCGGCTGGCGGTATGCCTCTTGGCAACTGCCTTTTTCTTTCTGCTCGGGTACTCGCAGAAGCTGCCGCGCACCACCAGGCATTATGAGGGTGTCGCCGCGGCAGGCGTATAGGCTTCCAGACCACTATCCGCTATGCCGGATGTGCATCACGTCGCCATCCTTCACGATGTAGTCCTTGCCCTCGAGGCGCAGCGTGCCACGGGCGCGGGCATCGGCTTCGGAGCCGGCGTCGAGTAGCTGGTCCCAATGGATGGTTTCGGCGCGAATGAAATGATGTTCCAGATCGGTGTGGATGGCGCCCGCCGCATTGACCGCCCTGATGCCGCGCTCGACCGTCCAGGCGCGGCACTCGTCCTCGCCGACGGTGAAGAACGAAATCAGGCCGAGCAGTTCGTAGCTCTTGCGGATGAGGCGCACCAGACCGCTCTCCGTCAGGCCGTAGCTGCCGAGGAATTCCGCGGCGTCCTGGTCGCTCATCTCGGCCAGTTCGGCCTCGACCTTCGCACAGACGGCAAGCGCGCCGGTGTTCGGCCGGGATGCCACTTCGCCGATGCCGTACTTCGCAGCCGCTTCGTCGAGATCTTTGCCCAGGGTGGCGCTCTCGCCGATGTTGAGCACGTACAGCATCGGCTTCTCGCTCAGGAACATGAAGCCGCGCACGCGCTTCTTGTCATCCGGCATCATCTCCATTTCGCGCAGCGGGCGCTCGGTTTCGAGGTGCGCCTTGGCGCGCAGCAGCAGGTCGTGTTCGCGCTCGACCTCGTCCGACTTCATCTTCTTGCGATCTTTCTCGACGCGTTCCAGGCGCTTCTCCACCTGGCCCAGGTCGTTGACGATGAGGTCGAAATCGATGTTCTTGATGTCGCGCAGAGGATCGATGGAGCCGACATGAGGGATGGAGTCGTCTTCGAAGGCGCGGACAACGTGGGCCAGCGCATCTACATTGCGAAGGTTGGCGGCGAAGGCGGTCTCGTTCAGCGCCTCCTTGGAGAGCGCGGCCACGTCGGCGTACTCGACGCTGGCGTGGATGAGCTTCTTCGGGTTGTAGAGGGCAGCCAGACGGTCAAGCCGATCGTCGGGAACGCGGGCAACTCCGAGATGCGCCTCGCGCGGGTTGCCGTGCGTGCGTTGCGCCACCTGCTGCTTGGTGAGCATGACGAAGAGCGAGGTCTTGCCTACCTGCGGCAGGCCGATGATGCCGGTTTTCATAGGAAGCAATCAGTATTCAGCATTCAGCCGCCGGCTGACGCTGCTCTATGACTATAAATGGGCTGGGAAGCTGCGTGTTGTCGCACGCGATCGAGATTGGCTGACTTGAATGCCGAGTGCCGGCGGCCCACTTTATCCGAACCTGCGGCTTGTCAGAAAAAGTACCGCGAGTCCCAAAAATAGCACGGTGCCTTCGATCCGCGTGGACCAGGCGTGGAGCCGGTTGAATTCGAGACGGAGCGGGTTGTCGTGCGGCACATCGTCGATCGACACCATCTGCTGCCGCAAGACCTTCATCCTGGCTCCAACGGCGAACATGCTGACCAGCGTGAGCGCGATCATGAGGTAGATGAGCAGATTGCGCGCCGCAAACGGGGCCGCCGCTCCGTTGGTCACATGCGCGTCGATCATCGATGTGATCGCGAAGACGATTCCGCAGCAGATGGCCATCGCATGCAAGATGCTGAGGCTGCGATTCACCACGTTGCCGGCGAGCTGTCGCGTCGGAAGCATGCCGGGGTGGAAGACCGTGGGCGCCAGCACGAAGGCGAAGAAGATGATCCCGCCGACCCAGACGACAAGCGACAGCAGCATCAAAAAGCGAATTACGGACATGTGGCACTCAATCGAGCCATTCCGAATGCAGGGAAAGCCGACGTCATTCTAACTGTTCCCGATATCCGTTGCGACAGTCCGGCAACATTGCAGCGATCAGGCGTGACGCCGCGACACTCGCCTACCGGCGTAAGCGGCAATCCAGCGGCTCTCGATTATGGGCTCGGCCAGGGCATCTCGCGAGTTTGCGATATCCATCGGAATGAAGGCGACCATTTCAACATCGACGAGGGTGAAGGAGCAACATGTATCGGAGACTGACTCTTCTGACAGCAACAGTTTTGTTATGCGGCTGCTGGGTATTCGCGCAGTCGGGTGCGGGGACCGGCAGCAGCGCCGGCGCAGGCGTAGGAACTGGAAGCGCGGTCCCGCCGAGCGCGCAGAATGGCACCATGGGAACACAGAACGGACAAGCCGTGCCGGGCACGCAGGGCACGCAAAACGGAGTTCCCGGCGCCTCGAATTCGACCACAACTGCACCGGGCGCGACGACGGCGCCAGGCACAACGACCACTACTCCGGGAACGACTACCAGCACCCCCGGAGCGAGTACAAGCACTCCCAGCGCGGCGCCAAATACGCCGACGGCTGCGCCTAATACTCCGAGTGCAGCGCCTGAAACGCCGGAGGCCACTCCCGGAACCACGACGACTCCGCCGCCGACTGGCGCGGGAACCAATCCCACCACGACGCCGAGCACGCCGCCGCAGCTGTGACGAGGTGCGGATTAGCGAAAGGGAGCCCGCGAGGGCTCCTTTTCTTTTCTGTAGATGAGTCGCGGGCTATAATGTGCGGCCGGCCGGGGCCAGCGGCGAAGGAGTCTTATGCTTCACCGCGATTTCGATGAAGGCCAGCGCCGCGCGGCTGAGCGCTTTATCTTTGCGGAATACCAGTGCCAGATCGCGCTGGATGCTGGCGTCAGCCAGTTTCACATCGGCCAAGACCTTCGCGCGCAGGTCCTCCACAACGTTGGATCGCGCAATAAACCCCACGCCGATCCCGGCGGCGACGAAGCGCTTCAACAGTTCGCTGGAATCCAGTTCCATCGATACGCTGGGTTTGACCCCGCGCTCGTCGAACAGAGTTTCCAGGGCGTCACGGGTACGGCCTACCTTGGGCAGCAGCAGGGGGCACCGCGCCACCTCAGCAACTGTCGTCTTCCCCTGCGCCGCCAGGGGATGGTCGGACGGGACTATCACCGTAAGCTCATCGCGATGAATGACGACGACGGTGAGGCGCTTGTCGTTGACCGGCATGGACACCACGCCGAAATCGCAGGAGTTGTCGACGATGGCTTCGAGGATTTTGTTGTGTTCCAGGCGCTTTATCCCTACTGCCACACTGGGGTACTGGCGCTTGAAGTCGGCAAAGACCTCGGGGAGGATGTGCAGGCAGGTGCCTTCGTTGGCGGCGACAACGATCTCGCCGCGCGGCACGCGATCCATCTCGGCCAGCGCGATCAGGACAACGCGCCGCTGCTCCAGAGTGTCTTCCGCGTAACGCTGGAAGACCTTGCCCGCCGCTGTAACTGCGACCTTGCCGCCGCTGCGGTCGAGCAGACGAGCGCCGACTTCCTCTTCCAAGGCGCGAATTTGCGCGGAAATCGCCGGTTGGGTACGGAAACGACGCTCGGCCGCACGCGAGAAGCTGCTCAGCTTCGCGACTTCCAGGAACGTTTCCAGTTGATCGAAGTCCATAAGGCAGCAACTAGCGACTAGCAATTAGCAACTTGCTACTGGCTACCGACTCCCAGCTATTTGCCATTAGCGCATGGGCTGGAGGCGTTTGTCACGCGTAACGTTCGAGCATGCCCTTTAAGAACCCTTAATCGGAACAGATCAATACACGTCCAGATCGTGCGCCGAGACTACGGCTCCGGCGTAGTGCCGGCGTATCTCGTGCAGCATTTCTCCCTCCGAAGCTCCGTGGAAGAGCTGGTGATAGAGCACCAGCAGCTTCGGCTTGGCGCGCATGGCAATCGTCGCCAGCTCCTGGGTTGAGGTATGGAAGGCAGAGAAGTACGTCTGCCATGAGGCGGTCATCGGATGTTGTGGATCTTGCGTGTACACCTCGTGCAGCAGCACGTCACACCCATTGCAGGCCTGGACCACGGAGTCCGAGGGCGCGGTATCGCCGGAGATGACGATGGTGCGGTCCGGCGTCTGAAAGCGATAGCCGAAGGCCTCGTCCCATGAGCCATGCTTCACCAGAAAAGCTGTGACCGTGACCTTCTCGTCCTTGTAGACCACGCCCGGCTGTATTTCGTGCACGTCCACCAGATAACCGGTGGCATTAGCGTGCTCGAGGCCCTGGGTGCGCACTGCGATGTCTTTCTTCCATGCAGTAAGGATGTCCTTCGTCATGTCCTGAAGCCCCTGGGGCCCATAGACCGCGAGATGATCGGTGCGGCCGAGCACCCACGGCGTGAAGATGAGGTCGGGATAACCCAGCGTGTGGTCGGAGTGAAGGTGCGTGATGAAGAGCGTGCGCAGGTTTTCCATGGCGAGGCCGGGCACGCCATTGCGCGTGGCCGCGGCTGCGCGACGGACAATGCCGGGACCGCAGTCTACGAGGTAGCTGTGGCCATTGACGATGATGGCAACGGCTGGTCCGGAGCGGTCAGGGTCCGGATTGGGCGTGCCGGTGCCGAGCATGACGATTTGCGTTACGGGCGAAGCTGCCTGTTGCGATGACGCGGAGAGGAGGGCACAGAGGCTGAAGAGTAGAGCGAAAACAGTCTGTTTCATCGGTAGAATCATACAATTCATCCAGGGCGCGGAGGATGGGAATGAGCGAGCTGTCCGCGAATGTCGCAACCTGCAACCCGCCGTTGCCGTTATACGTCGGCACCTCCGGATGGGCGTACACGATCTGGAAGCCGGAATTCTATCCGGAGAATGTTGCGTCTAAAAACTTTCTGAAGTATTACGCGACGCAGCTCAACACGGTTGAAGTGAACTACACATTCCGGCGGAGCCTGACCGAGAAAGCGGCAACAGGATGGATTGCTGATGTCGGACCGGATTTCCGGTTTGTGCTCAAGGCCAATCAGTACATCACGCATATCAAACGACTGCAGAACGTAGAAGAACCCATCCAGCGATTTCTGTCGACACTGCAACCGCTTGCGACCCAGCTTGGGCCGGTGCTGTTTCAGCTGCCTCCTAATATCAAGGAGGACGTTGCGCTGTTGCGCGACTTTCTGGCTCTGCTGCCCCGGAATTTCAAAGCCGCGTTCGAGTTTCGCCACCCATCATGGTTTGCCGAGGAGGTCTATCAGGCGCTGCGCGATCGGAATGCCGCATTGTGCGTCGCGGAAACCGAGAAGCTCGAGACGCCGGATATTCGCACGGCGAACTACATCTACTTCCGTTTCCGCCAGCCCAGCTATTCCGCCGAGGAGGTAAAGCAGTTGGCCGCGCGAATTGAGCGCTGCGTTGCCGATGGCCTGGAGACCTACGCGTTTTTCAAGCACGAGGAGGACCCGCGTAGTCCGCTGAATGCGGTGGAACTGCTGAAGAACGTCCGCGGAATGCATCCCGGAGTCGGCCAATCGGAATAGTCCTAAGCGGCGTTGCACGCTGGCATTGCGCGTGTTGCCCACTTGGGTTCCCCGGCACTTCGTCCTACAATCCGCAGTAGAACAAGTTCTAAAATTCTGAGTAGCTGGAGGCACCTCGTGCCCATTGCTGGCCTTGTTGTCGTTGTCATCGTCGTTCTTTACATCATCAACTCGATCAAAATCCTGGCCGAGTATGAGCGTGGAGTGATTTTTCGTCTGGGACGCCTGCTCGGGATACCCAAAGGGCCGGGCGTGATCCTGGTATTTGCGCCGATTGATCGCATCGTGCGCGTCTCGTTGCGACAGGAAGCGCTGGAGGTGCCGCCGCAGGACATCATCACCCGCGACAACGTCACGCTCAAGGTGAACGCGGTAATTTTTCTGCGTGTGATCGATCCGAACAAAGCGGTGGTCGCGGTCTCGAATTACATGTACCAGACGTCGCAGTTCGCGCAAACGACGCTGCGATCGGTGCTGGGCGAGGTCGATCTGGACGAGCTGCTGGCGCATCGGGAGAAGATCAACCTGCGGCTGCAATCAATTCTTGACCAGCACACCGATCCGTGGGGCGTGAAGGTGACCAACGTCGAAGTCAAACAGGTGGACTTGCCGGAAACGATGACGCGCGCCATGGCGAAGCAGGCTGAGGCGGAGCGCGAGAAGCGCTCGAAGATTATTCACGCCGAAGGCGAGTTCGCCGCCGCGCAGCGGCTGATCGATGCGGCGCATCTGCTGGCAAGCGAGCCGACGAGCATCCAGTTGCGCTATCTGCAAACGCTTACCGAGATCGGAGTGGAGAAGAACACGACCATCATATTCCCGGTTCCGGTCGACTTACTCGCTGGTTTGCAGAACTTGGTGAATGCCGACACGGCAAAGATCGGCGGGTTCAAACCGCCGCCGGCCACCATTGAGTAAGGCCAGAATTTCAGGGAAGGGCCAGTGACGCAGGTGTTGGCCTGAGAGGTTGGGTCGCCGCGGAGGTTTCCCGTGCATACGATGGCGTCGGAAGATACCGAAATTACGCTTGGAGTTGGCAGGCTGCTGGTATTGTTTTTCTTACTGGCGGCAATCTGCGGGATCTTTTTCTCTATTGGCTACTCGTTGGGCAGAAACTCCGGCCGTGAGCAGGCCGCGAATGACCAGACGCCGATCACCAGCAGCGCAGATGGCGCCGCGGCCAACTCAGCAACCAGCGAAAGTAAACCGCCGGGTGCCGTCGTGAAGCCGGAATCCGTTACGCCATCTGTCGATCCAAATGCGACAGCCCCGAAAAACAATCTGACTTTCTACAAAGCCGTGCAGCAGAACGATACCGAGACAGCGCCAGCCACAGCAGGAGCTAAGCGTGATGGGGCGGAGCAGAAAATTGCAGCCACTCCCGCTGCAGCGAAGGCCCCTACGGTTGTCGGCTCCCCGGTAGCCGCTTCCGGCAATCCGGATGTGATGGCACACACTTCTCCTGTGACCGGCCCGGGGACGATCGTGGTGCAGATTGCAGCGCTCTCCCGTGAAGATGATGCCGTATCGCTAGCGGGGGCGCTGCGCAAGAAGAACTACAACGTCTTCGTGGTCAACAATCCTGTTAACAACGACAAGTTTTATCACGTGCAGGTAGGGCCATTCGCCAATCTCGCCGATGCAGAGGCCATGAAAGCAAAGCTGGTCGCCGAAGGCTATAAGCCCATCATCAAACGTTAACGCCGCGAGCGCCCCGGAATTCCGCAGAACGGCGCCAACCGCGCGCCACGACAAAGAGCAAGACAAGCTCAGGCCAGCCGGCCAGTCTAATCCTTTCAGATCATCCTTCGTTGGCTAAACTATTCGTAGGGACTAATCGGCCCGGATAAGAGGTCATTCATGTCAAACAAGAAGGGCGTCATCGGAATCTTGACGGGCGGCGGCGACGTGCCCGGCTTAAACCCGGCCATTCGCGCCGTCACCTTGCGCGCCATCAGCGAAAACTACGAAGTGATTGGGCTGCGACGCGGTTGGTCGAGCTTGATCGAACTGGTACGCGAGAAGGACTACGACAACAGCGACAACTTCCTGCACCTTACCGAAGAGATCGTGAACCGGACCGGCCGGACCGGAGGCACGTTTCTCCACACCTCACGCACCAACCCGGGACGAGTCAAGAAGAACGATGTGCCGGAGCCGCTGCGCCAGAGCTATCAGGCCGAGCGTAACGATCTGACGCCGGAGGTGCTAAAGAACCTGGAATGGCTGGGGATCGATTACCTCATTCCGATCGGCGGCGACGACACGCTCAGCTACGGGGTGCGGCTGTTCCAGGAGGGGGTGCGAGTGATCGCGATCCCCAAGACCATGGACAACGATGTTCCGGGCACCGACTACTGTATCGGCTTCAGCACCTGCGTAACGCGAATCATCGAGATGTCAAATCGCCTGCGCACTTCGGCCGGCTCGCACGAGCGGCTGCTGATCCTGGAAGTCTTCGGCCGCTATGCGGGCTTTACGGCGATGCTGCCGACCATGGCGGGCGCGGCCAACCGCTGTGTCATTCCCGAGTACAAGTTCAGCATCGACCGGTTGACGGAGTTGCTGGTGGAAGATCGCCAGCACAACCCCTCGAAGTACTCGGTGGCACTGGTATCGGAAGGCGCGATGTTCGAGGGCGGCGACATGATCTTCGAAGCCGAGGTGAAAGATGCCTTCGGTCATAAGAAGCTGGGCGGAATTGGAAATATCGTCGCGGAAAGGGTGAAGGAGCTTTCGGCGCAGTTCAATGGAGGCAAACAACTGGACGTGATGCATCAGAGCCTGGGATACCTGGTGCGCTGCGGCGATCCCGATGCGATCGATTCCATTGTGCCCATGGCCTACGGCAACATGGCGCTCGATCTCCTGCTGACCAACGTGCATGGCCGCCTGGTGGTGCTGCGCAATGGGCGTTACGACAACATGCCGATCGAGGTCGTGGTCTCGACCAAGAAGGTGGTCAATGTAAGAGACCAGTACAACATCGATCGACTGCGTCCGCGCTACAAGAGCTTCGAGATGAAGCCGCTGTTCATTATGACCAGCGATCTGGGGTGACACAGCGACTGGGAGCGAATGGTCTGGGGCGAGCAGCCGGCATCGCAATTCGACTTGCTTTCCCAGCCACTGAACACTAGCCAGTGGACGATGATCGTGGTAGTGTTTGAGCGATTCAGGAAAGGTGCGATGCCCATGATGTCCGTTCGCAGGCTCTTCGCTGCAGCTGCCGTAGCGGGTCTTCTCATGGTTCTCCCCGGCTGTCACCGCACGCCCACCGGGCAACTCGGGCCGTTTTATATCATGCTGACCTACAACAACGGCAACTGCCAGCAGAACGGATCGAGCAGCGTGATCGACGTACCGATGGATCAGAACGTCATCTATCAGGGCGCGAGCTCCATCTCCCAGTTCAACGTCGCCCTGGCGTCGTGCCCTTTCGCGAGCGGCAACTGTCCCGTGAATAGTCCCAACGGTACTCCCATGAATGTTGGGCAGCCCACTAGCAGCGCGAAGGACAACACGTACACCTACACCGGGTTGACGATCAATAACCAGACATGTACGGACGGCGGGCAGATGGGCGTACGCATCAAGCCTGGTCCGTAGTCTCAGGAACTGCCGGCGAGCTGGCGAAACTGCGGATTGTCATGCAAGTTGCGGAAGTCCGGCGTGTCGCGAATGACATTTCGCGAGTAGCCTGCCTGCACCGCTTTGCTCAGGTAGGAAAGCGCCTGGTCGGGCTGGTCGAAGTGGTTGTAGACGATTGCCGCCCGAAATAGCACATCGCCATTGCCGGGCGCCAGACGCAACGCCTTCTGCAGGTATTGCAGGGCGGCCTGCTTGTCGCCCAACATCGCCGAGTAATTGGCCAGGTAAGCCAGAGTAGACACATCGGCGGAGTTTACCTGCAACTTGGAGCTGGCGATCGCAACCGCTTTGCGGTATTTGACCGCGGCTTCATCACGGCGGCCGGAGCTCCAATAGAGGGCGTCCCCTAAATTTCCCCAGTTCATCCAGTCGCGATCATCGATGGCCAGCGCCTTCTGCAGCGAGGCAATCGCGTCGTCCATCTTGCCCGTCAACATCAGCGCGTATCCCAGATTGTTGTAAGCCTCAGGGCTGGGGCGCAGTGCGATGGAATGGTTGGATGCCGCGACGGCATCGGCATAGCGGCCCTCCAGGATGTAGGCGCCGCCGAGATTGACGTAACCCAGATAGTTATCGGGCGCGAGTTCGGTGGACTTCAGGAAGGCCGCTGCCGCGTCGGCGTAACGGCTTTGCCCGAAGTAAAAAGCGCCTAACCAGCTATAGGGAGCCCAGTAATTCGGCCGGAGCTCGACGGCGCGCCTGTAAGCTGACTCTGCCGCGGAGAAATTACCGATATTGGCGTAGGCGTCCGCCAGCCCCCGCATGACATCTACACTGCCTGGCTCGGCGTGCACCGCTCGCTGGAATTGCTCGACTGCTTTGTCATAGTTGCCGGTCGCATCGTAGACATTGCCCAGACAGACGTGCCCTTCCACCAGATCAGCATTCAGCGCGAGGGACTTGGTGCAGTTGCGCGACGCTTTCGTGATCCAATCATTTCCGCGGAAGTATTGTTGCGCCCCCACCAGGTACGTATTTCCCAGTGCCGCGTAAGCCAGCGCGTAGCTGGGATCGATTTCGATTGCCTTGCTGAACTCGGCGATAGCGCTATCGATGTCCTCGGGCTTGCTGAATTCCAAAAGATAGCCGCGGCCTCGAATGTAGGCTTCGTAAGCCGCGGGCTGGGTGTCCTGACGGACAACCAGCTTGCGCCGCTGCTCCGGCGGCGTAGGGGACGGCAGCATGTCCAACGCTTCGGTGACCACACGGTCTTGCAGGCCGAAGCTGTCGTTCGCATCGACCGTGACGGTACGTGCGGCGAGCTGCCGGTGCGTGCGGGCATCAACCAGAGAACTGTTAATGCGGATGGTCGCTCCATCGCGTTGCAGACTGCTCTCCAGGACGAGGTCGGCTCCAAATTCACGCACTGCATCTCCCGCAGTCTTCACCCTCTGGTCACGCATGTCCCGGGGCGAAATCACCTGAATAGGATTGCCTTCGCTTGCCTGGGCGAGCTTGGCGGCCAGGGTCTCGGTGAGCCCCATGCCCAAGGCTGTGGTGCCGCTGTCCTGCCCGACTGCCTCAATGGGCAAGACCGCGAGAATGTGCTGGCGACCGGCTCCCGTGGGCCACCAGCGCTTAACGAAATATCCAATCGCGACACCGAGAGCGAGCAGCGCAACGACAGCCAGCAACAGCCGGCGCCGCTTGGCCTGCGCCGCGGCCGTCATTCCCTTAGCGCGATCCAGGGTGGCGGTTGCAATGTTGTCGCCAGTCTGCAGCCGCAGCAAGTCCGAGCGCATTTCCTTGGCGGATTGATATCGCCGCTCGCGGTCGCGATCGAGGGCGCGCAGAATGATTGCTTGCAGCGGAGCTGAAATGTCAGGGTTGATGAGCTGCGGCCGCACGGGACCATGGTGCAGGATGGCGTCGATCAGCAGTGAGGGCTGCTTATCGGGAAAAGCGCGTCTGCCGGTGGCCATCTCGTAAAGAACGGCCCCGGCGGCCCAGATGTCGGCTCGCGCATCTACGGACTCGCCGCGCAGCAGCTCCGGCGCCATGTAAGGCACGGTTCCGGTGACCGCGAGTTTGCTGGACAGACCGGCTGTTTCACCGATTTCATCGGCAATGTCGATCAACTTTGCCAGGCCAAAATCAAGGATCTTCAGCTGATCGTCAGCGGTAATGCGAACATTCGCCGGCTTCAGATCGCGGTGAATGACATTCTCGCGATGCGCCGCGTCCAGCCCGCTGAGGAGCTGAATTCCTAGCTCCAGGACCACCTTTTGCGGGAGGGCCTGTTTGCCGATCTTGTCATCCAGGCTGACGCCAGCGACGTATTCGGTGACCAGGTAATCGATGTCGTTCTCGGTGCCGAAGTCGAATGCCATGGCGACATTCGGATGGGTCAGCCGGCCAATCGCCAGCGCCTCTGTACGGAAGCGCTCGCGTGCGGCTTCGTCGCTAAACAGACCCGCATTGATGATCTTGAGTGCGACGTCGCGGCGCAGCTGCTCATCGTGCGCGCGAAAGACTGTCCCCATTCCGCCGGATCCGATCTGCTCGATCAGGCGATAGTGACCATAGACCTGGCCAACGCTGGGGGCAGGCTCAGACATTGCCCGGATATTAGGCTGCTTGAGGCAAGTGGGTCAAACCCTCTGGAGAATGAACCGGATCGGCGGCCGGCTCACCCGAACTTTCGTGGCTTACGGAGCCGTGGCCGTCGATCATTCGGTGTCGGATGCTGAACCCGGCTTGTTGCCGAATTCCTGCGGTTTATATCGGATGTTCGGAGATCCCCCTTTTGGCGCTCGGCGACTCAATAGTAACGTGCTACTTGATATCGCCACTTATCTGGCACATCGCTCGAAGTGTAATAGCTCTTTGATTTAGTTCGCGAAACACACCTTCCGGTGTTCAACCAGCCCTGGTAAATCACCGCGCAGGTGGTATCAATTTTGCCACCTTTGCATCTGTCGCATCCGATGTAAATCGTAGTAAAACTTCACCACAAAACGTGGGAAGCCGTTTTAGACAGAGGTCGAGCCAGTTCCACACCGTATACAGCGTCTCCCGCACCGCCTAGCTCGCTTGCAGAGCAGAAATTTAACGATTTTCGCCGGAGGAAACTAATGAAGAAAACCAGAGGAGTAGTGTTTGTCTCTCTAGCTTTGCTACTGGCGCTTATAGCCGTGACACCAGCGCTGGCGCAAGACCAAATCAACCTGAGTGACGGGATCGTGAACTCTTTTCTCATCGGTGGCGGCAGCAACCACATCAGCGTGGTGATGCCAACGATGAACTGTTCCGGTAACACGTGTATTCTTGCAGCAGCCAACGCTAACGGTACGGGCGACCTGGCGGGATCTGGAACGTACTCGATCACCGCGCCGGCCACCACGCCGGTACAGGGCGGCTTTGCCGGCCCTTTCAGCTTCACCGTGCAGGCTGACGGGAGCTCGGCTGTAACCCAGACGGCGCCCATCACCTTCACCTACACGTCGAATGCAGGAACTCTGACCGGTCTGCTCACGTTCACCCATGCGTCCCCAACGGTTGGAATCACCTCCACCATGACTGGAACGTTTCAGGCGACGGGTGGCTCCTACGCACAGTTCTTTCCTAGCGGCGGCGCGGTCACCATCACGTTGGGTGTGACATTCCCGCTGCAGCTGTTCCCTGTCACCATGCACGCCTTCGCCGCTCTTGAATTTCAGAACGGTACGATCGTAGCGAATGCTGCGGGCGGCTGCACCACGCTTCCGTTGCATGTCAACTACAATCAGGAGCGCCAGGTCTCTCTGTTCGACCTGATCGCACCGTTTACCCAGACCAATAATCCTAGCCAGATTGGGTGCTCGCCGACGACGCCGTGCGGCACGATTGACGTGGCCCTTGGAAGCGGCGCCTTCAACGGGGACCTGGTTGCGACGGTACAGCTTTCCGGCGCAGGACTAGGGTTCCAGATTGACCGCCTGGGCTTCAACAGCGATGTCAGTCCGGCGTTGACTCTGCAGTGCTTCAGCTTCAGCGCGAGCTGCAGCTCGGGCCTTGGCGGAGCGTCGCTGGGCGGCTCGCAGCAGGAGGACGGCTTCGGCAGGTTCAGCAGCACACTGTTCACCGGACTGAACGGCGGCAGCGGTTGCTCGCCTGATGGCACGGGTTGCGCGACCGAGTATACGTTCGTGCTCAGTGATTCCAACCGCGCCCTAACGCTGTCGGACTTCGGCTCCTATGTTGCCGCGCATATCGCTAACGGGGTATGCTCGGGCTTCATGGCTACCACCAACAATTAGACCCTTCGTTGTTATCGCGAAGCGGCCCGCGCCGAGAAAGTTATGGCGCGGGCTTTTTATTGATACCGCTATACTTTTTAGCTTTGCATCGCCATTTCCGGGCTTGCTTGTGCGACAGCGGGTTAGCGCCGTACTTGAAATTAAGAATATTTCTTGAAAACCTCTTGCCAATTTTTCTAGTTTTGTGGCATTGTAGTTCAGCGTAGGAGAAACGCCCGTCAATGAAACGCAACGTACAAGTCGCGATGCGTAGGCAGTCGCTGCCGATGGAAGGCACCGATTGTCGCCGGGCGTGGTCGTTCTATCTCAGTTAACCTCCGGCGAATTCCTACCCTCTAGCACAACAACTTAGGCATTACCGGGTGGCGAAGAGAGCAGTTACTTCGACTGCTAATCGCATACTGCCCTCGTTAGTTCCCCCGGTAAATGAATCAGTGGCGAAGTGTGCGGATACTTCGATGACAAGGCCGTAAGGCGAGGTTCGACACCTCAAGCCCGCACCTGATTGTTCCCTGATTCGTATAGCTTGCTGTGCTTCGTCAACAATCTACGCCGCTAGGGAAGGTAGCGGATACTTCGCCAATTAAGCGGGAGGCCGCAGGTTCGAGTCCTGCCGCGAGTACACACTCGCGTAGCTCAGTGGCAGAGCGCCTAGTTCCGTTATCGCTCGTTCTCCAGCCTTTAGATACACGCCTGTTGCTTTGAACAGGACAATTCGGCCGGTGGCGAAGACATCGGATACTTCGACTCATAATCCGGAGATGCAGGTTCGATTCCTGCCGCAAGCATAGCTTGTGTGGAGTAATGGCAGCTCACTGCGTGCCGTGTCGATAGTTCCCCGGCTTACAAGCTCCGGCGGCAGCCGGTTAGAAAGCATTGCTGTGAACAAAATTCATATAAAAGCCGAAACGCCTATGCCAGGTTCGCGCTGTGATAGCTGTCGACATGCACACATCGTGGTTGGTTACCGTGAGTCGGAGGCCATGGTGTTTTGCAACTACGTTTACGAGCAGTTGCTCCCGGTGCCATTTAAGGTGCGTGACTGCTCGAGCTACGACGACAAGAACCGGCCAACCTGGAAACAAATGACCGATCTGGCCTTGCCGATCAATGAAGCTACTACAGCCAAAAAAACAGGCTTCAGGTTACCGAAAATTGAGGCGGACGAGGTTGTAGTTGAAGGGATATCGCGGATAGTTCGTCGATGGCGAAGACTGCCGATACTTCGATAGAGCGGCATGTAACCCGTGCAGGTCGCTGGTTCAAATCCAACCATGCGCAAGCATGTAGCTCAGTGCATTACTTCCGTTGTGGCAATTCCCCCCGGCGTCCGAAAGCTGGTCGTCATTTCCAGCCTGGTCAACATAAGGCGAGGATGGGACACCCAGCTGTCGGTTCGTTTGCCTGCTGTATTTGAAAGGAGGCCGAACATGGCCCGCCTGAACATCCTGAAGCTTGGATATCTCGAGTCCGCGCTGCGCACCCATGAGGGCGGAGCCGCGCGGCGCGTCAGCCCCGAACTCCAGCTTCGCCGCTCGGTGCTGGCCTGCATGCTTTGGGAGGACCAGTTCTACGAGGACGGGGTGGCGATCGCCGGCCGCATTGCGGAGCTTGTGCCCAAGGGCGAGGCGGAGCGCGTGGCCGCCATGGCGGTCGAGGCGCGCGAGGCGATGAAGCTGCGGCACGCTCCGTTGCTGCTGGTGCGCGAGATGGCGCGTCACAAGACGCATCGCGGGCGTGTAGCGGAGACGCTGGCGCGTGTCATCCAGCGTGCGGACGAGCTCGCTGAGTTCGTTGCCATCTACTGGCAGAACGGCCGCGCGCCGCTGTCGGCCCAGGTGAAGAAGGGCCTGGCAGCTGCCTTCACCAAGTTCGACGAGTACGGCCTGGCGAAGTACGATCGCGCCGGCCCGGTGAAACTGCGCGATGTGCTCTTCCTCTGTCATGCCAAGCCTCGCGATGCTGCGCAGGCTGCGCTGTGGAAGCGCCTGATCGCAGGCGAGCTGACGCCGCCCGACACCTGGGAGGTAGCGCTCTCGTCCAGTGCCGACAAGCGCGAGAGCTGGGAGCGTTTGCTGGCCGAGCGCAAGCTCGGGGAACTGGCGCTGCTCCGCAACCTTCGCAACATGAAGGATGCCGGAGTGCGCGAGGAGCTGGTGCTCGATGCCGTGCGCGACATGAAGACCGACCGCGTGCTGCCGTTCCGCTTCATCGGCGCTGCGCGTTATGCGCCGCAGTGGGAGGAGGCACTCGAGCAGGCGATGTTCGCGTGCGTTGCCGGGCAGTCTCACCCTGGCCAAGAGACGGCCGGGATAGAGCACCCGAAGCTCGGGGGCAAGACGATCCTGCTCGTCGACGTTTCGGGCAGCATGGTGGCGCCGCTGTCGCGCCGCTCGGAGATGATGCGCACGGACGCGGCGTACGGGCTGGCGGTGCTGCTGCGGGAGATCTGCGAGCAGGTGAGCGTCTACAGCTTCTCCAATGAGCTGAAGCGCATCGCGCCGCGTCGCGGTTTCGCGCTGCGCGACGCCATTGAGGCAAGCCAGGCGCACCTGGGGACGTATCTGGGCAAGGCGCTCGGAGAGATCGACGAGAGCTATGACCGCATGATCGTCATCACCGACGAGCAAGCGCATGACTCTGTCCCCTCGCCCAGGGCGCCGGGCTACATGATCAACGTGGCCAGCTACAAGAACGGCGTGGGCTACGGCAAGTGGACGCACATCGATGGCTGGTGCGAGAGCGTCATCGAGTACATCCGCGAGCTGGAGCGCGCGTCCCTCAACTAAGAACGGGCCGGAGAGATCCGGCCCGCGGTTATTCCCCTCCGAAGTGGAAGCGTAGTCCACCGCGGAAATTCAGCCCCAGCGCCGGATATCCCAGCACCTCGTTGTAGTGGGCATTCAGGGCGTTATCGAGGTTCGCATACAAGGTGACGTGATGATTCACTGCGTAACGGCCGCCTAGATCGACTCGCGCGAATCCGGCTGCGTAATAAATGGGGGGGATGAGGCCGAAGAGGAAGTCGGAATCGGGGCGGCGTCCGACGGCAGTTACGCCGGCAGTCGCTCCCCAGCGCGTTCTATCGTATGTCAGCAGCAGTGTGCCCGCGTGCTTGGGACGACGCAGCAGCGGCGCCCCCACGCCGTTGATTCGCGGGTCGCAGCCGGCGAGGGGATCGCATGGCAGCGCTTGCTGGATCTGGCTCGAGGTGTAGGTGTAGGAGCTGGTAAACGAAAGGTGATCGTGCAGGCGCCCGCTCAGCACCAGCTCCGCGCCTTGCGCCAGCGATTTGTTGATGTTGGCATACTGTCCGGTGAAGGTAATGTCGTTCAACAGAAACTCGATTTGATCGAGGAACTGGTTGTGAAAGTACACGGCACTGAACGACAAGCGATTGTTCAGCAGCGATTGCTCGATGCCCGCCTCGATGCCGTGGTTCTGCTCCGGCTTGAGATTGGGATTGGGCAAGACCGGAAACTCTCCAGCGAGGCCGAACGATTCTTCGAAGCTCGGCTCCTTGATGCCTTCGGCATAGCCGGCGCGCAGCCGCGTGGTCCCAACCATGTCGCCTCCGCGAAACAGGACCACGGAGCCGGAAACGCGCGGTGAAACCTTTCCCCCGAAGCTCTCGTTATTCACGTAGCCGACGCCCGCCAATACCGAGAGCCGCTTCCAGGTCACGGACTGCTGCCCAAAAAGATAGTGATTGCGCCGCAGCCCATGCGTGATGCTGAGGTCGGGCATCGCCACGGTACCGGAATTGCTGTTCACGAAGCCGTTCTCGTCCTCGAAGGTGTAGCCGACACTGGTCTGCGCCCAGGTACGCGGAGTCCAGATGCCCTGATAGGAAAACCCCGCCACGTTGTACTTGGTCAGGTTGCTGAATGGAGTATCGAAGGGGCGGTCGGGGTCATCGACCGGATTGTCGTTCAGCGCGACGTGGTTGTACTCAAAGCCGCGAAACTGGTGCTGCCATGAGCCCGGACCGCTTACGATGAAATCGCCGCTGGCGAGGAAATTTTTCTGATGAACGTACTGGTTGGGGTCGGGCGGTAGCGCAGGATACCCATTGAACCACCAGTTCGACGAGACTCCGGTCCAGTTGTTGTAATGGCGCATCCGCAGCCGGAAGGCGACCCGGTCGGACAACTTCACGCCCACGTTGCCGCCCTGCAGCGAATTGGAATATCGATTGTTGATTCCCTGACCGTTGGTATTGAACTGGTCGCCGAAGAGGTTGTAGTCGAAGATGCCACGCGCGCCGGAGACAGAGGCATAGCCGTGAGCTGTATTGAAGTTACCTCCGTCAGCGCCGAACTCTACTTCCGGTGTGCGCGTACTGCCCGTGGCCGACCAGAGCTGCACGACACTGGTCATGGCGTCGGTGCCATAGGTGGTGGTCTCCGGGCCACGCTCTACTTCAACGCGCTCGACATTGTTCATAGGCACGGGTCCAAAGTCGAAGAAGCCGCCAGGATCGTTTACGGGTACCCCGTCGATCACGACCTTGTTGTAGTCGGAATCACCGCCGCGCACGAACAGGCTGGTGATGGAGCCGCTCTGCCCAGAGGGGCTGACGATCGCGCCCGGGATATAGCGCAACGCATCCGGCGCGGCGACTGGGTTCAGCAGTTTGAGCTCGGTCGAGTTGAGCAGGCCGACGGAGGTGCCCGTCTGCTCGACGGTCGCGGGGGTAGAACTGCCGGAGACCACGACAGTCTGCGGTGTAGTTGCCAGTCTCAGCTTGACGGTAAGCGCTTGAGCTTGCGGGAGGGAAACTTCCTGCGACTGTTGGGCAAATCCCGGCGCCAGAATGAGGACCTGGTATTCTCCGTCGCTGAGCCCGAGGAATGTGGCCATCCCATCGCCAGTTGTGAGCTGGGTAGCGATTCCGACGTTGCCGGAAGCCCGGAAAAGGCTTACCTGCACGCCGCCGACGCGATCGCCGGAAGGGCTCTGCACCGTGACCTTGAGGTCGGAAGCGAAGGCGGCTGAGCAGATGAGCAGTGCGAAGACCAGGACACGAAAAGCGGGCATGGACTCCTCCTTTACACGCGAAAGGGGTTAGTGGCCGGGGCACCACGGGCATGCTGTTAGCTGCGTGGATACCCTTTCGTTCGCACCGGTCTCCTGGCTTGCGAGCTGCGATCGTTGGTCAACGGCCGACTGGGCCTGGTTGCGTCGATCGCGAACAGCGGCGGGGCCTTCCCGTTTGCACAGTGGCCTTGTGCCATCACTCGCTTACAGTTGCGCGGCAGCGCGGGCTTTGCACCCGCTTCCCGAACGCGCGAACGCTGATTGACAAGGAACAGTCCTGAGCAAAGCAGCTCAGGTGAGAATCTGAATGTAATTTGACAGGCAGCCAGTGTCAATCGGGGCGGGTTCGCCTAGCCGGGTCGTCCCGCGCGGCTTGCGGCATGCTCGACAAGACCTGCGACTCGGCAAATGCCGTCACCCGCTCCAGCGCGCCCTGCATCTCTGCGTGATAACGTTCCATCGCGGCCTCATCGGCATCGTGGGGAACGAACATCTTGCGTGCGACCCGCACAAATACCCGTGAGAAGGGCTTGGGAATTACCAGCCTGTCCCAGGTGTTCAACACCCAAGCGCGGTGCACAGCGACATAGAATGCCGTGACCGGGGCGCCGCTCGATCGGGCGAGCAACACTGGGCCTTTCTTCGCGATGAATGCCGGCCCGCGCGGACCATCGATCGTGAACGCGACCGCCCCGCGCTTACCCAAGATCCGGTCCATCTCCAGCAGCGCGCGCTGGCCTCCTCGCGTGCTCGACCCGCGCACCGGGAGGAAGCCAAAGCGCCGGATGACGCGGGCGATGAACTCCCCGTCGAGGCTCTGGCTGGTCATGACGGCGATGCGGCGCCGGCGAAACAGCCAGCTCGCCGGCAAGACGCAGCGATGCCAGAAGGGGAAGATGCCCGGATAAAGATCGTCGAGGTCTGAGATAGCGCCGGCTTCATAGCTCATCGTCGGTCGCAAGGTGCAACCGATGAGCGCAATCACGATGGGCACGATCCAGGAAGCCAGTGTCAGCTCTACGCGCTGCAGCAACGTGAAGCGAGACTCAACGCGAAGATCTTCGGGCACGCGTGAATTCTACTCTGCATAGCGCAGCCAACGCCGCAACTCGGGCAGCGAGGGCCGCTTGCCGTACATCAGGATGCCGACGCGATAAATGCGCGAAGCCAGCGACAGCAATCCATAAACGGTAGCG
Organism: Terriglobales bacterium; assembly: GCA_035651035.1. Lineage (GTDB taxonomy): Bacteria > Acidobacteriota > Terriglobia > Terriglobales > Acidobacteriaceae > Bog-257. Next base: position 29,574 of record DASRGM010000188.1, read on the forward strand.
CACATCAAGCCCAGGCACAAAAGAATCTGCCAAATGGGCGGCTGCTCGATGACGATGCGCAGCAGCATGAGTATGGGCGCAAAGAAGGGCACCATCGACAGCCAGAATGCCAGGGCCGAGTTCGGATGTTGAATCACGGCATTCATCAGGACGACACCCAGCACCAGGGGAATCAATGCGGGCCACTGCATCTGCTGCGCCTCCTGGTCTGTATTGACCATGGCGCCGATGGCCGCATACATGGCGCTATAGAGCAGATACCCCATTAGGAAGAAGATCGCGAACGACACCATGGCGGCAAGGGAGATGTGCATCTCACCCAGGAATGACTTGGCCGCGACCAGCCCAGGCACGGAAAACAGCCCGGCGAAGAGGACCCATACAATGATCTGAGTAAGTCCTACGGCGCCGACGCCAACGATTTTTCCGGCCAGCAGTTCCTTGGAGGTTACCGTGGAGAGGAGCACTTCCAGAATGCGGGTGCTCTTTTCCTCGATCACCGAGCGCATCACCGCCAGCCCGTAGATCAACACCACCGTGTATAGCAGCATCACCATGCAGAAGGCAGTCAGGAATACCGCGGCTCCGCTGGCGCCTTCATGGCCTTTTTCGATGCGAATGGTGTCGAGCTTAATGGGAGCAAGCAGGGCATCGACCTCGTCGCCCTTCATTCCCTTTTGCATCAGCCGATATCGGGCGATGCCCGTAGTGATGGCGTTACGCAGTTCTCGCCCCTGGGTAAAATCCGCGGCCTCCTTGGTGCTGTAGACGACCGAGTGTTTGGCCAGAGCGTCATCCGTAAGCCACAGGAAGCCGGTGATTTTGCCTTCGCTTACCTGCTGGCCCAAACGGGCGCGCTCGGCGTCGCCGGCATCAGTATCGACCTGGATGGAATAAACGGTCGGCGCGCTCGACTTCTGCAGCTCATCTTCTGCCTGGGTCTTGCTGTTGCCGAGTTCATGCCCAACCACGTTTGCCAACTCCGAGTTGTTGGCGACGATCACGATCTTGCGCACACCTCCGCCATTCCACCGTGCCAGCCTGGTGGGGATCAGCACCATCGCCGCCATTACGGCAGGCATCAGGAGGGTGAAGATCAAAAACGAGCGGGAGCGAACGCGTTCGAGATATTCGCGTTTTACCAGTGTCCACACGTTATGCATGGGGGCCCACCTGGTCGATGAAAATCTCCTCCAGCGAGGGCTCCAGCAGCTCAAACCGGCTAATGCGCACCCGGTCCGCCGCCAGACGCAACAAGGCTTGCGGATCGGCCCCCGGTTTCAGCTGCACTTCAACGTAGTTGCCATAATTGTTTACCGACCGGACCAGTTCACAGTCCTCCAGGCGAGGATCGCCGTCACACTCGATCTGCACGTGGTTCTTGCCATAGCTGGCTTTGATTTTCTTCAGGTCGCCTTCCAGAATGGCGCGCCCGTGATCGATGAGGCAGATGGCGTCGCACAAGCGCTCCACCTGGTCCATGCGATGGGTGGAGAACAGAATCGTCTTGCCCGCCTTCTTCAGTTCAATGAGCACGTCCTTCAGCATGACGGCATTTGCCGGATCGAGCCCGGAGAACGGCTCGTCCATGATGATCAGGTCAGGATCATGCAGTAGCGTGGCGATGAATTGCACCTTCTGCTGCATCCCCTTGGAAAGTTCTTCCACCTTGCTGTGCGTCCACTCCCCGAGCTGCAGTCGCTCGCACCAAGCGAGGGAACGCCGGCGCGCATCGCGCTCCGTCAGATTGTGAAGCCGTCCCAGCAGCACCAGGTGATCGAGCACCTTCATGCGCTTATAAAGACCGCGCTCCTCCGGCATATAACCGATGCGACGAAGCTGGCCGCGATGAAATGGTTCGCCAAAGAGCCGCACCTGCCCGTCGTCCGGCAAGGTGATGCCGATCATCATGCGGATGGTCGAGGTCTTGCCCGCGCCATTGGGGCCGAGCAGCCCGTAGACGCTGCCTTCGCGAATGGTGAGGTAAAGATGGTCGACGGCCACGAAGTCGTCGTACGTTTTGCGGATACCCAGCAGCTCGACGGCTTGGGGTGCTCGTTCCTGCTGCGGTGGAAAGGGAATGGTTTTGGATTGGGCCACAGACTATTTACCTATCTTACTGGCATATTTCATACGTTGCTAAGCATGCACGCAGATTTCAGCTACGCCAACTCCGGAGACAGCTACGACATCGGCGTCTCGGAGGGTTTTTGTAGGGGAAGAGATCTGAGCCCCGTGCAGCGCTTTGTCCCGAACGTACTTGGCCGCAACGTCAAGGCAAAAGGGGGTTAGCCTGGCTCAAGAACTCTGTGAGTCACTATAGCGCCGCTCTTGCGGGCTGTCGAGAGCCGATTAGAGGTCGAGAAAGTTCTTCACGAGCTGCTTTCCCTGGTCGGTCAACACACTCTCGGGATGAAACTGAACGCCTTCGACAGGCAGGCTACGATGGCGCAGGCCCATAATTACTCGAGTGCCATCACGGTCGCGGCAGGTAGCCGAAATCTCCAATTCTTCGGGCAGACTTTTCTCTTCGACAATCAGCGAGTGATAGCGTGTGGCCGTCATTGGTGAGGCTAGATTGCGAAAGACGGTCCGGCCGTCGTGTTCGACCGCGCTAGTTTTGCCGTGCATCAAGTTGGCTGCGCGGACGACTTTGCCCCCAAAGGCTTCGCCGATGGCCTGATGACCGAGACAAACGCCTAGGATAGGCACGCGTCCTGCAAAATGGCGGATCACTTCGATGCTGATACCGGCTTCCCGTGGTGTGCATGGGCCCGGAGAGATGACGATTCGGGAGGGAGACATCCCCGCGATCTCGTCGAGGCTGGTTTGATCGTTGCGGCGCACCGCAACTTGGGCGCCCAGCTCGCCAATGTATTGCACCAGGTTGTAGGTGAAGGAATCGTAATTGTCCAAAACCAGGACCATAGCCTCACCCGCCGCGTTATCGCTGCGCGCGCTCGCAAGCGCGCATTAGCGCCGATGCCTTATTTATGCACTCTTGATATTCGCTCTCCGGGTCCGAGTCCGCAACGATCCCAGCGCCCGCCTGCACATAGGCCCGATTGCGATACAACACCATAGTCCGGATCGCAATGCAGGAATCCAGGTTTCCAGCGTAGTCAGCATATAAGACCGAGCCGCCATAGACCGCCCGCCGTACCGGCTCCAGCTCCTCGATGATCTCCATCGCGCGGACCTTGGGCGCGCCGCTCAGCGTGCCCGCAGGGAAACAAGCTGCGAGTGCATCCAGCGCGTCGAGGTCAGCTCGCAACTCGCCTTCCAGTGCCGAAACCAGATGCACTACATGCGAGTACTTCTCCACGTACATCAGATCGCGGACCTTTACCGACCCATATTCGCTGACCCGTCCCAAATCGTTGCGTCCGAGGTCGACCAGCATGACATGCTCGGCGCGCTCTTTTTCATCATTGCGCAATTGCTGGATCAGGCGCTCGTCTTCCGCAGCGTCGGCGCCACGCTTGTGCGTGCCTGCGATGGGGCGGTATTCCAGCTTGCGACCGGTCACGCGCACCAGCATCTCCGGTGAGGCCCCCAGGACGTGCAGATCTTCAAGCTTGAGGAAGAACATATACGGTGAGGGGTTGACGGTGCGCAACGCACGATAGATCTGGAACGGTTCGGCCGGCGGCTTGAAGTCGAATCGCTGCGAGAGAACCACCTGGAAGATATCGCCGGCAGCAATGTACCCTTTGGCCCGCTGCACGCTCTTAACGAATTGGCGGCGCGAGGTGGTGTTGTGGACCTTGACGGGGCGTGGCTTGGTAGAGGCAGCGGAGCGAAGGTGCTGCCCGCGCAAGCCTTTGCTCAGCTGCCGCTCGATCCTGTCAATGTCTGCCAGAGCGCGGTTGTAGGCTTTGCGAGGCGATTCACGGCACACATCGGCAGCGGCAATGATGTGCACCTGGTGACGAAGATGATCAAACGCCAGCAATCGGTCGTAAAACGTAAAGACGCAATCCGGCAGGCCAAGATCGTCTTCTGTTCGCTCCGGCAGCCGCTCGAACTGTCGCACGATGTCATATGCGAAATAGCCCACAGCGCCGGAGGTAAACGGCGGCAGTCCGGGAACCTGCGCCACCTGATGCCTTCGCAGGTGCTCGCGTAGCAGGTCGATGATGCCACCGCTATGCTGTTTCGTCGTGGAACCCTCGCGCACCGATACTGCTTTTCCCCGCGCGACGATTACGGTCCTGGGCCGGGCGCCCACGAAGGTGTAGCGCCCGATCTTTTCGCCGCCCTCGACCGACTCCAGCAGAAAAGCGTATTTTTCCCTTGAAGCGATGCTGAGAAATGCGCCAACCGGCGTGAGCAAGTCCGCACTCAGCGTTTTCGCTATCGGAATGAGCGTCGCTTTGCGACTAAGCTCCAGGAAGCCAGGGTAGTCAGGAGTGAGCATGAGAGGTGCGACGGCGAAATAATGCGATTATAAAGGCAGCGCCGATAAGCCCACTGGTGAGCGGAAAGATTCCTGTCAAACACTGGCCGGCTGAGTTTGTGCTTCGCGTGGGTCTCGGGGCCGCAGAGCAGCGGGAGAGGCAGCGTGGTTTGCTCGCCGCTTATGCAGACAGAAAGAGTTCAGCTACTCGGGCCGGCAGTCGCGCACTGAGCGGGCGCTGTGGCAGTTGTCGCCACTCCAAGCCGCGCCAAGAGCGTGCAAGATAAGCTGGTCTTCCCATGTCAGTTTCGAGGGGTCGACGACAGCTTCGTATGCATATGCCACGACACCATTGCGCGTGATGCACCATTCTTCGTGGCGAACCACACCCTCGCAGTGCTCGCAGGCCTTGTCGGCGCTGTACTTATTGCTGTGATACCAATTGATAGCTTCTGCCGTGCGCACCATAATCACTCCTGATCGCCTGGGAGGCCCCGCCCACAAAGCGGATGTGACGCGATAACAGAGCTACGATGAACCAGGTGATGCCGGGCAAGCTGTGATGGACATCACAAACAGCCGTGACCAGTCTGATACGACCTAGGCGGGATGTGGCAGCCGCGGGCTGGCTCTCCCACTCCTGCATAAACGCTCCGCCGTTTTCCGGCCTTTCGCCTTCCCGCCAATCTCTGCCCGAAACTCTGAATGGCGCCGGTCATAGGACTTTGCAGCGGGTCACGGTAGTAAAATCGGTCACAGATATGGCCGAACTCTTTAGTCCAAAGCAGACGGCGCAGGAGCGCAACTGGAGGCCATTCGCTGTAGGACTCATCGCCGTGCTGATCGTGGTGGGAATCATCGTGGTGCTCACCCGCAGCAAGAGCCAGTCAGCGTCTGAAGTGAATCCGTATGCGGTGAAACTGCGCATTTCAGAGGCCAAGGTGAGCGCAGCGGAGAACTACGTCGGGGGGACGGTGACTTATCTGGACGCGACCATAACCAACACTGGCGATAAAGAGCTGGTCGGCGCCGACATGAACCTCGTCTTCAAGAACACAATGGACCAGGTTGTTCAGAAAGAGACTCTACCTCTGCACGTGCTGGTGCCGAACCAGATGGCGGGATATCCCGACCTGCTCGACCTCAGCCGCTCACCCATCGCGCCGGGACAAAGCAAGGTAGTGCGCATGACCCTGGAGCATATTTCCGCTGACTGGAATCAGGCCGCGCCCCTCATGCAGTTGGCGAACCTGAAGCTGAAGGGATAACGCCGCGCGCATTCCCATCAGGAAATCAGATACGAATTCTCCTCGTCTTCACGGGAGCTGATACCTGCCGGCATGCGCCCACCGTTGTACTCTGCCAGGCGGTTCTTCCACTTCAGAAATTCGCCAATAGTCTGCGGTTCGATTCGCACTTCGACGCGCCGCAAGCTCGCCAATAGCAGGTTCATTTCCTTCATAAGGCCCACAGAGGTTCGTAGATCAACGCCACCTGGTTTGACGGCAAGCTGCACCTCGCGGCTGTGGCATTCCAGCAGACCCCAATGCCTGGGCAGTTCATCCCGTGCAATGACGCCCACGGGCGCCATATAAAGCCGCTTGCTCCCCAGGCCCTCTTGCGGCGCGAGGCGGAATGGTTTTTGCGCGTCAGCCAGAAAGTCGCTGCGCGACACCTTGCATTCCACCAGCACCGAGCGGCACGATGATTTCCAGCCGATCACGTCGGGGACTTCGCCGGTCATGCAATACTGCTCTGACAGCACGATGCCGCATCCATATTTGGAGCGCAGCCACTCGGCAGCCAGGGCGACCAATTGCGAATGCTTCCCGGACGACGTCGATTTCGCCATGTTGAATTTGTAGCGTGGATCGGGCGAGATGTGGAGTGACTGACGAGAGGCATCGTGTAATATCAGAGATTCTCATGGCATGGATGATTGAGGCTGAGGACGTTCGCAAGACCTACCGCATCGGCAAAGTCGAAGTGCCCGCATTGCGCGGAGTGTCGCTGCAGGTACAAAAAGGCGAATTCGTCACCATTGTAGGCCCATCAGGCAGCGGCAAATCGACCCTCTTCTACATTCTCGGCGGCTTGACCCAGGCTGATGCGGGGCGGGTGCTGATCGATGGCGTAAACTTTACGGCGCTGTCCGACTCGGCACGCACGCGCCTGCGCCGCACCAAGATCGGTTTTGTCTTCCAGAAATTCAATCTCCTGCCGACACTCACCGCTGAAGGAAACATCGAGATCGCCCGTGACATTTCCGGCCAGAGCGATGGCGCGACTGAACGTGCGCGTATCCAGCGCGTAACCGAATTGCTGGGCATCAACAAGCGCCTGCAACATCGTCCTGCGGAGATGAGCGGCGGCGAACAGCAACGCGTAGCTCTGGCCCGCGCCTTGATTAATCAGCCGGCCATCATCCTGGCCGACGAGCCCACCGGCAACCTCGACACGCAGAACTCCGAGATCGTATTGCAGATGTTGCGCCGCTCGAACCAGGAGTTTGGGCAGACGGTGCTGATGATCACGCACAATCCCGAAGCCGCCACCTACGGCGATCGCATTATTCATATGCGGGATGGGGCCATCGTGCCTGCGGAGAAGGACCCGCAGTGGAGCTTCGCGCACGATTAGAGATCGTGCTCACCGAAAATTTCTGCGGTAAACGCCTGTAGCTCCGCGCCATGCCTCCACGCGTCAGGAGCAAGACCCGCTTTCATGCACGTTTGCGCCAGGAACGTCTCCCGATCCCATTCCCATTCCCCGGGCACCTGGGGCAAGAGCAATCCGCGACGGTTTCCCTGCATCGCCACGAGTCCGTGCTTTCCAAGCACGACCTGGTCGGGGGTAATAGGTTGCAACTGGGAGAGCACGCTGATCTCGATCTGCAGTTGGCCGGCCTCGGCCAGCGTTACCGGCTCGAAACGCGGATCGTCGAAAGCCGCGCCCCTGGCGGTTTCGGCCACCGTTCGATACAGCGATTGGGGAGAAAGCACGTAGCCGATGCAGCCGCGCAGGCGGTGGTGCAGGTGCAATGTGGTGAAAGCGCCTCGGGGCTCAGCCAGATGTTCGCTGGGGGCAGTCAGATCAAGCTGACGGCCGCTGAGTGCTGCTTCGATGGATTGGTGCGCCAGGCGCAACAGGATTCGGCGCTCTTCAGAGGAATACTCGGCGGACTGCTGCGCAGGCTTTTCGTACTCAGATGACGGGGACATCGTTGCGCTTCCTGCGGCGGCTGAGCACGAAGGAACGCCGGCGACGTCGCCGCTCAGATGTCTGGTCAATGCGCCGCCAGAAGGCAATGAAGTAGTCGGCGGCGGACCACAGCGACAGCGCAACCATCACCCAGATCGAGACCAGAGCGATGGGACGGACCGGTATACCCGGCAGCCACCAAACGTATGCCCAGTGGTGGTCCACAATAGCGGCGACGACCGAGAAGATCTGCACAAACATCTTCAGCTTGCCCAGATCGCTGGCTTGTATGGTGAAGCCTTCGGACGCCGCAATCGATCGCAAGCCGCTTACCAGAAACTCGCGGCCGATGATGATGACCGCCATCCAGGCGGTGACAATTGCGGGATTGAACTGCACCAGCGTGATGAAGGCGGCGGCGATTAACAGCTTGTCGGCGACCGGATCGAGCAGCATGCCCATGGTCGTAACCTGGGCGCGCCGTCGCGCGAGATAGCCGTCAATGGCGTCTGTAATCGAAGCCCCAATAAAAAGAAAAGAGGCCAGCAGCTCGCGTTCGCCATTAGCCGAACTGAAGCGGGTACTCGAGAGGATCCAGATCAGCACTGGAATGCTGAAAATGCGGGTAAGCGTGATGTAAGTCGGGAGGTTCACAAGAGACGGAAGCACACCGCCGCATGGGCGCTGCCAAGGCGATTATGCGCTTTTGGTCAGATTGAAAGCAATCGCGGGAAGCGACCGCATTACTCGTCATGATGCACGGCAATCTCGTCCAGCATGACCGGCGCTTCGTACTGCTCCCAGTAGGTGTAACCGACAGGAATTCCCTTGGTCCAGTCCATCACGCTAAGCCAGATACGCAGGGGCACACGCAAGCTGCTGGCGTGCGGCGGGCGCGGCCTGCCGCCCAGGCCAACCATGGCCTGCACCAGGGTGGCGCCGGCGATATAAAGAGCGATCGCGGGAAAGGCAATCGCTATTGCGGTCAAGCGCAACCAGAAATACAGACGTGGCATGATGACCTTGCGACGAGGCAATCCGACGACTGCAATAACTTGGACGCTATTATGCCCCAACTGGAGGCGCGATGAAGGGTTGTGAAGCAAAATTATTTTTGTCCGGGAGCAGGAACAGCTCCCGTAGGGGAGCTGTTCGCAATCAGAAGTTTACCTGTTTGTAAACTACGCATAAATTCCGCGTTGCCGGATGGTATATGCCACCCTGTCGATGGCCAACATGTACGCAGCGATTCGGTTATTGACGTGGTGGGTCTCGGCGTAGCGCACCACGTCCTCGAACGACGACACCATGATGTGCTCGAGCTGCTCGTTGACCACCGACTCCTTCCAGAAGTAACCCTGACGGTCCTGCACCCACTCGAAGTAGGAGGCGGTCACTCCACCGGCGTTTGCGAGAATGTCGGGCATAACAAAAACATGCTTCTCGGCCAGGATATCGTCGGCCGCGGCAGTGGTCGGCCCGTTAGCGCCCTCCACCAGGATTTTGGCCTTGATACGGTCCGCATTCGTCGAGGTAATGACATTCTCGGTCGCGGCCGGAATCAGGATTTCGCAATCGGTGACCAGCAGGTCCTCGGTCGGCTTCCGCTCAGCGCCCTTGAACCCATGAATCGTGCCTTCCTTCTGCCGGTGTTCCGAGAGCCCGACGATGTCGATACCCTTGGCGTTGTACAGTCCGCCGTCCCACTCTCCGATACCGACAATCTTGTATCCCGCGTTATGCATGAGCAGAGCCGCGTTCGAGCCGACATTGCCAAAGCCCTGGATGATGACGCGCGTGCTCTCTCGCGCCATGCCCAGCTTCTTGATCGACTCGTCGCAGATAATCATCACGCCGCGGCCGGTGGCTTCGCGACGCCCCCGCGAACCGCCCATGTTGAGCGGCTTGCCGGTGACGACCGCGGTCACTGTCTGGCGCATGTGCATCGAGTAGGTATCCATCATCCACGCCATCACCTGCTCGTTGGTATTGACATCGGGGGCGGGCACGTCTTTCTCCGGCCCGATGAACTCGATGAGCTCGGCGGTGTAGCGGCGGGTCAGCCGCTCCAGTTCCCCGCGCGACATGTTCTTGGGATCGCAGATGATGCCGCCTTTGGCGCCGCCGAACGGTATGTTCACCACGGCGCACTTCCATGTCATCCAGCTGGCTAGCGCGCGAACTTCGTCGAGCGTAACGTCAGGGGAGTAGCGGACACCGCCCTTTGCCGGGCCGCGCGCGATCGAGTGCTGCACGCGATAGCCGGTGAAGACTTCCAGTTGTCCGTTATCCATGTTCACGGGGATGTGGACGATGATTTCGCGATTGGGCTGTTGCAAGACTCGCCAAAGACCTTCGTCGAGCTGCAGTTTTTCGGCCGCGATCTTGAAGCGCGCCGCTTGTTGTTCCCAGGGATTACGTTCCTGTTCGATGCTATGTACAGTAGCCATTAGATTCTCCGAATGATAGCGGAAGGTCGTGCGGCGCGGGAGGGGCGCAGAGAAGCGCGCCTGCTGCGGGCAAACCTTCAAAGTATATGCAGCGGCGAGGACGGCGCGCAACCCGGCTAGGCTCCGAGACCCTGTGACGCAGATCACACCCCCTGGTGACGTGCATACTCGGCCCCTCCCCTCCTGTCGATATACTGGACACAGGAGAACGGGCTGGGATAGCCGTTCGTGGGGTTTATGCCGCTAATCTGGCTCCGAGTTGCAGTCGCGTGCTACGGCGTGGGACTGTTGTATTCGCTGCTGCTGCTCAGCAGCCGAGGCAACCTGCTGGCCAGAATTGTCGAGCCCGCGGTGGGACTGGGCCTCATCTTCCATTTGGTCTCGCTGGTAGAGGCCACCGTTCTGATCGGTCATCTATCGCTGACCTCGATTCACTACTCCGAGTCGCTGCTGGCGTTCCTCGCCATGGTGGTGTTCTTTGTCTTTTTCGTGGGTTATCGCACTACCACGCCTGGCGTCGTTATTTTTCCAATCGTTTTTATTCTGACCTTTATCTCGGCAGTGGGTCAGACCCCGGTGGCGCTCACCTCGCCGCTGCTGCGCAATGGCTGGATCTTCGTACATGTTGTCTTGATTTTCACCGGCTATGCCGGTTTGTTCCTGAGCTTCGGCGCGAGTCTGCTGTACCTGGTGCAGGAGCGGACGCTCAAGTCCAAACGGTCGCCCTTACTTACCTGGCTGCCGCCGCTGCAGACCATCGATGACATCGGTTATCACGCGCTACTCTTCGGCTTCCCGTTCATGACATTCGGCATTGTGACCGGGTCAGTGCTGGCCATTGAGAAATACGGCCCAATGTTCTTTGCCGATCCCAAGATCCTGCTGTCCCTCATTATGTGGGCGGTTTACATGCTGCTGCTGTATACCCGTTGGAGCTCGGGATGGCGTGGCCGCCGCGCGGCTTTCCTGGCCACCATTGCCTTCGTCATTGCCATTGGGGCATGGGCGGCAAATAATTTCAGCCGGGTTCACAGGTTCATACCGTCATGAGCTTTGTCCTGATCGGCGTCAACCACCGCACCGCGCCAGTGGATGTGCGAGAACAGTTTGCCATCCCCGAAGCGCGCCTGCCGGACGCCGTAAGGACTTTGGCCACCTACCCCGGTGTCGAAGAAGCCATGATTGTCTCCACCTGCAACCGGGTGGAGGTATTGGCACGCACGGCCGACAACTGCTGCGGGCTGGACGGCTTCTTCCGCGACTTCTACGGGCTCGATCCCTCGGGTTACCGCCAGTATCTTTACGAATACCGAGATAACGATGCCGTGCAGCATGTCTTCCGCGTGGCTTCAAGTCTGGATTCAATGGTTGTCGGCGAGCCGCAGATCCTCGGGCAGGTGAAGGAAGCCTACGCAACCGCGCGGGCTGTGGGCGCCGTGAATTCGCAGCTCGATGCGCTTCTGACGCGCGCCTTTGCCGTGGCCAAGCGTGTGCGCAACGAGACCGCGGTCGCGACCTCTGCCGTTTCTGTCGCTTCCGTTGCCGTCGATCTGGCGAAAAAGATTTTTGGCAATCTCGACGGCAAGAGCGTGTACCTGGTGGGGGCCGGCAAGATGTGCGAACTTGCAGCCCGTCATCTACTGGCGCACGGCGTCAAACAGATTTACGTCTCCAATCGAACCTATGACCGCGCCATCGCGCTGGCCAGAAAGTTCAACGGCGAAGCGCTCGCCTTTGACCAACTTTACGAGACCGTTCCGCGCGCCGACATCGTCATCAGTTCCACGGGCGCGCCCCACGCCATTTTCCGGAAAGAGCATGGCGAGCGGTTTTTGAATCGTCGCAAGAACCGCCCCATGTTCTTCATCGATATCGCAGTGCCGCGCGACGTCGATCCGGAGATGAACAAGCTGGACGGCATCTTCGTCTACGACATGGACGACCTGCAGCAGGTGGTCTCGTCGCATGTGGCCGACCGGCACCTCGAAGCCGAACGCGCCGAGGCCATCGTGCAGGCAGAAGTCGAGAAGTTCCAGGCTCGTCTGCACACCCTTAACGTTGTACCAACCATTGTTTCGTTGCAGGAGCATCTCGAGACAGTCCGGCAGGCGGAGATCGATCGCGTGCGCGGCCGCTTGGGCAATCTGTCACCCGAGCAGGAGCTCGCGGTTGAGGCGCTAACCCGCGGCATCGTCAACAAGATCATGCATACGCCCATCACCACACTCAAGAGCGCGGCTCGCGAGTCGCAGGAGGTAACTACCGTGATTGACCTGGTGCGTAAACTCTTCGGGTTGCGCGAAGCGAAACCGATGCTGGTGCGAAAGGAAGACGAGGGCGTCGCCACCGGCAAACGTGGAGCGGCGAAGTAATGGCGCGCCTTCGCATTGGTTCTCGCGGCTCCCAGCTGGCGCTTTGGCAGGCCCATCACATTTCCGAATTGCTCGTTGAACGTGGGCACCAGGTCGAAATTGAAATCATTAGAACCACGGGCGACAAGATCACCGATGTCGCGCTCGCGCAAGTCGGCACCAAGGGCATGTTCACAAAGGAGATCGAAGAGGCACTGGCCGACCGACGTGTCGATCTTGCCGTCCATAGCCTGAAAGACCTGCCCACCGAGTTGCCGCCTGAGTTCGAGCTGGTCGCAATCACCACCCGTGTGAATCCTCGCGATGTGTTTCTCTCCGTCAATTACGGCAGTATTGACGCTCTGCCGCGTGGAGCGCGCGTGGGCACCAGCAGCTTGCGGCGCCAGGCGCAACTGAAAGTCGCGCGTCGCGATCTGGCGGTTGAGGCCCTTCGCGGCAACGTCGACACGCGCGTGCGCAAACTGGAACAGGGCGATTACGATGCCATCATCCTGGCCGCCGCAGGTCTGACGCGACTAGGCAAAACGGAACTGATCAAAGAGGTCCTTTCGGAACAGTTCATGTGTCCGGCGGCTGGGCAGGGCGCACTGGGCATCGAGATTCGCGTTGCTGACGAGGAAATGCGCAAGCACCTGGCTTTCCTGGATGATCCGAACTCGCGCGCTACCACCACCTGCGAACGCAGCTTGCTACAGAAGCTCGGCGGCGGATGCCAGGTGCCTATTGGCGCGTTTGCCGAGTTGGCGGATGGCATGCTCAAGTTGACTGGGGTGGTTGCCAAACCGGACGGATCGTCGATCCTCATTTGGGCCGAGCATGGCGACGACCCGATCAAACTCGGGGAAGCGGTTGGCGAAGCTCTGTTGCGACGCGGCGCGGACAAGATTCTGCAAGAGGTTTACAGCTGTACCGCGGCCACGCCGCAACAGCCTTAAGAAGTGTTATGGTTCGAAAGCTTCAAATCCCTAGGCATGAATTTCGCACAGAAAGCTGCTGAGAACCCGGCGCTCCCACTCGCCGGGTGCCGCGTGCTTGTCTCCCGCGCTAAAAAGCAGGCGGGAGTATTGTCCGCGGCATTGCGCGAGTTAGGTTGTACGGTCATCGAGATTCCCTTCATCGAGATTCGACGGCCGCGCTCTTACCGGCCGCTCGACGACGCCTTAGCCAATGCTCTGACTTACGATTGGCTCATCCTTACCAGTGTCAATGGCGTGAACGCTCTCTTTGAGCGTATGGCAAAGAAACGGCTAGCCGCATCGGCGCTTGCGCATCTGCACGTCGCTGCTATCGGGCCTGCAACCCGGGCCGCTATCGAGCATCGCGGGTTGCACGTATCGGTTACGCCCAAGGAATACGTTGCCGAATCGGTGGTGAGTGCGCTGCGCCGGCGCGTAAACAACAAACGTGTGCTGCTGGTGCGGGCGCGGATTGCGCGCGACGTCATTCCGCGCGAGCTCTGCAAAGCCGGCGCAGCGTTAGACGTGGTCGAAGCCTATGAAACGGTCGCGCCACAAGCCTCCGCTTCGCGTTTGCGGTCGCTGCTGGCCAGTGCAACCCCACCACATGCCATCACGTTTACCAGCTCTTCGACGGTGAAAAACTTCGTCGCCCTGGTAGGAGTACGGAGTGCGCGCGCCGCGCTGCGGAAATCGGCTTCCAATCGCAGGATACACAGCGCTTCCATTGGCCCAGTAACCTCGGCGACTTTGCGCGAATTGAAATTGCCGGTGGATATCGAAGCGAAGGAGTACACGATACCTGGGCTCATTGCCGCGATCGCGGCACAGGCACAGGAACTTCGGCGATCCAAGTTGATACGCGTGTCTTCGCCGGATCGGGCGGGCACGTCAGGGGTGAAGAGGCGATCCTAAAGGTCAGATCGAGCCGCTACCGGCTGGAGAAAGCCGGTTTATTTCCTGTTAACCGGCTCTCAGCCCTGGTTTTCAGCTCCGAAGACTCGGCGGAAGATCTTGTCCACATTTCGTAACGGGCGTTGTAGATCAAACGCGTGTTCCAGCGTCTCCCGTTTCACCTTCGCGGTGATCTCCGGATCGCTCATAACCAACTCTCGAAAGCTCAGGTCGTCCTTCCAGGCTCGCATTGCATTGGACTGCACCAGCCGGTAGGCATCCTCGCGAAGCACACCAGCCTCCACCAGGTCGAGCAGGAGCTGGCCGCTGAACACCAGTCCACCTGTCGATTCCAGATTCTTCACCATCCGCGTGGGGTAAACCAGCATCGTGTCGATCAGGTTTGTGGTCTTGCTGAGCAGGTAGTCGGCCAGGATCGTCGAATCGGGCAGTATCACTCGCTCTACGGAGGAATGCGAAATGTCGCGCTCGTGCCACAGGGCAACATTCTCCAGCGCGGCTTGTGCGTTGGAGCGCACCACACGCGCGAGCCCGCTGATTTGCTCGCAGGTAACGGGATTACGCTTGTGGGGCATCGCCGACGAGCCCTTCTGCTTCTCGCTGAAGTATTCTTCCGCCTCGCGGACCTCGGTTCGTTGCAAGTGGCGAATCTCGGTGGCAATCTTGTCGAGCGTGGATGCGATCACCGCCAGCGTCGCGACATAGAAGGCGTGCCGGTCGCGCTGAATGACTTGCGACGACACGGCCGCGACATTCAGCCCAAGTCGCTTGCAGATGGCCTCTTCGTACTCGGGTTCCAGGTGAGCAGCGTTTCCGACCGCACCGGAGAGCTTGCCCACGCGCATCTGCTCGGCTGCCATCTCAAAGCGCTCAATATCGCGCAATACCTCGGAGTACCAGTTCGCCAGCTTCAGCCCGAAAGTGATCGGCTCGGCATGGATGCCGTGGGTGCGGCCGATCATGGGCGTGTGTTTGAACTCCCACGCGCGGCGCTTCAGCACGTCACGCAGCTTGTGGAGGTCTTCGCGAATGATCGCCGACGCCTGTTTGATCAGCAGCGCCTGGGCAGTATCAACAACGTCATTGGAGGTGAGGCCGTAGTGCAGCCAGCGCGACTCCGGCCCAACCTTCTCCGCCACTACGGTAGTGAAGGCGATCACGTCGTGCTTCACCTCGGCTTCGATCTGGTTAATGCGGTCGACCTCGAAGCCGCCCTTTTCGCGAATAGCCTTGGCCGCCTGGGGCGGCACGATACCGGCTTCCGCCAGCGTCTCGGTGGCAGCGATTTCGACATCGAGCCACGTTTGAAATTTGTTCTGGTCGCTCCAGATGCGGCCCATCTCCGTGCGAGTGTAGCGGGGAATCAAGGCAGGCTCCTTTTGCAGAGAAGCATTATTGTACAGGCGCTTGTCGGGGTTCGCTTTTCGCCCTTTGTCATAGCGAACCCGAGTGCTGCGAAATCTGGGGCTCGTGAAGCAGCTCACAACTCTCACGTCTGATCCTGGCGTCTAACTGGTTGCTCGCATTCCTGTGCCATGCTGTCTCTGCGTATCAATATCGCGCGCTCCGCCTCCGAGCTAGACCGAATTTCACCGTTATGGAATGAATTGCTGAAGGTGCAGCCACACACGATGTTTCAGAGCTTCGCCTGGAATCGTATGGCGGCGGAGATGTTTCGCGACCGACTGGAACTCCGTGTGGTTTGGGTGGAAAGCGATTCGGGCGCAGCGATCATCCCTGCTGCTTTCAACCGCGCTGAGGACCGCCTTGAGTTTCTGGGCGAGACTCTGTTCGATTACCGCGACGTACTTTGGGCTGGCGATCGCGAGCCTCTGCACCTCGCATGGCAGGAACTCGCGGGGTGCGGCAAGCCGCTTCACGTGGTGTCGGTTGAGGACCCTGGCGACCGGTGGCGAGAATTTCCCATAACTCCGTTCTCCAAAGCGCCGCAGGTTGATCTCTCGGTTGCAAACGAAGTCGGCTTTCGGCTCGATCATTCGCGACTGGGGCGCCAGATGCGCCGACTGCAACGACTCGGTATCTCGCTGCGTGTGCATTCGGGGAATGAGTCTGCCGCCGTTCGTCATCTCTACGAATGCAAGCGCACGCATTTCGCTACCGATCTTGACAATCTCTTTGTGGACCAGCGCCGCTGCGACTTCATGGTGGCGGTCGCAGCATTGGAGGGAAGTAGTTGCCAGCTGTTCACGCTGGAGAAAAACGACGGCACCGTAATTGCCGGCCTACTCAGCTTTTGTGACCGCGACGTGCGCCGCTTCTACACGATCTACTTCCATCCTGAGTGGGCCCGCTATTCCCCGGGAGTCGCGCTGGTCTACGAGACCACAGCGCGCACGCTTGCAGAAGGTATGAGCTGTGACTACATGACAGGCGAATATCCATACAAGCTGCGGCTGGCCAATTCGTCACGCGCGCTCTACAAGGTCGAGGTCGGCGCGAAAGAGCTGGCGGCAATTGCCGGACGAAGGAGTTTCAGCGCAGCATGAATGAGCGCGCTCTTGCGGCGCGGCGGAGGCGGGTCGCGGCTCGGCTATAGAGATTTCAGAAACTTCTTGGCTTCTTCTAGCCGAGGGAACAGTTTTTCTTCCGCCTGGAACTCCGGTCCATGTACGCAGCGGCGGCTACCGCGCAGTTTCACGGGATATTTCAAGTGCAGCATCTCGTGATACACGATGTATTCCACCGCAGGCCGCGGTACGCGTGCATGGTCGAACACGCGGCTGACGACGATCGCGTTATGTGCGGGATCATAATGCGCCAGGCTGTTGCGAGCGTGGGCGCGACTCCACGTCATTTGCGGCCTCGCCAGCAGCCCATGAAAGAACTCGCGATTGAGTTCCTCGAAGATCTCGTCGAGGTTGTATACGTTACCGAATGCCGAATCAATGCGCTTGCGGCCGCGCACCTGCCGAACCAGGTGCGTCTTGGCGGCCATATCATGGCTGGAGACGTAGCGCCGATAACGCGTCGCGTGCAGCGGCTGGATAGGCTTGCGGTAGATTTTGGCCAGCAGGATGTGCGCTATTGCCTTGATAATGCTCTCCGGCGCACCCTCCAGCAGGTCCGAAACCCGCACATGCATCACACCCTCACGCAAGCGAATGGTGCTGTTCACGTTGGTGAAGGCATAGAATTCGACGCGGAACTCCGGCATTGGCGCGCGCGGGCGCAGTTCCCGATAGGTGTTCTGGAAAATCTGGTGCAAGTTCTCGCGCAAGCACTCTTACCCTAACATGCTCCGCGAGAAGCGGCGCTCGGACGAAAAAGGTGGTGAGGTTTCGGCGATATTGGACAGTGGATGTCGTCCCGCTAATTTCCTGAGCGCTGTATTTGCGCTTACAAAAATCAACAATGAGGCTGCTCGGATGGGTGAGAGGCGGCCATTCGTGACCTCAATCCCGCCGCTCGGAATAGATTTTCGTCAGCTTCTTTTCCTTGGCCCATTCATTCTGCTGCTGCAACTCTTTCCGCGCGTCGTCGGCCATGTCGCTTACCGCCTCGGTCGCATTGGTGAGCACAAAGGAGTACTGGTCGAGTTCCTCGGGCGGAGACTGCTCCTTCAGGCGGCGGAGTTTCAGCTGCCACTCGCTATCTGCCTCGATCAGCAGCGTAAGCCCTTTTCGCATGTCAGCCTTGTGAGAATCGTACATATCGATGTTGTCCTCGATCTCGTCGAGCAGCGCGGTGAAGTCCTCCAGCAGGTCGTGGATCTGCATGGGACGGTCTTTTGCGGTCTTGCCGTTGGCCTGCAGTTCCTCGATCGCGTTCATGCGGGCGCGAGTAAACTTCACCATAGTTTCCAGCCGCTTGTCGGGCCAATCCGCCGACTCGCGCATCTCGTCGATCTCCTTGTCGTTCAGCGGGTCGCGTTGTTGCGCGACAGCCTTGGCGCACAAAAGTGACAGCAGCGCCACCGCAACACACGCGTAAACCGGACGACTGTGTTTCATGACTTGGCCTTCGGCTCCGCCTGGGGTCCCCACATGCGGATCATCAACTCGGAGCGAATTTGTTCGATCTGTTCGACCGCCTCGTGGACGGGCCGCCGGTCCTCGAATGCGAGGGTCTGAGCAATGTCGTGCATGCGGTCGGCCAGCTTGCGCAGCTTGATTTCCGTTTCTTTTAATTGACGGCCGGAGACAGAAGCCGCATCGGCGCCCTTGCGCGAATACGCCACGACCTCCTGGATTTGCGCCTGCGCCTTTTCCACGTCACCGTCTGTGAAGAGCGCGTTCGAGCGTTCCAGCGTCAGGCGAGCATACTCCAGGCAGAGTTTGGCCTGCTCGCCGCCATGCGCTGCATCGGCCCGGGCTTTCAATTCGTCCGGCGTCTGGGTGCCCGCAAACGCCAAACTCACGATTGCCAGCAGTACCGCCGCCGTGCATTGGCCGTATACCCGCATGTCATTTCTTCACCCGGTAATTGTCCGCGTGTTTAGGATCGAGCGCAATCAGCCGATGGCGCGCTTGCCACTCCTGGTCAGGGAACTTGCCGCCGTCCACTGCCAGGAAGTGCTGATAATATTCTACGGCTTGGGGTATGTCCTTCAAGTTGTCGTAGGTGGTGGCGCGCAGGAAAACGGTTGCCGGAATCTCCGGCAGGTATTTGGCGCGATCGTCAAGAGCACGCAAGGTCATCTCGTACTGCTTGTTGGATGCGGCAACGATCGCCAGATTGCCGTACGCCTCCGCCATGTCGGGTTTTAGTTTAAGCGCTGCCAACAACTCCTGTTGCGCTTCAGGAAACTTCTTCTCGTACATCAGCAGTGAGCCCAAAGCGAAATGTGGTTCTGGATCATTGGGGAGCTTTTGAACAGCCAGGCGGAAATTCTGTTCGGCTTCCGCATCTTTGCCGGCTTTTACCTGCAGCGTTCCCAGTTCCAGAGCCGCATGAGGATCGCCGGCATCCGTTTGTTGAGCAATCTTCAACTGCTCGGCAGCTTCGCCATTCTTGCCCTCGGCGGAAAGCACGCGCGCGAGCTGCACGTGAGCCGGAGCGTCTTGCGGATTCGCGGCCACTATTTTGCGTAGCACCTGTTCTGCTTCGTCATAATTTTTGCCCGCGATGTCGACACTTGCCAGCCCGGAGAGCGCCTCCTGCGATCGGCCATCAAGTTGTAAGGCGGCCTGATACTCGCGTGCCGCACCGTCCAGATCTTTCTGCTGCTGCAGCAACTGCGCCGCCGCGACATGCGGGCCGGGATCGCTTGGCGCGAGCTTGCCGGCTTCGGCGTAGGCGACGAGTGCACTCTGCGGATCGCTCCCCTGCTGGATTCGGCCCAGCGCCTGCCAGGCGCGCGCCAGCGCCTCCTGCGGATGCGCCTCCGGCTTCAGCTGGGTTGCAGCCTTGAGATACTTCGCCGCCTCGGCGTTGTCGCCCTGTTTGGCGAGTAGTAGTCCGAGGTTCAGGTTGGATTCGAAGACGTCGGGCTTGGTCGCCACGGCTTTGCGATAGGCGGCAATCGCATCGGGCGCGCGTTGCAGCGCATTGTAGACGAATCCGAGATCGAACCAGGCTCGATAATCGTCGTCTTTAGCGGCAACGGCCTCCAGCAGCAGGGCTTCCGCCTGGTTATAGTCGCTGCGCTGAATTGCCGCCTCGGCTTGCACCACTTCGGGCGAAGTGGTGGTTTCCGGAGACGGTTCGGCAACTCGGTGGTGGCGGATCGTAGGCGGGCTCTGCTGCGCGTCTGCATGCCGCACCCCCACACCGAAGGACAGGATCGCCAGCGACGAGTAAGCCAGACCCTTGTAGAAGATTTCCACCGTATGCATGTGGGCCAATCGGGTTCGACGGCAAGCGTGAGCCAGGACGCACGGGACTGCCCGCCGGAACGGCGCCCGCTAGTCCGTTTCTATTGGCGACCGATGCGTTACCATCCACGGGTCTGCAGCAAATCGCGTTCTTCGATTGCCGCCACCGCCAGTCCTTTCATTGCGCCGGTCATCTGCTCGCTGACTTCGGCCAGCACCTTGGGATCGTCAAAGTGCGTAGCCGCCATGACGATAGCGCGGGCGCGCGATTCAGCCTCTTCGCGTTCCAGCTTGCTGCTCAGGTCGAGCGGTGTCGCTCCGCCTTTCATGAAAATACCCGAGCCGACGAACACCGCTTCGGCGCCCAACTGCATCACCAGGGATGCATCGGCCGGCGTGGCGATGCCGCCGGCCGAAAAGTTCGGCACCGGCAGCTTGCCGGCTTTCGCCACTATCTTCACCAGTTCGTAGGGCGCCTGATGGTTCTTCGCTGCCGCGAACAGCTCTTCCTCACGCATGACGGTCAGCGCCCGCATCTCGCTCATGATCTGACGCATGTGCTTGACGGCGTGGATCACGTCGCCGGTACCGGCCTCGCCTTTGGTGCGGATCATGGCCGCGCCCTCGGCAATGCGCCGCAGAGCTTCGCCCAAGTTGCGCGCGCCACAGACGAATGGCGTGGTGAAGACATGCTTATCGACGTGGTGCTCTTCGTCGGCGGGCGTCAGCACCTCGGATTCGTCGATGTAGTCAACCCCGATTTCCTGCAATATTTGCGCTTCGGCAAAATGGCCGATGCGGCACTTGGCCATGACCGGAACGGAAACGGCAGACATGATCTGTTTAATGAGCTTGGGACTCGCCATGCGCGAGACGCCGCCCTCGGCGCGAATGATGGCGGGCACGCGCTCCAGCGCCATCACTGCGACTGCCCCCGCCTTCTCCGCCACTTCGGCCTGCTCGACGCTCATCACGTCCATGATGACGCCGCCCTTCAGCATCTCGGCCAGGCCGGTCTTTAGGCGCAGACTGTTGTTGGTGCCGTTATTGTCGGACATGGGAGTTCCTTCCTGATCGGACGCGCCGCGTCGGGCACTTGGCAGCCACAACGATGCCGCATGCGCGTCGAATAAGGGTGTGTAACTATTTATTTTACTCTGCGACGGGGCGCGGCGTAACCCCGCCCCTGGTGCTTGGATTCAGCGAATGACTTCGTTGCGAATTCTCTCGATGA
>DASRGM010000189.1:0-16677 GCA_035651035.1 Terriglobales bacterium
CGGCCCTCGGATATCGCTCCATGCTTCGCATGGTCGCCTACCCTCGCCGCCTGCAAAGCGGACATCTCATGTGCTAAATCAACCGGACATATCATGTGCTAACGACACGTGCCTCATGGTGAACTTGACTAGTCGGCGAGAGCTGCTACAGTGTTGCCACACCAAACGGGAAACGAATACCGATCGCGTATTGCCGTTTCCGAACCCTGCCCGGTCCGGCTCTTCTGAGCTGGTCCGAACGCATTACCCGGTCGATAACGTCACCTCTGACCGTTTGGCGTTTTAGTGAAAACAATCTGATGCTGCGCCGGCTTAAGCGATATCAGAGCTCCCCTCGGAGCCGAAGGAGAAGTTTGTGTTCAGGAGGATTTGGCTGATGTTTTCTAACAGAACGCGCACATCCTGCGGTCGCAGCTTGCTGATCGTCTTAGGGCTGACCGCGATCCTCTTCATGCTGGTAGGAGGCCTGGAAGGTGCGCCCGGGGCACACGATCCCGGGGTTCGCGGCGGGCCGCCCGGAGCCGGAGGTCCCATCGCCGGCCTCACCGCCAATCAATTGGCTTTCTTCAATGCCGGCCTGGATAATTTTCAGGAGATCGCTTCGGTGAACGGCCGCATCCCCGACACCGGTATCGGGCTGGGGCCCAGGTTCAACGCCGAAAGCTGCGCCCAATGCCATGCTCAGCCGGTCATAGGGGGCAGCAGTCCCTTCACCAATCCGGAGATCGCGGCGGCCAACGATCAAGGCGCGACCAATAGCATCCCTTCTTTCGTCACGCTGAACGGCCCGGTGCGCGTGGCGCGCTTTCCCTACACGCTCGATCTGCAGCATGTCGACGGCGGCGTGCACGCGCTGTTCACAATCACAGGCCGCGTCGACGCTGCGGGCTGCAGCATCCAGCAGGACGATTTCGCCCTGGCCGCGCAGGAGAACGATCTGGCCCTCCGCGTCCCCACGCCAACGTATGGCGGCGGTCTCATCGAGGCCATCCCGGACGCCGCCATCCTGGCCAACCTGAACAGCAATCTTCAGCAGAAGCGCACGTTGGGGATCGCGGGGCGCCCCAATACCAGTGTCAACGATGGGACCATCACGCGATTCGGCTGGAAGGCGCAGGAGAAATCGTTGGAGATGTTCGCCGGGGAGGCCTACAACGTCGAGATCGGCGTGACCAACGAGCTGTTTCCTGGCGAGCGCGATCAGACGCCGGGCTGCCAGTTCAATCCCACGCCCGAAGACAGCACGAACTTCGACCTGAACGGCACGGCGTTGCCCAGCGACATTGTCCGATTCACAACCTTCATGCGATTCCTGGACCAGCCTAAACCGGTGCTGGCAACGGCTTCCGCCAGACATGGCAGCCTGGTATTTGCACAAATCGGCTGCGCGCTGTGCCATACGCAGTCGTTCACCACCGGACAATCGTCCGTCGCCGCGCTCAGCGAGGTTGCGGCAAACTTGTACTCCGACCTGCTGCTGCATCATATGGGGCCGGGACTCGCCGACAACATCAGCCAGGGCGTTGCCGCGGGCGATGAGTTCCGCACCGCGCCGCTGTGGGGTCTGGGACAACGAATTTACTTCCTGCACGACGGCCGCTCGGATGACCTGATCGCAACTATCCAGGCGCACGCCAGCAACAGCAACACTCAGTATCCCGCCTCGGAAGCTAATGGCGTGGTCAACAACTACAACCATCTCTCCATCTCCGACCAGCAGGACTTGCTGAACTTCCTGCGCTCGCTGTAACAAGACGCAGAGGTAGCCTTCAGCCCCTCTTGCATCCGACTTTTGACCTGAGCCGCACAGCGGCGACATCGCAATGTGTCGCCGCCAACCCGGCTTATGCAGCATGTTCGCGCGATGCGGGACTCCTCGCAGTTGATTGCCCGCGCGCTTCGCTTTACTATCGCCCTGCGTGTCTTCCACCCACGAAAACCCTGATCGCATCGTCTCAGCCGTCCCGCTGGACGAGGACTCGTCATTCGAACTGAAGCTGCGGCCGCAGCGGCTGCGCGAGTTCATCGGCCAGCAGAAGGTCAAGGACAATCTGGATGTGGCTATCCAAGCCGCGAAATCGCGCGGCGAGGCGCTCGATCACGTGCTGCTCTACGGGCCTCCGGGCCTCGGCAAAACCACGTTGGCCAACATTATTGCCAACGAATTGGGCGTCGCCTTCCAGCAGACCTCGGGGCCGACACTGCAAATCAAGGGCGATCTGACTGCGGTCCTTACCAACTTACGCGAGCGCCAGGTCCTGTTCATCGACGAGGTGCACCGGCTGCAACCCGCGCTGGAAGAGCTGCTGTACTCGGCGTTGGAGGATTACAAGCTCGACATCATCATCGGGCAGGGGCCCTCGGCGCGCACCCACACCATCGAGGTGAGGCCGTTCACCTTCATCGGCGCGACCACGCGCGCCGGACTGCTTTCGGCGCCGCTGCGTTCGCGCTTCGGCATCGTGCTGCGGCTGGAGTTCTACACCCACGACGACCTGAAAATCATCCTCGAGCGTTCGGCGGAGATTCTGGCCGTCGAGATAGATGACGCGGGCGCCACGGAGATCGCCACCCGTTGCCGGGGGACGCCACGCATAGCGAATCGCCTACTGCGCCGCGTGCGCGATTATGCGCAGGTGAAAGGATCGGGCCGGATCGATAAGGAGATTGCCCAGCGCGCGCTGGAGATGCTGGAGGTCGACCGCTACGGCTTCGACGAAATAGATCGCAAGCTGCTGATGACCATCATCGACAAGTACCAGGGCGGGCCGGTGGGACTCAACACGCTGGCGGCGTCGCTGGCGGAAGAGCCCGACGCCATCGAAGAAATCTACGAGCCCTTCCTGATGCAGATTGGTTTCCTCGATCGCACCCCCCGCGGGCGCGTCGCCACGCACCTGGCATACGAGCACTTCAAAGTGCCGCGTCCCAAGCTCGATCGCAGCGGACAAGAGACCTTGTGGTAGAGCGGCCCCTGGGGCACGCGTCGTCAGCGTCCGCGTCCAACTGGCACTCTGCAACGTCTAACGGTAAGCTATACGCAAGGAGAGTTCCCCATGGCGCTACTGAGAACGTCGAACCCTGCCCTGAGCGGCGACAGCTTCCGCGGCGAAGGCATCGCCTACGGCGGCGAAAGCATGACTGCGTCGGGTGCGGTCAACAAGGCCGGCATTCTGGTGGTGCTGTGCGTCGTCGCGGCCGCCTGGACCTGGAACCGCTTCTTTGGCGCGCCGCCTGACGAAGCCGCGCAAACCGTGGGGCTGCCCATCATGGTCGGCGGCATCGGCGGGTTCATTGTCGCCATCGTCACCATCTTCAAGAAGCAATGGTCGGCGGTGACGGCGCCCATCTACGCGCTGCTGGAGGGCCTGGTACTCGGCGGAATTTCCGCCATGCTCGAGCTCCGCTTCCACGGCATCGCCATCCAAGCCGTGGCGCTGACCTTCGGCGTGCTTGTCGCCATGCTGCTGGCCTACCGCTCCGGGCTCATCAAAGTGACGGACAAGCTGCGGCTGGGTATTGTCGCCGCGACCGGCGGTATCGCCGTCTTTTACTTCCTGCAATTCATCCTTGGCTTCTTCGGGGTGCACTTTCTCACAGCGGTCAATGGCGCGACGCCCATCGGCATCGGCTTCAGCATCCTGGTGGTGGCAATTGCCGCGCTTAACCTGGTCCTCGATTTCGACTTGATCGAGAACGGCGCTCGCTACGGTGCACCCAAATACATGGAGTGGTATAGCGCTTTTGCGCTGATGGTCACCCTGGTGTGGCTGTATCTGGAAATCCTGCGGCTGCTGGTTAAGCTACGTAGCCGGGACTGAGCGGGACTGATAAGACATTGTCTCCGGGATGAGAGGGGCGAATCTCCCCTTACATTCTCACAATGGATACCGTCGCTTACCCAGCGATGACAATTGCAACATCCCGCCTGAACCAGGCAGAGCAATTTCGTGACTTGGGTCCGCCTATCGGGCCCGAGACCATCGCATTGTAGCGAATCTCCTCACGGACCGACCGTCCGGCGCACCACACTGTTGCGAAATCCATCACCGCCAGTCGTGATTCTCATCACAGCTTCTCCCCACCATTAAGTCTCACACTGAAAACGTACTTATCAGGGGTTGCAGTCGGACCTCGGCCCAAAGTACCGGGTGAGTCGTATGCATGCTGTTTCATAAGAACTACCGGGAGAGATCATGAAGAGAGTCATCATAGCGATTCTGGGTCTTGCATTTGCATTGTTTCTAGCGCTGCCGAACCTGTCCTGGGCGCAAGCCGACGTTTATAAGGCCAAGTGCGCCGCCTGCCACGGCGCCGACGGCAACGGCACCGCCGCGGGACAGAAGATGGGCGCGAAAGCTTTCTCGTCTCCTGACGTACAGAAGATGACGGAGACGCAGATCGTCGATTTCGTCGAGAACGGCGGTCCGCAAAAGAAGGCTACGCATGCCTTTGCCGGCAAGGGGATTGACGCGGCTGAGGCTGCCAAACTCGCCACTTACGTGAAGGGACTGAAGTAATTCACGTTTCTGGTTCGTACCGCATTCGGACCGGCTTCTAGCGGCCGGTCCGGAGCGCGGCTTCCCGACAGCGTCCTCGCCCGGCGGCGCGTTCCGACGCGCCGTTCGCCTGCCGAGAGGAAAGTGTGTCCCCGAGCCTCATTCGGCTTGCCCAACGGCGGCGGGACCAATGGGCGATCTGGCCGTAACCAGCACATCTGCTTCTCTGGCTACGGCGCGGGAGAAGCTCATGAGCAAGGGAATTCTCTACGATGCCACCAAGTGCATCGGCTGCAAGCAGTGCGAGCAGGCCTGCGCCTCCGAAAACGGCCTGCCGTACGACGACAAGATTGCGGCCCAGGAAGTCACCTCAGCCCACAAATACACCGCGATCCTGACCAAGGACGACAAGTTCATGCGCAAGCTGTGCATGCACTGCGAGGACCCGGCCTGCGCCTCCGTCTGTCCCGTAGGCGCATTGAAGAAGACCGCGCTGGGGCCGGTCACCTACGACAAGAGCAAATGCATGGGCTGCCGCTACTGCATGGCGGCTTGTCCCTTTGGCGTTCCGAAATACGAATGGGAGAAGGCCATTCCCGGCGTACGCAAGTGCATCATGTGCAGCAAGCGCGTGGCCGCCGGCAAGCAAACCGCGTGCGCCGAAGCGTGCCCGGTGGGCGCAACCATCTTCGGCGACCGCGATGCCCTGCTGGAAGAGGGTAAGAAGCGCGTCCACGACAATCCCGGCGCCTACCTGCAGCACATCTTCGGCGAGAGCGAGGTGGGCGGCACGTCGGTCCTGCTGCTGTCGTCGATCGGCTTCAGCAACTTCGGCTTCCGCACCGACCTGACCGAGCGCGCGCTGCCGCTTTACACCTATCAGGTGCTGTCGCGCATTCCCGACTTCATTCCGCTCTTCGGCACCATGCTGGGCGGCATTTACTGGATCACCCACCGGCGCCAGGCCGTTGCCGCGGCGGAGGCGCAAGAGAACGAAGAGAAAGGCGGCGCGCGATGACTGTTCCCCGCATGCGATTCACCTTCTGGAAGGCCGTCTTCCTCGTCATTATGGCGGCCGGCATCTACTGCACCTTCATCCGTTTCTTCCGCGGGCTGGGCGCTTCGACCAACTTGTCCGACCAGTTCCCCTGGGGACTGTGGATCGGCTTTGACGTGATGTGCGGCGTGATGCTGGCGGCCGGCGGCTTCACCCTGACTGCCGCGGTCGAAATCTTTAACATCAAGCGCTTTCACTCTATCGTGCGGCCTACCATCCTGACCGCCTTTCTCGGCTATCTGCTGGTCTGCGCGGCCCTGATGTACGACCTCGGCCTGCCCTGGAATATCTGGCATCCGCTCGTCATGCGCAACCCGCACTCGGTGATGTTCGAAGTCGCTTACTGCGTGATGCTCTACACCACGGTGCTGGCCCTGGAGTTCTCGCCCATCGTGCTGGAGCATTTCAATCTGCAGAAGCCGCTGAAGATCATCCGTAGTGTGATGGTGGTGTTCGTGATCTTAGGCGTGCTGCTGTCAACGCTGCATCAGTCGTCGCTAGGTACGCTGTATCTGATCATGCCCAACAAGCTGCATCCTTTCTGGTACAGCCCGCTGCTGCCGGTCTTCTTCTTCCTGTCGGCGATTTCGGTTGGGCTGGCGATGACCATCTTCGAGTCGTCGATGAGTTCGAAATATTTTGGCCGCGAACTGGAATTGCCCATCCTGCGCGACCTGGGCCGTGTGCTGGTTGTCGTGTTGGCGCTCTACGGGATCCTGAAGTTTGAAGACTTCTATCACCGCGGCATCCTGAGGCTGGTGTTTACCCCGAGCTACGAGCAGCGCTTCTTCCTGCTGGAAATCTTCCTCTCCGTGCTGCTTCCGCTCGGCATGCTGCTGGTGCCGAAAATCCGCGAAAGCGCGCAGGGCCTGTATCTGGCGGCGGTCATCTGTCTGCTCGGATTCGTTACCAATCGTCTGAACGTGGCCATCACCGGAGTTGAAAGCGCCGTCCATGGCCGCTACGCGCCGAAGTGGACGGAGACGACCATCACCGCGATGTTCGTCGCCCTCGGCTTTGCCATCTTTGGATTGGCAGCCAAGTATCTGCCCATCTTCCCCGAGGAGAAGGCGCACCTGCCGGCACTGCGCAAAACCGAAGCACACGTGGTTGACAGCGAATTTGCGGTGCCCGCCCATGCTGGGGACTGACAACTCGAATGGGACGCCTGCTCCCCTGCGCTCCCCGCTCACGGGAAAGCCTTTTGCCCGGCAGAAGTGGCTGCAGCGGCTGGGGCGCAGCATCAGCGCGAAGTTGATGGCCTCCATCTTTTTCGTGCTGATCATCATCTTCGCTCTGTTCGGCTACTTCAGCATTCACGACCAGCGCAAACACCTGGAAGACGCCGCCCTGGTGGCGGCCGAGCGGCAAAGCGAAGTCCTGCGGCGCAGCGCCTCGCGCTACATGCTGAACAACGACCGTACCGGCCTATACGAGCTCATGCTGAACATGGCCGACCAGCCGGAGATGGTGCGCATCCGCATCATGAATCCGCAGGGCGTGATCAGCTACTCCACCGCGCCGGCGGAGGTGGGAGCAACCGTCGACAAGGGCGCCGAAGCCTGTTACGCCTGCCACGAAAAATCCAGGCCGCTGGCGCGGCTGAACCGTTCCGACCGCTTCCGCATTTATCGCGCCGATGGGACGCGCGTGCTGGGCGTGATCACTCCTATAGAAAACGAGCCGGCCTGCTCCAATGCGTCCTGCCATGCCCACCCTGCGGGCACGCAGATTCTTGGCGTGCTCGACACCAACATCTCTTTGGCCAAGGTCGACCAGGGCTTGGCGCGCGAAACCCGCGAGATGACGGCCGCCACGGCCGTGGCCCTGCTCGCCGTTGTCTTCCTCAGCGGCGTGTTCATCTGGATCGTTGTGCGCAATCCCCTGCGCGAGCTGAAAGCGGGCACCGAGCGCGTCGCTGGCGGCGACCTGGGACATCAGATTGCCGTGCGTTCGCACGACGAAGCCGGCGAACTGGCGCACTCCTTCAACGAAATGAGTAATCGCCTGCAGGTGGCGCAGACCGAGATCACCGCCTGGGCGCACACACTGGAAGATCGCGTCGAGGAGAAGGCACGCGAGTTGAAGCAGGCGCACCAGCGCATGCTTCACGTCGAGAAGATGGCGACCATCGGCAAAATGGCCGCTGTCGTCGCGCACGAGATCAACAACCCGCTCTTCGGAATACTGACCTACTCGCGCTTAGTGAAGCGCTGGATCGAGAACAACACGCAGCCCTCGCTTAAGCAGGAAGAAATGCGCGGGTCGCTGGACCTAATCGCCGGCGAGAGCAAGCGTTGCGGCGAGCTGGTAAAGAACCTGCTCAGCTTCTCGCGTGTTTCGCCCATGAACCTGGCGTGGTGCGATCTCAACCAGGTCATCGACCGTTGCCTGCGGCTGGTGCAGCACAAGCTGGAGATGGCGGGCATTCAGCTCAATCTCGATCTGGCCGCCGAGCTGCCGCCGGCACATTGCGATCCGGCCCAGATTGAGCAGGTGGTTCTTGCGATGGTCATCAATGCCATTGACGCTATGCCGCAGGAAGGCAACTTGTGGGTCACCACGCGGACTGCCGGCAACACCATGGAGCTGGTGATTCGCGATGACGGCGTTGGTATTCCGGACGAGCACCTGCCGCACATCTTCGAGCCGTTTTATACGACGAAAGAATCGGGCGGCTCAGGCTTGGGGCTGGCCGTCAGCCAAAACATCGTGGAGCGGCACGGTGGGCACATCGCGGTGCAATCGGCGGTGGGCCAGGGGACAACCTTCAAGATCGTGCTGCCGGTTGAGAGCCGGGTGGAAGCGGCGGGGTTGAGACCCGTAGCGGGATCTTCGATTTCGGGTGGAAGCGCCGGGCTTTAGCCCGGCGACACGCAGAGCATTCCGAGGGGGCTTTAGCCCCGGGATTTCGAAATGAGACTTGCTCCACAAGAGGTCCGCACATTCTTTGTCACAGCCGTTACACGGCAGCGCCGCTCTCTGTTCAAAGCGGAACCCATGGCGGAATTATTTATCGAAACTCTTCTCAGGTACCGCGATCAGGGCCGCTTTCAACTTCACGAATTCATTCTCATGCCCGATCACTTCCACCTGTTGGTCACGCCCGCCTCGGAAGTGTCGCTGGAAAAGGCCGTTCAGCTGATAAAGGGTGGGTTCTCGTTTCGGGTTAAGCGAGAGCTGGGGGCCAATCTCGAAGTTTGGCAAGAGGGTTTTACCGAGCATCGCGTCAAGGACACTGCTGATCTTCAGCATTATGCAAATTACATTCGCCAAAATCCGGTTCGCGCAGGCTTGGCGGAAACTGCGGGCGAGTATGACTACGGTTCGGCAAATGGCAAGGTACGGATAGATCCGGCGCCGCCGTGGCTAAAGCCACGGGAAACAGAAATTGAACTGTGTTCGCCGGGCTAAAGCCCGGCGCTTCCACCGGGAGGCGCTTCCACCGAGGGCGCTTCCACCGAGGCGCGGCTGAAGCCGCACCTCTGAAAGTCCGGTGCTTCAGCGAAGAGGTAGAGAAATGACACAAGGAAGATTACTAATTGTTGACGACGAGCTCAGCGTGCGCGATTCGCTGGCGAAATGGTTCACCGAAGAAGGTTATGAGGTAACCACCGCGGAGAATGCCAACGAGGCGCTCACTCGGGTGGCTCAGCAAAGCTTCGACGTTGCGCTGGTCGACATCAAGATGCGCGGCACCGACGGCATCGAGCTGCAGCGCCGGCTGCATGAGATCTACCCCGACATGCTGGTCATCATCATGACCGGTTACGCTTCCGTCGAAACGGCGGTGGCGGCGCTGAAGAACGGCGCTTACGACTACGTCAACAAGCCGCTCGATCCCGACGAGATCGCGCATCTGGTGAGCAAGGCGATGTCGCACCGGCGCACCCAGCAGGAGAACGCGCTGCTGAAGGAGACGGTGGCCGAGATCGCGCGGCCCTCCGAAATCGTTGGGCAGGGCACCGCCATGAAGCGCATCTTCGACGCCATCGAGACGGTTGCGCCCACCGACGCCACGGTGTTGGTCACGGGCGAAAGCGGCACCGGTAAAGAGCTGGTGGCGCGTGCGATTCATGCCGGCAGTGCCCGGCGCTATCATCCGCTCGTGGTCATTCACTGCGGCGCTCTCACCGAGACGTTGCTGGAGAGCGAGCTTTTTGGCCATGAGAAGGGCGCCTTCACCGGCGCCCAATATCGCAAGAAGGGCAAATTCGAAATTGCCGAGGGGGGCACCGTCTTCCTGGATGAGATCGGGGACATCAGTCTGAAGACGCAAACCGACCTGCTACGCGTACTGCAGGAACGCGAGATCGTGCGGGTGGGCGGAAATCAGACCGTCAAGGTGGATTTCCGTGTGGTGGCTGCGACCAACCGGAACCTGGAGCAACTGATCGAAGATGGCAGGTTCCGTCCCGACCTTTATTACCGCCTGAACGTCTTCCACATTGAGCTGCCGCCCTTGCGTGAGCGCCGCGAGGACATCCCTGCGCTGGCCGACCATTTCGTACGCAAGTTCTCCAGCGAGATGGGCAAGCGGATCACGCGCATCTCGTCCCCGGCCATGAACGTACTGCAGCAATACAACTGGCCGGGCAACGTCAGGGAGCTGGAGAACGCCGTGGAGCGGGCCATGGTGGTTGCGCAAGAGCCGGAGCTGCGAGAATCCGATTTCACCCTCAAGACGAAGACCAGTCCGGTTCCGGAGACGGGTGGCGCACGCAGCCTGGAAGAAGTGGAGCGTGGACATATCCTGCATGTGCTGGACGAGTGCGGCGGCAATCAGACGCGCGCCGCGGAAGCACTGGGCATCGACCGCGTCACGCTGCACCACAAGCTGAAGAGGTACGGGTGGACCAGGAAGGAAAAGGAGATGGCGACGAGTGCTATTAACTAGTGACTGGCAGCGGTAGCTAGCGCTCGTAACCAGCAGAACAAACAAGGCACGAAATCGTGAGGTATCTCAGGCAGCCCGTTGTTGGCGACTTGCTACTCTATGCCGCGCATTCATCTACTCCCGGTGGGAAACGCTGATCCGAAACTGCTTGAGTGGCTGGCTCACGCGCTAGAGGAAAAGTTCCGTGTGCCCGCTGAGGTATTGCCCGCGGCGATCGACCCGGCCTTCGCCCTTCATGCCGAGCGGCAGCAGTATCACTCCTCCGAGATCCTGGCAGCCATGCAACGGCACGTCAACGGCAATACCTGGCGTCTGCTCGGGGTGACGCCTCATGACCTTTACATCCCCATTCTGACCTTCGCCTTTGGCGAGGCGCAGCTGGGCGGAAGTTCGGCGCTAGTCTCTTATCGTCGCCTGCAACAGGAATTCTACGGCCTTCCGAGAGACATGGACCTGTTGGCTAACCGCCTGCTCGTCGAAGCGGTCCACGAACTAGGACACACCCTGCAACTGACGCACTGCCACGACCATCAATGCGCCATGGCGCCATCGCATGCGGTGGAGTGGATCGACATTAAGGACAGCGGCTTTTGTGAAGCTTGCCTGGAACGGGCGGCGCAGTGGGTCTAACCGGCCCTCGCGGCGCGCGCGCGGTTATCGCGTAATGATGGCTCGCCCGCATCGAGCTGCGTCGGCCATCGCAAGTTCTCTCGCCAGCTAGCTCCAGGGACAGCGCCGCTCCAGCCTCGACAGGAAGTCCCACGGTTCAAGCCGGTACAAGTTCTCGCCCGCCCATCGTGCCAGCTCCAGACATCGCTCCATCAGCATCTCCCGGCGGCTTGCCGTGCATTCGGGCCAGCAACACCAATATCGCGCCGCCATCACGTCCAACGCAGTGCCGTCCAAAGCTTTGCACCGCAGCGCCTGGGACAACAACGTGATGGCCGTCAACGGGTCGGGCACATTCTTCATGGCGTGCTTGCCGGACATCGCCGCGTTCACCACGGGAGCGGGCAAGCTGGCGAGCATGGCCGCAAGCA
Organism: Terriglobales bacterium; assembly: GCA_035651035.1. Classification (GTDB taxonomy): domain Bacteria; phylum Acidobacteriota; class Terriglobia; order Terriglobales; family Acidobacteriaceae; genus Bog-257. Next base: position 11,494 of record DASRGM010000189.1, read on the forward strand.
GCCGCGTGCGATCGACCGCACGGCGAGGTTGGCTGACTGCAATCATTTCAGGCGTCTCCAACAACAGGCCGGCGAGGAACGACTTCCTGGGATTCGAGCATCCGAGCTCGCGCGCCAGCAGCTGCGCAATCGAGGCGCGCACTACCGCGTTGCACGTCAGGGTTGCTAACCGGCCGCTTAGCATGCCGGCCGATTCAACTCGCGGAGCGCATTGCAACACCGACTGCAGCGCCTCGCGTCCGGCGGCCACCAGCGCGGATGGCAGCTGCCACACCGGCGTTGCGAGTGGATCGCTGCCGGCATTGGCAAGCTGCAAAACTGCAAAGGCCAGACCCGGGTCGAGCGCCACAACACAGCTGGCCAGCTCCAGATCGATGGCGCCGTCCTGCAGCAACAACCTCAGCAGAGCGACCGAACGAGTCAACACCGCCGGCACAAATTCCAGCGCAAAGGACGGCAACCCAGCTTCCTCGTACAACCGAGGAGGCGAATCAGTCGTGGCCGAACGTAGTGTGGCGCAAGGCATCGCGGTCTGCTACATGCTCCATCGGCAGCTACAGAAGCTTTATTACAGAATCTCCCGGATCTCCCGGATCTCCCGGATCTCCCCGGATCTCCCCGGATATCCCGTCCTGTCGCAACCGGGCCGATAATTTACGACCGCTTCCACAAACCGGGCCGATCTTTCTGCGCAACCATCGATCCCAGAATTGCCGTATTCACCTTGGCCTCGGAAAGGACAGCGCGCAGGCGGGCCACGGCCACGGAGTGAATCTGCGAGACGCGCGACTCGCCCACGCCGAGGACTGCTCCAATCTCCTTCATGGTCAGCTCCTCCTGGTAATACAACGCCAGCACCTGCTGCTCCCGCTCAGGCAGTTGCGAGATGGCGTCCGCCAATATCTGCCTGCGCTCGCTCTGCATGCACAGGGTCAAAGGATCCTGATCGGATGGGCCGGGCAACATCTCTCCCAGGTCGGTTTCCCGTCCGTCCTCCAGGGACTCTATCTGCAGACTGCCCACTTCGAGGCCGCGAATTTCGTCCAGCATGTGCTGAAACTCATCCAGCGACAAGCCCATGGCCCGTGCAATCTCGGGCTCGGAGGCCGAGCGGCCCAGCTCAGCCTGCAGCTGCTGTATCGTGGCTTCCAGTTTGCGTGCCTTGCGGCGCAGGTCGCGCGGGCTCCAGTCCATGTCGCGAAGGCTGTCGAGGATCGCCCCGCGAATGCGGAACTTGGCGTACGAGGCGAAGCGTACGTTCTTGTCCTCGTCGAACTTGTGCATGGCATCAATCAGCCCTACGATGCCGGCGTGCAGCAAATCGTCGAACGGAACATGCTGCGGCAGCCGCTCATGGATGCGGCGCGCGATGTACTTCACTTGCGGCAACTGCTCCAGCACCTGCTGATCGGAGATGGCTTTGGTTTCGTTGACGTCTGGACAAACCTTAGTGGCGCTCATGCTTGGCTCCTCGCGTCACGTCATTTGCGGCGCGACTTCAGGTATGTGCAAGCAATGAGCCGCGCTGGATTAGAGCCGAGCGGTGGCGAGCGCAGACTCAGGCACAGGAAAGCTGTTGTGAAGCATTGCCTTGCAGCTGTGCCGAGGGCAAACGTGCCGTCCGCGAACATTAGAAGCCCGACGCAAGGCGACAAGCTGGATTAAGTTTTTCTAAGTAGGAATCGGGCGAGGTCCTGGCGCGAGGAAACACACGAATCTTGCGACCCAGGGTTGCGCAGCAGGACTGGAGAGCGCGCGTAACAAACGGATGTTACGCAAGCCCGAGATGCTCGGGGAGGATTGGGCCGCCCTCGGCCAGAATGGAGGCGCGCTCCAGCACGTGCTGCAGCTCGCGCACGTTGCCTGGCCAGGTGTGCTTCTTCAGCAGCTCCAGCGCTTCATGGGTCAGGCATGGCCCCGCAGCGTCGCCCTGTGCGAGAAAGTGCCACGCCAGGGCCGGGATATCGTCGCGCCGTTCGGCCAGCGGCGGCAGCTCAATGGGAAATACCGCAAGCCGATAGAAGAGGTCTTCGCGAAATTGCTTCTTCTGCACAAGGTCGCGAAGATCGGCATTGGTTGCCGCGATCACACGAACATCGACGCGAAAGACGTCGGGGCTGCCCAGCCGCTGCACCTCGCCCCGATCGAGAAAGCGCAACAGCTTCGACTGCAAACCCAGCGGCAGCTCGCCAATCTCGTCCAGAAAAAGCGTGCCGCCATGCGCGCCGGGAATACGGCCCAGGCTCGACTGCACCGCTCCGGTGAATGCACCACGCACATAGCCGAACAGCTCCGACTCCAGCAAAGCTTCAGGGATGGCGGCGCAGTTGATCACCACAAACGCCTTCGCCGAACGCGGGCTCAACTGATGAATGGCGGCGGCAACCACCTCTTTCCCGGTGCCGGTGGCGCCGGTGATCAGCACCGGCGTACTGCGCGGCGCGACCAGGCGCGCCATCCGATAAACCGGAGACATCGCCGGCGACCGGCCGATCATTCCAGGCAACGGCTCAACCGTTAGGACAGCCTTGTCTCTGGGCTGCGATGCAGGAGCTTGCCACCGGTCGATCGTCTCCCATAGCCGGCATGCCCCTGCGCTGCGCCATTCCGACGGCAGCATGGGATTGCCATCCTCGTCGAACAGCAGCACATCGACGCCCGGGAAGCGCTGATGGACGATCTGCAGCAGCTCATCGGCGTTGAGATCGGGCAGTTTCCGGTCCAATAGAAGGAGCTGGCACTCGCTGTTCTCCAGTTTGCCCAGGGCGTCGGCGCCACCCATCGCCTCAGCGGTGGCAACGCGAGAGCGGGTGAAGCGCTGCATGATCTGGCGGCGCAGTCCGCTATTCGAGCTGGCAACAATCACGGCGGGATCAAGGTCGTTGAACGTCGGTACGGTGGAGGTCATAAAGAATGTTGTAGACGGCGAAGATTAGAACGAGATTAGATGAGCATTAGAAGATTCTAAGAACCTGCATCCCACATGAACGTCAAGCGGCCGGCAGCGTCGCCAACCATTCGCGGCAGTCAGGAGTATTGCTGATGGGCCCAAACTCCCCTCCTGCGGCGACCAAAGTGCGGCGCAGCAACTCCAGCTCGCAAGCGGGCGCTGCGCTGTCGCGTTCCGGCCCGACCGGAAGGCAGCTTTGCGCTTTAATGCCCAACGCCGCTCGACCCTGATCGCAATCTAGGTGCATGCCGACCAGTCCCCCTTCCGGCAGATAGCGATAGAGATATTCCACGAACACAAACAACGCTCGCGCCAGGCGTATCTTGTCTGCACGAACCAGGAGCGGCCCGCTCGTGGCCCCTACTTCAAGCCTGCGCCCGGCCGCCTCGAAAAGGGGCAGCAGGTCCTCATACAATTCGCGCAACAAGGCACTGAGGTCGATAACATCGGCAGCGGCGTCGCTGTCCACCAGGTCGTTTAGGGCCCTGATCAGCAACAGGCGCTGGCGCAATCGCTCGGTATTGTCCAGAGCGGTTTGTATGCTGGCGCGCAGCTCCTCGAAGGTGCGGTCGCATTGCAGCGCGAGATCGAGCCCGCAGTGCAGCGCCGTCAAAGGCTGGCTGAGGCTGTGAAAGACTTCAGAGATGAATGCCGATTCGGCGTGTTTTCGATCGGCCGTTCCGTCCATCACACCACCGCCTCGGCATGGCAGCTCAACTCATAGCCGACGCCTCGCACCGTGTGTATCAGGTGCGGCGTGTGTTCCCCGTCGATTTTCTTTCGCAGGTAGTTGATGTACACGTCGACGATGTTGGTGCTGGTGTCGAACGACAGGTTCCACACGTGCTCGACGATCATGGCGCGGGTAACGCGGCGGCCCGAGTTGCGCATCAGGTACTCCAGCAGCGCGAACTCTTTCGAGGTAAGCTCCACGCGTCTGCCGGCGCGTTCCACCCGCCGGCTGGAGCGGTCCAGTTCCAAATCGCCCACCCGCAGCACAGTCCCGGCGGTGCCTGGCCGGCGCCGCAGCAATGCGCGGACGCGCGCCGCTAGTTCGATAAACGAAAACGGCTTAATAAGATAGTCGTCGGCGCCGCTGTCCAGCGCCAGCACGCGGTCCTCGATCCGGCTGCGCGCCGTCAGCACCAGCACGGGCAGCGAGGGCTTTCGCGGCCGCAGCGAACGCAACACCGAGATGCCATCGAGTCTGGGCAGGTTCAGGTCGAGGACCATGAGGTCATAGTCGCTCTCCAGTGCCATCTGGCGCGCCTGCTCGCCGTCCGCGGCAACGTCGACCGCATAGTGCTCCGCCTCCAGACCTTTGTGGACAAAGCTGGCGAGAGGCGAATCGTCTTCGACTACCAAAATACGCATCGTGCGTGGCTACCCATCGTTAACTGTGATGGCCTTGTCGAAGCGCCGTCAATGATGCAGGTCACCAGGATGGGATGGCGCTCCCAAATTGGGAGCAGCCGGAGATGAGAGCTATAGGTGAGGGCGGCCTCACGCCGGCTCACCCAGCTGCCGAATAACGCCGATAGCGGCCCGGTTCAGGCAATGAGCGACCAGTTTCAAATGAGGAGGATTCCGGGCCTTTAGCAGGAACCCTGAAAGTTTGCCCCTCGAAAGCTGCTTCGCAGCTATCTATAATGAGGGTATGGCTCGTGGTTGGGAAAGCAAGGCTGTCGAAGCTCAAATTGAAGAAGCAAACGTCAAATCACCGGGTGAAACGATATCCGCGGAAGAGCGGCAAGCGCGGCTAAAGAAGAAGGACCTGCTACTCTCCCGGCGGCGCATCCAGGAGCAACTGAAGCGCAGCCCAAATGAGCGCTATTCGGAGCTGTTAGAGCGAACATTGGCGGGTTTGGACGCCGAGATCGCAGCGCTCAACTAACCTGGCTGAGACCTTTAAACGGCCGGGCCGTCCGCTCCAGACCTCCGTCCGTGATTGCGCATTCGTGTATGCTGACCCTCTTCTTAGGATCGGCAGCCGCCTGGACTCCTAGTCACCGCGACCGGTGATCCCTATCACGGAAAGTCTGTTTGCGCACCCAGCACAATGCTGCCAGAGGTGCGACATGCCGGTACTGATCATTGCCGTTGTCTTCTTGATTATCTTTCTGGTCATGGGCGTAATGGGCATTACGGCAATGGTGGCCGAACATCGCGGCCATCTGTTTAGTTGGACATGGAGCGACCAGCCTACCGCCGGAAAACGGTGACCTTCGTCGCTG
>DASRGM010000190.1:0-40038 GCA_035651035.1 Terriglobales bacterium
AAAAACACATTCTGGGCGATACGCGACGCGCGAGGTCAGACAGTTAAGCCCGAATTCCATGGTCATCTATGGCTGGAGAAGGAAACCGGTCGCATCCTGCGCGAGGAAGTTGAGCCGGTTCTGAACGCGTGGCAGACGGGAATCACTTCGATGAAGCTCACCGCCGAGTACTCTCTCACAATGGTGCGCGATGTTGGCACCTTTCTGCTTCCGGCGAAGTCCGAATCGACTGTGTGTTTGATTGGCCGTCTGGGGGCCACTCTCGGGTGTACAACAAACGTCGCCGTCTTTCACGATTACCAGAAGTTCGTCGCGACCAGCCGCATCGTGCCCGCCCAGGCGACGCCGTAAGCTACGCAGAGTCTCAGGGCGGGAGTAGCGCATCAAATATAGGTGCAGTTGACTTGCCTGCAGTTGCTGCTACAGTTAAGTTGATCGCATCGCGTCACACCATGGGGGCGTCACGGCTTCGACGGAAGTGATTGCGGTAAAGAGGCATACCGGAGCGCATGCATCCGTAATCGCGTGCAAAAACACAATTGCCACACCACAAATGGCATACGCAGCTTAATTAATTAGGTTGCCGTCCTGCTCGGCTTTGCTCACGGGCTGAGACAGGGCGTCGCACAGTGAGCTGGTCTTGAACTCTCCGTCTGTGAGTTCAGGGTGAGATCATCAGGCTGGCTGGCTGCGTTTCTTGTCCGTTCTGAGCGCGGCCGGCGAGAGTGCCGGGCAACCGGCGCAGGAACGTGACTAAGTATGTAGGCTCTTTACTGACAGCATTTTCGGACGCGGGTTCAACTCCCGCCGCCTCCACCATGTTAACTGCTTTTAATTGCAGCAACATACCTAGATTGACGTACACAGAACGTCCACCAGTTAAGAGATTAATGGAGTCGGCGGAATTTCGAAAGACGCCACTTGGATAGGTGATTGTCTTCATTGCGATGTCGGCGCTAGTCGGCGAAGTGGGTAAACATTCCCAACAAATAGACGAAGGCCATGGCGACGGTGAAGCCAACTAGCTTTAAGCGCTGAACTCCACGACTCACTACCCCTGCGGAACATGCGAGCAGAGTCGCTAGAATTCCCACAACACCAATCACAAAAGTGAATTCCTGCAGCTTAACGCTGGCGTGAGATGGTAAACCTGCGAAAGCCCAAAGTAAGGTGGCTACGATCGCCACGAGGCTACTGCTGAAACCAAGGAACGCCGCGAATGAACGCCAGTCTTCATGGCGCTGCTTTCGGCTCGTCATCAGAGCGAGCCACATCGGAACGGCGAGAATCAAAATTACCGGAATGAGGAGGATCATCTCGGCGCAATTCTACTTAACAGCACAGTGCGATACTAGCTGTTCCTGGCACTTGTCCACGTACACACCACGTACACACTTTCGCCCAATTCTGCGATTCCTGATGTTTTGGCGGGTCTGATTTTCCAATAACTTGTTTGTTTCCAGTGAACACGGAAAATCCAACTCCCGCCGCCTCCACCATGTTTAAGTTACTGGGTTTCTTTTATTTACCTCAATAGCTTTCGCCTTTGTGTACATTAAATGTACCGCTGACGGGGGCCCTTCATGTCTAGCGGAGGCGGCGGAAAATCAAAGACCTCCACTATCAACTCAGCGAGCCTGAAGCGTAAACTTCGTGGCGTGAAAAGCCTGACCGCATTCCTGGTTTTGTTGCTGACCGTAACTGCACAATCTGCCTTTCCGTGTTCGTTGAGCTCGTTGAAATTGCGCCAGGTGCCCTCGAACATCACAGTCAAGGTCACCCATTCAGGCAGGCCCATCGCCGGCATCGGCGTTGAGATAGTTCCCGAGGCTGCCGGTACCGATCCTGTATTCCACGCTGAGACCGACGAGAGCGGCACCGTTCAGGTCACAGGCTTGATGGTTGGCAAATATTATCTGACCGCCTCTCACCTCGATTTTGAAGCTGGTCGAGAGTGGATCGAGGTTGTGAGCCGCGCCGATGCAAGAACAGTGCGGAGCTTCAACTTTCAGTGGGCAGACGACGCTTGGAAGACTAGCAGCGTCACTGGATCATTGGTCGGAATGATTCCCGGAGATACCGGGAACAAAATCATGGATTTGGCTCGCCCCAAGGAAACCGTCTACCCGGGCGTAGCAGTAATCCTGAAGAGCGCATTTTCTGACGCTGAATATCACACATTGTCTGACAGCAACGGCTCATTCGTTCTACCGCCAGTGCCCGATGGGATCTACGTCCTTACCATTGCCGGAGGGATGACTTCAGTGAATGGGATCGCTGAAGAAACCACCCATGTGGTAGACCTAAGACCTACCGCGTCCAGAAGCTCGTTACGGTTATCGCTCAGTCCCGGCGTCGTCGGATGTTATGGCATCGGTTTCAAACTTTCCGAGAAGTGATCCGAGCGGGTCCGTGTACACGCCACGTACACACATTCACCCATTTCTGAGATTTTGGCGGTTCAAGCGACATTGATTTTCCAATAAGTTATTTGGAATCCGTGAACGCTGCAAATTCAACTCCCGCCGCCTCCACCATCATTTTGGCACAGCAGCAGGCCCGACAGCTCCATGCAGTAGTACTGCCAACAAGGGCCAGCCACGACACGCAAACAATTAGTATTTGTGATCGCGATGGCGGCGCATTCGTTGGTGAACGGTGTTCGAGTCGATCTTCTTGGGACGCGCCTCATTCACATTCACCTGTCGACCGTCAATGAGGGTTCCATTGAGCGCCTTGATGGCGGCTTGAGCCTCGGCGTCGCTGCTCATCTCGATGAAGGCAAATCCGCGGGCAGCGGTGGTGTCCCGGTCCTTGACCACACTTACGCTCAGCACCCGTCCGAACGCTTCGAAAAGCGTTCGTAACGTTTGTTCTGAGGTGCTGAGGGCGAGGTTTCCGACAAAGATGTTCTGCATGTCACTCTCGCTTCGACGATACGCCGGGCCGCCGCTTTACTTCTAGTGATCTCCGCTGTCGTACCTCTGCAACTCAATTCTCAGGTGCTCAGCTTTTAGGGAACGCCGGAGTTTAGGGACGCACCGCGAGCTGTAATCTCTGCAGCGACGAACGAGCCTCGCCCTGGCTGATATCGGGATTTATGCTGAGTTCCAGCGCTGCAGCCGAGGACAGGTCAAACTCGTATTCTTCGCACTCTTCTACGGTATTCGGCGGGCTGAAATTCCACTGCTGGCGGACAATATCTTTCCACGATCCGCCGCCATAGGGCAGCCATCGCAGCACGAACTCCTGGGTGCGGGTGAGGGCCTCTTCTTTAAAGACCAGACGAATGAGATGGATGGTCTGCGGCCGATCGAACAAGAGTCGAATGGTTTGAACGCCGGGCGAATCTGCCCGCCAGCCGCGGCCATCTCTCAACAGCGCTTCCTCTACCGGATAGCCTTCGGCTTCGGAGCTGACTTCGACCACAGCCGTTTGGTCCAGCTCCAGCCAGCCACGCTCCGGCACAGCGCCAGTACTGCGAATCGGAGAAATGAGCCTCTTTCGCATGTTTGAGATCCCCCTTCTCCGGTTCCGGCAAGATGCCGCTCCAGGCCCGCTAGCTTTCCAGCTTTTCCTGACTCGTTCTCAGGCGAGCTTTCTCCATCGCCAGCCGCGACTGTGCTTTTTTTAGCTTGGCCTTGAGCTTTTCGTGCTCCTCGGTTGCCTTCTTCACCCGCTGCTGTGCGGACTTGATTTCGGCGATCGCGTCTTTGTGTACTTTCAGCATGGTCGAGGTGCTGCCTCGGGAGCATGAATCCGGCGCCCGAAGATACTCGCGTCCAGTATCAGTCAGAGTAATTACTGCAGCCCTGAAAAGGCTTCGCTAACCTGCACTGTGGCATCGCTGGTCTGCTGCACGGTCGGGATGGCAATCTCTACTTTCCCATTCGTATTGGGGTTTCGACCATGGGCGAACATGTTCTGGTTCATCAGGATTGACTGCAACAACCGACTGAGTCGACGCGAGTGATATCCATTGGAGAAGCGCGGCCCATCCGACCAGCCAGCGTTGGGCGTATAGTCGCAGATGAGGCTCCAGTACTCTCCGCTGCAGGCCCATAGTCGTAACGATTCCACGGAACCTTCGCTCCCGACATGGTATTCGATGGTGACGGCGCCCACGGCCGTTCCCAGTCCTAAAGAGCTCCAGTTAAGCACTACGGAGCTGCCCAGGATCTGGTCGAGCGGAACAGTACTACAGACTTTGAAAGCTACCTCGGTCTTCATGTGTTCTCCGTTTCGTTTGACGCGTCATCTCGAATAACTTTTGCGGCACTGCACCGAAGGCGACAAACTGCATCAGTCGTCAGTTGAGTTAGGTTGCTGCTCCGGCACGTCGTCAGCCGGCTCCGCTGCTGTCAGGTTCCTGGGCGGCAGACCTCTCATCTTCCTCGCAACGGCAATCCGGTATCCAACCTCTGCGAAGCCATTTCGCTGCGGCAGCGAGTTGCACGCCTCCCGCACGTTGCGGCGAAGCAACTCCCCCCATTCGCTGCCGTGCTCTTCGGCCACGTACGAATCGGGCAGCGGTTCGAGATCTACGTACCGTGGTTCGCCCACCAGGAATGCCACGAGTTGTTTGGGACTTTCCTTCTTGATCACGTCACGCCATGCCAGACAGCCGTGATAATCGCGGCGAATGTCGATCAATATCAGGTCGTAACGGTCGCGATGCCAGATCGAGGTGGCTTCTGTGAGGTCGCTGGCGCCGATAACTTCAATCCCGTGCAGTGCCAAAATCTTTTTGCGTAACGCACGCCGCTCGGCATTGTTATCCATTAAGAGAACGCTCATCCTGGCAGGCGGTCTGTTGGTGGATGGCCGATGTTCGATGTCCATATCGGGTGTCCTCGCGTGAGTGCAGCTTGCGAAACGGAACTCAGTCTAAGAAAGCGAACCTCTCGTTATTGCCGGCAGGAATAGCGCGGGGTGGCTGGGCTGAAGAATGTGCCTTCTTCCCAACCTGTGGGAAGGGCAAAGAAGCCATCTCGTAGGCAGCGAGATAGCTTCATTATACGCTGCCACCCTGCGAAGCCATTCTCAGGAAAATACTTCGCCCGGCATGCGGGACAGAGTGCGCGTCGGCAGCGTGTTCTGCAATGCCGGCGCCGCCTTGCGCTGGCTGCCGTTGAACTGCTTGCGGGCAATCTTCAACTTCAGCGCGCGCTCGATCGATCGCAGCTCGGCAACCTCTGCGCCGGAAACCAGCGTGGAAGCCCGTCCCGCCGAGCCCATGCGTCCGGTGCGACCCACGCGATGAATGAAGTCTTCCGGAAGCTGTGGCAGATCGTAGTTAATGACATGCGCGACGTTATCTACGTGGATACCACGGGAGGCGACGTCGGTGGCCACCAATACCTGGAACTTGCCGTCTTCAAAGCCGCTGAGTGCGCCGTTGCGCTGCGATTGCGAGCGATCGCCATGGATCATGGCAGCGGCAAAGCCATCGCGCACCAGGTTCTTTGCCAGGCGCTCGGTTCCACGCTTGGTGCGGGCGAACACCAACGTCTGGCCCTTCTCCAAGTAGAGTAATTGCCGCAACACGTCGCCCTTGTCGGCCTGCGGAATTTCGAAGGCTTGCAGCTCAACCGTGTCGGCGGGTTTAGAGACCGAGCCCAGGGCCACCCGGACCGGCTTATTCATGTAGTCGTTCACTAGATTTGCAACCGAAGCTTCCAAGGTGGCCGAGAAGCACAGCGTCTGTCGCTCCCGCGGCAGGGCCGCCACGATGCGCCGGATTGCCGGCAGGAAGCCCATGTCGAGCATGCGGTCGGATTCGTCCAGCACCAGCATCTTCACTTCGCGAAGCACGACCAGGTTCCGGCGGAGATAATCCTCCAACCGGCCGGGGGTTGCGACCACTACGCGGGCGCCCTTGCGTACCGCGTCGATCTGGCGTTGCTCGCTCATGCCCCCGATGATCAGCGCGGCGGGAGCAGCCTTGCGGGCACGCAGCTTTTCGTATTCCTCATGGACCTGCATGGCCAACTCGCGCGTAGGCACAAGGATGAGCGCCGAGATGCGGCGTTGCGATTCATCAAGCGCCAGCCGTTCGATGAGCGGGATCAGGAAGGCCAAGGTCTTGCCCGTCCCGGTTTGCGCGGTTGCGAGTACATCGTTACCTTCCAGCGCGGGAGGTATTGCGGACGCCTGAACCGGCGTCGGGGTAAGGAAATTGAATTCTGCCAGCTTCTGCTGGAGCCCAGCAGACAGAGGCATGTCTTTGAATTGTGTCAATCGATTTTTTCTTTCTTGGAGAGGCGTCTCGCGAAATTGCATACGAGATGCGTGTCGCGAAGATGGAACTGAAGCCGCTCTAGTTGTATTCGGCGCTGAACGAAACGGAAGCCGGAAAGGCGGGAATCAGATCGAAAGCGGATCAGATGTCGCTTGCAAGCGGCCGTAGCCAAAAGCGTCTACTTAGGATTGTATCACGGTGTGCCGCGAAGGCCGCGGACACACCAGCGGAGGTGCTTTTCACTGCTTCCCGAAATCGTGGAAATCGAAACCCTGGGGCTGTCCTTCATCGTCGTAAGTGACCACCAGATCAGCCACGGGTTGGGTATCGGTTGGATTTTCAGAGTCGCCAAGCTGCTTGCGTTGCGCCTTGCGCTGCTCTTTTTCAGCTCGCTTGTCCAGCCGCGCCCGTTCCTTCTGTCGCTTCGTGAATGTTGTACGAGAGTTTCCTGCCATAAGGATTTCTATGTAGGTTATTTTGATTCCCGTCGGAATGCAACCGATTCAATATTTTGGCAGTGCTGCAGTTGGGATTTGTAGCGGTGGAAGAGCCGGGCTTCAGGCCGGTGAAACCTTGGGTCATGGACGACGGCTTTAGCCGCGGCCACCGGGGCAAAAGCCCGCTTCGATCGCCGTCCTTTCGGCACGGCTGAAGCCGTGCCCTTCCACCGCTTCGGCACGCTGAAGCCGTGCCCTTTCACCGCTTAGATTTCAAACTGACCAACTATGAATACTTCGGAATTGGTGCAGTTCAAGTTTACGCTTTCGGCGCGGCCGCGAGGCCGTGGGTTTCAAACGCACCAGTACCGATGTTGCTCGTGCCGAGTTGCAGGCTTAAGCTTTCGCTAGAGCGTTTACCGAGGGCGTCAGGATATGGAAATAAAACGAGCGGGTTCGCAGGCATCCGAAAGGGGACCTTCCGACTGGTTCACCGGCACCGTCCGGATCGATCCCCTCTTTCGGGCTCCCGATCCGGCGCGCGTGGCCGGCGCCAGCGTGACCTTTGAGCCCGGAGCGCGCACCGCGTGGCACACCCATCCGCTCGGGCAGACCCTCGTCGTCACCGCCGGCTGCGGGCTGGCGCAGCGCTGGGGAGGGCCGATCGAGGAGATCCGGCCCGGTGACGTGGTGTGGTTCGCGCCCGGCGAGAAACATTGGCATGGGGCCACGCCAACTACGGCGATGACCCACATCGCCGTCCAGGAGAAGCTCGACGGAAAGGCGGTCGACTGGTTGGAGCATGTGACTGACGAGCAATATCGCGGCGGCAAATAGAGGAACAAGGGCCGAAAGCTTGAGGCAGGAGGTTTTGCATGCCGGCAAAAAGCGACACTCTAAACGACCGCCTTTCTCGATATCGCCAGCTTACGATCACCGTTACCGGCAGAAAATCAGGGCGGCCGATCTCCAGGCCGGTTTGGTTCGTGTTCGAAGACGGTACTCTTTACCTTCTCCCAGTACAGGGCTCAGACACACAGTGGTACAGGAATGTGCTCGAAAACCCGAAAATCCGAATCGACGCCCGGGGCGCGGAGGCCGAACTGAAAGCCGTTCCGATTGCGGATGGCAAGCAGGTTTCCGCAGTGGTGGAAAAATTTCGTCAGAAATACGGAGCAGCCGATGTGAAGAAGTACTATTCGAAGTTTGACGTAGCGGTTGTCGTTCCGCTACGTTGACGGGCGCTGGTTTGCCATGCCGCAATGCGACGAAGCCTTGGCCGAAATTCGAGACGTCCTGCTGGAAACGTATGCGGTGAACGACGCGATGAACCAGCTCATCCTGGGGCAGCTCGACCCACGAGCCTGGCGCGCCGAACTCGCGGGCGTCGAGGGGAGTCATGGCCGCACCATCGCATCGATCTTCGCCCACCTGCACAACAACCGCCTTACCTGGCTGAGGAATTCCGCCCCGCATCTAAAATGTCCCGCGCGGCTCGATCCGGATCGCTGCACAATGAAGCAGGCCTCCGCCGCCCATAAAAGAAGCGCGTCACAATGCCTTCGCATGATCACTGAGGGATTGTCGGCCGGCCGCAAGCGCAAGGTCACGAAGTTTTCGCGAGGATGGCTGCGGCCCTGGCCTGCCGGGGCAACGATGTTCGCCTACATGTTTTCGCATGAGGCGCACCATCGCGGCCAGATCCTGATGCTCGCACGCCAGCTCGGTTATCGCGTCGCGGTGGAAGACGCTTGCGGCATCTGGGACTGGGACAAACTCTGGAAGCAGCACGGGTTTACCTCCCGGCCACGGTGAGCCATGCCCGACAGTTAGAATGCTCTGCATGTCAGAGGAACGCGAGAGCGATGTCAGTGCCCTGCTGAAACGGGTCGCGATTTTCTCCAGCCTGTCAGAGCAGGAATTCGCTTTTGTCACTTCCTACCTGTTGCCGCGGAAATACTCGGCGGGTGAGCTGATTTTTCACGAAGGCGAGCCATGTGCCGGACTTTACGTCGTGCAATCAGGAGATGTCCGCATCTTCAAGAGCTCGGCCGGAGGCCGCGAGCAAGTGCTGTCCATTGACGGACCGGGTAGCTCCATCGCCGAGCTGCCGGTATTTGACGGCGGCAACTATCCCGCGTCGGCGCAAGCGGTCAACGATTGCAAGCTCCTCTTCTTCAGCCGCCAGGATTTTCAGGCGCTATGCCGCAAGTATCCGGAAGTCGCGCTGAAGGTGCTGCGCGTGATCGGTGGACGGCTGCGGCGGCTGGTGGGCATCATCGAGGAGCTCTCTTTTACCACTGTCCGGCATCGTTTGATCGCGCTGCTGCTGCGGCTGGGGGCAAGCGAGGGCGTTCGCAACGGGGACGGCGTCTCGCTGACGTTGCCGGCAAACAACAGCGAGCTCGCGGCACAAATCGGCACAGTGCGCGAACTGGTTTCTCGCAATCTCAGCCGGCTCCAATCGGAGGGACTGATTCAGCTCGATAACCGCAACGTCGAGATACCCTCCCTCAAGCGGCTGCAGGCCGAGCTGGAAGAGACGGGTGGATAGTCGCAACCGGCGATCCGCACCAGTTTCTTGCGGCCTGCACAAATTTGTTTCACCGTGACAGAAGTCATAGTTGCCATCCCAGGCCGCCGGTAGTCTGTTTTCGAGGGCTTCAGCTCACCGAAAGGACATCCGTTATGACTCTGGCAGCCGGCAGCACCGTAGGCGAGATTGCAACCGAGATACCGGGCGCGACCCGTGAATTCGAAAAACTTGGGATTGACTATTGCTGTGGCGGCAGCCGCACGCTGGGCGAGGCGTGCGCCGCGATCAGCATGCCTGTTGCCGACGCCCTGTTGCGGCTGCAGAACAGCCTGGCGGCCTCTCGCCCGGCAGAGACCAGGGACTGGCGTGGCGCGTTGCTGGCCGACCTCATCGCCCACATCAAGAACACTCATCACGTCTTCGTCCGCGAGGAATGTCCGCGTATTCAGACATTGGCTGCCAACGTAGCCGCCGTCCACGGCCACAACCACCCCGAACTGCTGCGTCTCCAGAATGTGTTTTCGGGCCTCAGCGACGAGCTGCACGTTCACCTCATGAAGGAAGAACAGGTCCTGTTCCCGTACGTCGTGCGCATGGAAGAAGGCACGATTGCAGGCGAGGCTGCTCCGCCCTCTTGCTTCGGCACGGTAATGAACCCGGTGCGCATGATGATGGCCGAGCACGATGGTGCAGGCGAGGCGCTGCGCTGTCTGCGTTCCCTGACCAACGATTACGCCCTTCCCGCCGAGGCATGTGCCAGCTATCGCGCGCTGTACGAGGCGCTGCAGGGCTTCGAGGCCGACCTTCACCAGCACATTCATCTGGAAAACAACATTCTGTTTCCGCGGGCCGTTGCAATGGAAGGCGCGCTATAGGCCGCACCCGCTTGCAGCATGGCTTGAATCACAGAATCCGCCGGCAACCGTTTTGGGGCCGGCGGCATTTGTTTGCCGATGCGCCGACAGCGGTCTCCTCCGTCGCGAACGGAAAACGGCGGCGCGCTTGTGACCGAAGTCATAGTGCCCGGCCGGCCTTTCTCTTAGGCTGCAGGAGAAGGACGAAATGCTACCGGCCCGTACTGTGAACGCGATTGCTGAACCTGAGCGCAAGAAGCTCGTGCGCCGAGCCGATCGCGACAATTCGCAGACGTTGCGACGATCGGCGCAGCTCCTGATGCTGACGCTCAATCTCTGGATTGGGGTGCAGTTCTATCTTTGGGTCCGCTGGGCAGAAACGAATGGGCAGCGGCCAGAGGTCTCACGTCCGCCCGGCGTTGAAGGCTGGCTGCCCATCGAAGGGCTGATGCAGCTGAAGTATTTTGCAGTCACCCATCAGGTGCCGCGGGTCCATCCTGCTGGATTTTTTTTGTTTGTGGCATTTCTGACTATCTCGATCATTTTTCGCAAGTCATTTTGCGGCTGGCTATGCCCGGTTGGCACCGCTTCCGAGTATTTGTGGAGGCTGGGGCGCTACACCTTCAGAGGCAACGTGAAACTGCCGCGCTGGGCTGATGTCGGATTGCGATCGCTGAAGTATTTGCTACTGGCGTTCTTTACTTATGCCGTGGCAAGCATGTCGGTGGCGAGCATTGCGGAGTTTCTTGGCAGCCCATACGCATTGGTGGTCGATGTCCGGATGCTGAACTTCTTCCGCTATCTCGACGGCCTCATCGGAATATTGCTGCTGACATTGATCGCCGCGTCGATCGTGGTACAGAACTTCTGGTGCCGCTATCTTTGCCCCTACGGAGCATTCCTGGGGCTTGCCTCGTTGCTCAGCCCGAGCCGCATCACTCGCCAAACCAGCACCTGCATCGATTGTGGAAAGTGCAGCAAAGCGTGCCCGTCGTCGCTGCCGGTCGATCGACTGGTCCAGATTCGCTCAGCTGAGTGCATCGGCTGCCTGGAATGCGTTGCGGTATGTCCCGCCAAGGACACGCTGGCCATGAGCATTGCTACCGGCCTGCGCAAACGCCGGCCGCTGCCGGCCTGGAGCATGGCAGCCTCCATTGCGGTCATCGTTATCGGGCTGATCGGGTATGCCAGGACCACCAATCACTGGAACACCGACATTCCGAAACAGATCTATCTTCAGCTCGTCTCGCAAGCCGGCGAGCAACAGCATCCCTAGCCAGTCCGTGCAGAGACGATGCATGGCGCCGGCCCCGAGTCCGGGTCAGTCCGGGTCCGCGGCATCTGGGCTGGCGCGCCACGCCCGAATCACATCGCGTTACAGGTCAATTGCGCCGTCCCGGTGACGTTCGGGGATGTGTTATTGATCCCGTTGTTGACGGTCACGTTCAGGTCCGCCGGAGCCGTTGCGGTAACGGTAACCTGGCCCACTGCAATGCACGTCGCGCTGCCGTTGGTGCTGATGGTCGCGATTGCCGTGTTGGAGCTCGACCAGCTGAGTCCGTCCGCAAGCGTCAGCTCGCGGCTGCTGTTGTTGGTGAAGGTCGCGGTGGCCGTAAACTGTACATCCGTTGGTGGGCTGACCGTGCTCGTGGCTGTCTGCGGACCCACAGCGATGCGGGTAATAGTGGGATGACCGGCGCCACAAGCGATCCATGTAGCCGCCAGTGCACAAATGCAAAGTACATGCAGGGCCCTGAACTTCATAGGTTCTCCTGCAAGTCTTGGATTGCGACAAGCTGCGGCGAGTTGGTTTCAGAATAACGGCAATGTTTTCAAGAGAAGTTGTGGGGCTACTACGAGGAGCTGCCGGAAAGAAAACCAGGTACTACAAGGCCTACCCGTAGCGGCGAAATCGGGCCTCACCATTGGAGCAACGCGTAATTGTGAACCGGCGCCAGAGCTACGGTAAGCCCGAGCATCAGGACGGCAACCCAAGCCAGCCGGCGGCGAGCCGTCCCGATCTCGGGCCATTGCGGAACGTCAGGGTGCCGCATTCCGGTAAAGCCGAGGATCACCGCCCACACCAGCCAGCCGATCCAGTAGAACACGCCAAGCGCGACCAGCCCTGCGATGGTGAGGCGCGTCACCCAGCGATGCGCGCGGGGCGCCACCGCGTAGAGAATGTGGCCTCCGTCGAATTGCCCTCCGGGAAGCAGGTTCAGGGCAGTGGCCAGCATGCCCACCCACGCTGCCAAGCCGACCGGATGCAGATAGAGACTAGAGAGGCTCGCTGAATGCGGCACCAGCGGCGCCAGCAGCCGATGCACGAGGTGGAAGATGATTGGATAGCCCACCTCGAAATCCGGGCTCGCCGCTGCGGGTGTCATTGGCTTCGATAGCGCCAGTCCCCAAAACAACACCGGCACAGCCACCAGGAACCCGGCAATCGGACCTGCGATGCCGATATCGAACAGCGCTTGTCGCGACCTGATCGGCGACTTGATTCGGATAACAGCTCCGAAGGTTCCAATCGGCGAGATGATTGGGCCGGGAATGAAATAGGGCAATGTCGCATATACCCCGTTTCGCTGCGCCAGCAGGAAATGACCAAATTCGTGGGCCAGCAAAATTCCAAGCAGCGTAAACGAGAACGGGATGCCCAGCAGCAGCCGCGCCGGATCTTGCCAGATCCATCGCAGCGGAAACAGCGAAAGTCCCAGGCTGTTGGTAGAAAACGCAGGCAGATTGTGGAGGAAGTTGTATTCCAGCCGGGCCCCCACGATGAGCGTGGTGAGCAGTGTTAACAGCAGCAACAGAATGTGCAGCCACCAGGGGCGGTACCGCGCAGGGGCAGCGATGAATACCTGCGGGTAGGAGGAAACCTCGAAGGTGTAGGAGACTGGAGGCGTGGATTCAGACATGAAAAGCAGTGGCCAGTGGTCAGTGACTAGTTGCTACTGTTACCAGTTTACCTTCCGTACTGGCCCCTGACCACCTGCCACTGCTCTACTCGATGGACTGCAGCTCTTTGCCGGGCTTGAAGCGGACGGCTTTGCCGGGCGGAATATTGACCTCGGCGCCGGTGCGCGGATTACGTCCAATGCCAGTCTTGCGCGGCCGTACGGTAAAGACGCCAAAGCCGCGCAGCTCAATGCGGTCGCCGCGGGCCAGAGACTTCTTCATGCTCTCGAAGACGGTCTCGACGGCCATTTCGGCCTTGGTCTTGGTCACGCCCGTCTTGGTAACGACTTCGTTGATCAGATCTAGTTTGATCACAAGTGGCTCCGCAGGGATCGCTCGCCCTTGGCGCTACAGCGGCTTGCGATGGGATGGGCGAATCGTAGTGAAGCGCAAGCCGGTTGTCAACCACCGCGTCCAGGATAGAGCGGCACAGTCTAGTTCCGCTCCACCAAGCAGTACTCCCCCAGCGGCTCTTCCTTGAACGAATCCGCTCCCAATCGGTAGATGTCTACGTTGGGACAATCCTTGTACGAGCCTTCGCCCTCGAGCAGCCGCTCGATGTTATATTCGCCCGCGGGCAGCTCATGGCAATCGCTGTGCGACAACACGCACTGCAATACGGCGGAGTGTCCATCCAGTTCACCGTAAAGCAGCGCGAGTTCGCCCGGCGAATTCTTGCCGCCGCGAGAATGGCGCTTGATCGTGATCGTCTCGCTTTGGGCGAAGAACGGAAGCGGCAGGGCTAAAACCCCGAGCAACAGCACGACGTTGCCCAAGATCAGCGTCTGATTGGCGTGCCGACGCACCTGTCTAGCATAAGAGCTTTGTCAATTCGCTCCGCATTCCGTAAGATGACGTTTCCGTTCACGGTTCCAGGTAGAGCGGCGCTTCAGCGCCGCGTCCCCGTGCGATATACAGCGTGTGAGGCAGGTCGTTATCGGAGATGACAACCTGCCTCAGAACTCTAGAGTGACGCCCGAGCGCCAGCCTGAAGGCTGGCTCTACCCGCGACAGCCGAAATCATCAACTCAAGGAGTCATATGTCCATCAAAAGCGACCGCTGGATCCGCAAAATGGCTACCGAGCACGACATGATCAACCCTTTTTCGGAAAAGCAAATACGTGAAGGAGTGATCTCGTTCGGGCTGTCTTCTTACGGATACGATCTGCGTGTCGCTGACGAATTCAAGATTTTTACCAACGTCAACAGCACCATCGTCGATCCCAAGCATTTCGATGAGCGCTCCTTTGTCAGCATTCAGACCGATGTGGCTATCATCCCGCCGAACTCGTTTGCGCTGGCGCGCTCGGTGGAGTACTTCAAGATTCCGCGCGACGTGTTGACCGTTTGTGTTGGCAAGTCGACTTACGCGCGCTGCGGCATTATCGTGAACGTCACGCCGTTCGAGCCCGAGTGGGAAGGCTTCGTCACGTTGGAAATTTCCAACACGACGCCGCTGCCGGCGCGCATCTACGCCAACGAAGGCCTCTGCCAGATCCTGTTCTTTCAGTCCGACGAAACCTGCGAAACCAGCTACAAAGATCGCGGCGGCAAATACCAGGCGCAAAAAGGCATCGTGCTGCCGAAGCTATGAACCTTACTTGGAAGCACGGCCGTGGATACGCCCGTTGCGCTTTGAACAAGCGGATATGCCCGGCGCGCTTCGAACAGCACGGTAGCGGAACAACAGATGCGCTTCGAACAGAACCGCCGCGGGTACGCCAAACGCGGTCCAGACTAGAAGATTGTCATCACAAACGCAGCGAGGGATCTGTTTTCCGTGACTCGGAAGGACAGCAGATCCCTCGCTCTGCTCGTGATGACAATCTTCTGACCCGCGACAGTCTTCTGAACTCGACGAGTGCTGCGTGTACCGAAATTGCCGTGCTCGCAAGGATTCAACGCGTCATCATCTGTCGCAGCTTGTGACCATCGCGACATCTGCAGCCGCGCGTCACCGCCGCAGCAGCTCTGCGCGATTACGCAGAAAACCCGTGACGCTGGCGCGCGAGAAAACTCCGTGCAGCCGTCCCCCAGCAACTACCGGCAACTGATTGATGTCATCCCGGCTGATGACCTCGAGGGCTTGCACAACCGGCGTCTCCGGCGAGACCACTTTCAGCTGCGACACAGGCCGCATTGCACTCTGCACGCTCGTCTGCGGCCATTCCTCGGCAGGCACGTGCTTTACTTCATTCGGGGTGATTAGCCCGACTAACTGATCGCCTTGTACCACAATGTAGCATCGCCGCCCATTGCGCAGCATAAGCTGGTGGACAAAGTCGTAGAGGCTGAGGTGAGAAGGAACCACCGGGCAGTCGCGCTCCATCAAGTCGGCGACGGTGCGGCCGCGCAACAGGTCCATCAGCTCCACCTGCGCCGCGCTGCTGCGCGAGGCGTCCAGGAGAAACCAACCGATAAAGGCGAGCCATAGGCCTCCGAAGTTTTCTACCGTGAAGAACCGAAAAAGCCCGTACAGGATGAAGAGGAAGGCGACCACCTGGCCGACGCGCGCAGCCAATTGCGTGGCGCGCACAGCATTTTTGTTGAAGAACCAGATGATGGCGCGCAGCACGCGACCGCCGTCCAGAGGATAACCTGGAATCATGTTGAAGACGGCCAGCGTGAGATTGATGTAGCCGAGCCAGAGCAGCACGGCAGCGACCGGGTTCTGCGCCACAGTCAGCTTGGTCCAGCCTATCCCGCGCGCCACCCCCAGGCAGATCGCGCCGATGAGGAGGCTTGAGAGCGGCCCCACAATCGCGATCCAGAACTCAGTCTTGGCATTGGGGGCTTCGGATTCGATTTGCGAGACGCCGCCGAGCGCGAACAGCGTAATGGCCCGCACCTTGAGGCCCTTGGCCTTCGCAACCAGAGAGTGCGCCAGTTCGTGAAGCAGCAGCGTGACGAAAAACAGCAGCGCAGTAACGCAAGCAGCCGACCATGTTACCGCCTTGCTCCACTGCGGCATGGTGCTGTGAAATTCTCCAACCAGCGACATGCCGATGAGGAACGCGATGATGAACCAGCTGTAATGGAGACCGATCTCGATGCCGGCAATTCGTCCGAGTCTGATTTGCGAGCGCATTCCCCGGCTTGCTCCAGCGACCCTTCCCTGCTGCCAGTTTACGCCCCCGGAGTTTTACTTCACTCAACAGCCAAACAGAGTAGCCGGCCCATTGATTTCACTCGGCGATTCCGGGTCTGAGTTGCTTCGCTATGCCTTGCGGGTTGCTGTCCGGCATCGAGGCGGTTGTTGCAACTAGTCATACCGGCGAACAGGCATCCGCTACGGCACGCGGCTAATCACAGTTACATCTTCATCAATCCGAAAGGAAGCCATGACAGATTTTGAAACTCAATTACGACAGATGCGGAAGGAGTCGAACATGAGTGGAACGGAAGAGAAGCTTCGGTTAGCGGTCGGATCGGCAGCGGCGGCGGCGGCCATTTTTGCGCCGCTCAGTTACAAGTGGAAAGGTGTGCTGACGGCGATTGCGGCAGAAGTGATTCTGTCGGGCATCTGGGGCATGTCTCCAGTAAAGCAACTGCTCCGCGCCTGAGCGTCTAACGCTGTCATAAACTAACGCTGCCCAGGTTCGCCCGCCAGGCCGGCAACCTGGGCTTTTCCTCAGCGTTAGATCACCACGGTTTCATGGTATTCGCCATATACGTGCCGCATGGCGTCGGAAATTTCGCCGACCGTGGCATTCGCTTCTATGGCCTGGACGATCACCGGCATCAGATTGCCTGTGCCTTTGGCAGTCTCTTCCACACGCCTCACCGCCGCCGCCCATTTAGCCTGCTCACGCTTAGCGCGTAAGGCGCGCACGCGTTCCACCTGCCTGCGCTCCAGCGCCTCGTCCATATGTAGCAGCGGAACCGGGTTCTCGTGCTCCAGCGTGAACGAATTGACGCCGACCACGATGGCCTGCTTCTCGTCCACGGCTTTCTGGTACTCGTAGGCTGCGTTCTGAATCTCCTGCTGCACGTAGCCGCGGTCGATGGCCTTCAGCATTCCGCCCATGGCATCGATCTTGTCCAGATAAGCGAGCGCGTTGGCCTCAATCTGATTGGTCAGCGATTCGATGTAGTAGGAGCCCGCCAGCGGGTCGATCGTCTGGGCCGCTCCGGATTCGTAGGCGATGATCTGCTGGGTGCGCAATGCAATACGCGCAGATTGTTCCGTAGGCAGCGCCAGCGCCTCGTCAAAGGAGTTGGTGTGCAGCGACTGGGTTCCGCCCAAGACCGCCGACATGGCCTGCAACGCGGTGCGCACAATGTTGTTTTCCGGCTGTTGCGCGGTCAGCGTAGACCCGGCCGTCTGCGTGTGGAAGCGCAGCATCATCGACTTGGGATTTTTGGCTCCGAAGCGATCGCGCATAATACGCGCCCACATGCGCCGGGCAGCGCGGAACTTCGCCACCTCCTCCAGAAAATTGCTGTGCGCATTGAAGAAGAACGACAGGCGAGGCGCAAATTTGTCGACATCGAGCCCGGCATCGATGGCCGCCTGCACATACGTCATGCCATTAGCGAGGGTGAACGCCACTTCCTGGACGGCCGTCGAGCCGGCCTCACGCATGTGATAGCCGGAGATCGAAATCGTGTTCCACTCCGGAACGTGCTCGTTGGCGTACGAGAAGATGTCGGTGATAATCCGCATGGCTTGCGCCGGAGGATAAATGTAGGTCCCGCGTGCGATGTACTCCTTGAGCACATCGTTCTGGATCGTGCCCGCCAGCTTGGCGACATTGCGACCGGTGCGCTGCGCGGTGACGATGTACAGCGCGAGCAGGATCGATGCGGTCGCGTTGATGGTCATCGAGGTCGAAATCTTCTCCAGGTCGATGCCGTCGAACAGGCGCATCATGTCTTCGATGGAGTCGATGGCGACGCCAACCTTTCCGACCTCGCCCATGGAGAGCTGGTTGTCGGAGTCGAGCCCGATCTGCGTCGGCAGGTCGAAGGCCACGCTCAGGCCGGTGGTGCCGTTGCTGAGCAGATACTTGTAGCGGCGATTGGATTCCTCGGCGTCGCCCATGCCGGCGTACTGCCGCATCGTCCACAGCCGGCCGCGGTACATGGTGGCCTGAACGCCGCGGGTATAGGGAAACTGCCCCGGATAGCTCAGCTCGCGGTCGTAATCCCAACCCTCAAGATCGCTCGGCGTATACAGCGGATTCACGGTGATGTGAGAAGAGGTTTGCTGGTTTTGCGTGGGCCTACTCAGAACGGCGGATTGTGTCTTGGTTTCGGCCATGACGATGGGCCTCGATTTAAAGGATGAATCTCTATTGTGAACGGCGCGCCAATCACCGGGCTATGACGCGCGTCACAGGGGCCAGTTTCAAGCACCCCAAGGGGCGGAAACCCGAAATTCCAACCCTACTATCTCTTCCTCGACCTCCAGAATGAGCTCACGCCAAAGTAGCCGAAGAGTACCGCGAAGCCCGCCGCCAGTACAACCTTGCTGGTCGAGCCTGCGCCTGCCAGTTGCCGGTGATGCTCACGGACTGCCGCCGCCGCGCCCACAATTGCCAGGACCATGAAAAATAGCCCCGTGACCTCCAGCCAGAGCACATGAAGCACACGCGTGGTGCTCTGTAAGGTGACGCTGGCGCCCTTGTAGAGCGCGCGCACCCAGCGGTTCTCGCCGGTTCTGGTTCCGGCAACCCTCAGGAACGCACGACCCAGCGTGCTGAAACCCCGCGACGTCAACCCCACCTCCGAGTCGGCAGTGGGTCAGTTTGAAAATCTGAGCGGTGGAAGGGCACGGCTTCAGCCGTGCCGAAACGACCATGACGGAACGGGCTTTAGCCCCGGTTGCCGCGGCTAAACCTGCCGTCATAGCCCATGGTTTCGCCGGACTGAAGTCCGGCGCTTCCACCGCCAAAAATCCCAAACTGCACCACTGCCTCCGAGCCCTTGCAGTAGCCCAAACCATAGTTTACCAACCAGCAACACCTGTTTTTCTCTTCCGGTAACAGATTCAGGGGCACCAGGCCTACAAAACTTCTGCGCCTCTCCGGCATCAAATAATTTAGGACGTGGTTCGCCGGTGTCGCAGAGCTTTCACTTCAAAGGTGGGTGTGCGAACATCGTCTTGCCGATTCTCACAACGCCCAGGTGGAGATCGTGGACAAGCGACTGAAGAGCATGATGAGAGAGTTGGGGGACGCCATCAACAACTCGCTCTCCGATTCCGAGCAGATCGCCGACGTGATTGCGCGTATCAAAGCAGGTGGCTACGACGTGTTTGTCGTACTCGAGGCCACCATCGGATTCAACCAGCATGACAGCGACGAAACCGAGGCGCCGGAGCAGTCTTCTGCGCAGTTCAGCATCACGGCCCAGGACCAGAAATTCCTAAAGTCGTTGCGCATTCGCGTGGAGGACGATTAGGATCGCCGCCCGGACCGGACCGCTGTGCTATATTCGGCCTCGTTGGGCAGGAAATCGTTTTCACCACGGAAATACGGAATTCACAGGAACATTCTTTTCAGAGTGAGAATAATTCCGTGTGTTCCGTCTTTCCGCGATCGATCAAGGCCTTTTCCAGATCTGCACGTAGCCGATGAGAGACACTCTAGGAGTTCTGCTGGCAGGGGGAGCGGGCGAACGCCTGTACCCGCTGACCCGCGATCGCGCGAAGCCGGCGGTCACATTCGGCGGAATCTACCGCATCATCGACATTACCCTTTCCAACTGCATCAACTCCGACCTGCGCCGGGTCTACATTCTCACCCAGTACAAAGCGTTGTCGCTCAACCGCCATATCCGTGAAGGTTGGGGCAATATTGTTGGCCGGGAGTTAGGCGAGTTTATCGAGATCCTGCCGCCCATGAAGCGGGTCAGCGAGAACTGGTACATGGGCACAGCCGACGCGGTATACCAGAACATTTATTCCATCGGCTCGGAACAGCCCAAACACGTTCTCATTCTCTCCGGCGATCACATCTACAAAATGAACTATGGGCTGATGCAGCGGCAGCACCGCGATTCGGGCGCCGACGTTACCATCGCCACCATCCTGATCGAGCCTTCCGAAACCAAGCATTTCGGTGTGGTGGAAATCGACCGCGATGGCCGCGTTGTTGGCTTTCAGGAGAAGCCGCAGCAGACCGATCTGCGTTCACCGTATAACCCGCGCATGGTCTCCGCTTCCATGGGCATCTATCTGTTCAACACCGATGTGCTGATCCCGGTATTGCTGAAGGACGCGGAGGACCCGGATTCGAAACACGATTTTGGACACAACGTCCTGCCGCGCATGCTCGAGGATTACAAAGTCTACTCGTTCAATTTCATCGATGAGAACAAGAAGGAAGCCTTGTACTGGCGTGATGTGGGTACGCTTGAGGCCTACTACGAAGCCAATATGGATCTGGTTTCGGTAGCGCCCGTATTTAACCTGTACGACAGTGCCTGGCCAATCCGCACGCACATGCGGCAGTATCCGCCGGCCAAGTTCGTCTTCAACGACCCGGGACGCACGGGCGAGGCCCACGACAGCATGGTCTCGATGGGCTGCATCATTTCAGGCGCCTCGGTGCGGAACTCTGTCCTTTCGCCCGATGTGCGGGTAAACTCCTAC
The DNA here is from genome assembly GCA_035651035.1 of Terriglobales bacterium. Classification (GTDB taxonomy): domain Bacteria; phylum Acidobacteriota; class Terriglobia; order Terriglobales; family Acidobacteriaceae; genus Bog-257. Next base: position 20,628 of record DASRGM010000190.1, read on the forward strand.
GCTCACGTCGATACCAGCATCGTCTGCTCGCACGTGAATGTCGGGCGCCATTGCCGTGTCCGCCGGGCGATCATCGATCGCGACGTGCATATTCCTGAGGGAACGGTCATCGGATACGACACCGAAGCCGACCGCCAGAAATATCACGTTACCGATACCGGCATCACGGTCGTGACCCGCGATTATTCGTTGTTCGAGAACCCCGTCACCATCGACTACTTCACGCCTGAGTAGCGTAAATCCGCGGCAACGACATTTGGGGAGTGAGATGGGTTTGGAGCAATCGCGCTCTCGATCTGTTGCCGCAGCTGCTTCCTTTTCTAATCGGTAAGCAACCTGGATTTCGCGGCCATTGCGCCAATGCACCACAGCAGCGCGTCCTCCACGTGTTCGCGCAGGGCGTGACTGCGAAAGATGGCGCGCAGCGACGTGCGTTCGGTCAGCCGTGCGGCCAGCTCCGTCAGCAGTCCCTGATAACGATCGGGCATGTGCAGGCGGGTGGCGCGCACCAGGTCGTCGAAAACGAGCAGGCACTCGAGAATAACGCCTTCCGGATCGGCATCCTGAGCGTTCACCAGATGGAGCGTTTGCGCGATGTCGCAGAAGGTGTCCATCTCCGGCGGAGGTGGCCCCAGCTTCGATAGTTCGCTGTCCAACGCGAGAGCCTTGCCGGCCAACTCCGGCCGCGAGAAGAAAATCAGGGCTCCGTCGGCGGTAAGCGGGCGTTCATTCTCGCCGCCCACTGCCAGCAATGTATAGAACTGCGCGCCATCGTGCCGCGGGTCGAGGCGGAAGCCCACCAGCACCAGTTCCTCGGCGTGTTGCGAGCGCGTGTTCAGGATCGGCAGTTGCGGCATGAAAAGTGAATAGTACAGCGACATCCACGCTGGAACCAACCGTGAAAGTCGGATCGGTTTTCAGGAAACGATGGATATGGAACGGCACTTCGCCAGCCGGAAATACCGCCTCGCCTTGTGCACGTCTTTCGCGATCTGCTCGCGCAGAGCTTCGACCGCCGGAAACTTGATCTCCGGCCGCAGGCGCTTGAGGAAGAACAGCTCCAGTTCGGAGTCGGGCAGCAATTCGATGGTATGGAAGTTAAGGATGTGGCTTTCGATGGCGAAGGATTCGGCGCCGAAGGTGGGGCGATTGCCAACATTGGTCACCGCCTCGAAGCACTGCCCGTCGACACGCAACCAGGTGATGTATACGCCGTCGGCCGGAACCAGCTCGTCATAGCGCGCGAAGTTGATGGTGGGCACAGTGTACTTGTGGCCGTAGCCGCGCCCCCGTCCGGGATTGCCCAGTATGCTGAACGGGCGGCCCAGCAGCGCGCGCGCCCGGCTCACCCGGCCTTCCGCGATCAGCTTGCGAACCTCGCTGCTCGAGACATGATGGCCTCTTATAAGCTGCTCGGAAAAGATCCTGGCTTCGAAACCGAAGCGGCGGCCGAGATCCGCCAGTGTGGCAACGTTGCCACTCGCCTTGTGGCCGAAATGGAAGTTGTATCCTTCATGCACTTCGCGCGCGCGCAACTTTTCCGCCAATACCTCGCGGGCGAAATCCTCGGCACTCATCATCGACAAATCGCGGGTAAAGGGCAGGACCAGTACGCTATCGAGGTGCCTCTGCTCCAGCAGCCTCAGCTTGGTGGGCAACGGGGTAAGCAATTTGGGAGCGATGTCCGGACGAAGGATGCGAAGCGGATGCGGCTCGAAGGTCACGACCACGGCTTTGCCGCCGAAGCTGCTCGCTCGCTCCGCCATATTGCGGACAACTTCCTGGTGAGCGCGATGAACGCCGTCGAAATTGCCCACGCTGACCACGGTGGGACCGAAGTCGGCGGGCACATCCTCGAGAAGGCGGAAGACCTGCATAAGCTTTCTACAGCTCGAATTCCAGCTTTAACCCGTCATACGAGAGCTGAACACCCTCCGGCAATGCGGCGTTCGTTGCCTCGTGGGGCAGGTCGTGAGAGATGTGGGTAAAATAAGTGCGTTTCGGCCGCACTCGCTCGGCAATTTTCAGCGAGTTCTCCACCGTGGAATGCGTAGGGTGCGGATGGTGCCGCAATGCATCCAGAAACAAAATTTCGAGCCCCTCCAGCTGCGCCAGGGATTGCTCCGGCACGGAACTGAAATCGGTGAGATAGGCCGCCCGGCCGAAGCGGTAGCCCTCGATTGCCACGTCGCCGTGCATGACCAGGATGGGCTCGAACTTTGCCCCGAACAACTCCAAGGGCCCATTCAAAGGCAGCAGCTCCACCTGCGCCAGACCGCCATACTTGTAGTTAGCGTCGAAAATATATCGAAACACGCTTCGCAACGCGCGGCTGGTATTGTCGCTGGCGTACAGCGGAATCTTCTTGCCTCCGGTGATACGCGGGAAACTCAGTGGCCGTACGTCATCAAGGCCAAGAATGTGGTCGGCATGACCATGGGTGTAAAGCACCGCATCGATGCGGCTGATGTTTTCCCGGATCGCTTGCTCGCGAAAATCGGGCGTGGTGTCGATGAGCACAGTGCGGCCATCCCACTGCACCATGATCGAGGGCCGCGTGCGCCGGTCGTGGGGATCGGCCGAGGTGCAGACCGCGCAATCGCAGCCGATCGTCGGCACCCCCATCGAGGTCCCGCTGCCCAAAACCGTGAGCGTCGCACGCATCAGCTTCGGCGTTCGGGGGCGGCGCCAGGCGGCGGATTGGTGATCATATTGGTCACTTCCAGATAGGCCATGCGCAGCTCGTAAAGAATGTTCTGCAGCATCCCCTCTTCGTGAGGCGTCAAGTTGCCCCGGGTCTTTTCCTGCAGCATGGCGACGGTGTCGATGGTTTGGCGGGCTCCCATCAAATCGACCATCGGCTTTTCACCCGGCGGGGCTGCCAAGCCCAGGTGCATGAGTGCAGACATGTACAGCGAGGCGATGAACTTGTCGAAGCTGACCTGAAAGTCCTCCGCGCTGTGGGGGCGGCCCTGCTTTCGCATCTCCTGCTCGATGCGGGCGTCGACCTCGCGCGCCGACTTTTGGTAGGCGTCGGCTGACGCTTGCTGTTCCTGCGCAGTGAGCGGCTCAAGCTCGGGCTCCTCCGCCGGATTTGCCGTCGGGGGAGTCTCGGGTTGCTTCTGGGCGGTCCGCTCTTCGTTGCGGCGCTGCTGTGCTTCGCGCTTCTCGCGTTCATGCTCGGCGCGCCGCTCCTCGTCTTGCACAACGTCCTGACGCAGTTCGCCTTCGGCGCTGAACAGGCGTCGGTCGGTAACAACGAAGTCGGGTTTCTTTTCTTTTTCCGGCATAGGTCAAACGATTGTAGTTATTCCGGGCAGTTCGTCCGGTTGCCACCGCAATCCAAGCTCTGCCTCGGGCCGGAGCCGATGCTAAATCTCGAAAGGCAGCTCGCGCACGGTCGCGTTCTGTCCGGCAACTTTCACTGTAGCACCGGGTGTGACAAACTCGCGCCGCAGATACCCCAAGGCCAGGCTGCGTCCGGCGTCGCCCACTGGCACGCGCGCGGCGCTGGTGATCTCGCCTGCTTCTTTATCGCCGGCAAGAACCTTGGCGCCCCGCTCCGGCGGATCGCCCTGAAGCTCAAAACCGATCAGCGTCCGATGCACGCTGCCCCGCGAGCGGATGCGTTCGACGATCTCCTGTCCGATGTAGCAGCCTTTGCTGAAATTCAGCGCGTGCTCCTGGCCGGTCTCCTGCGGCAGGTCACGTTCGCGAAGGTCTACGCCATACCGCGGAATGCCGCGCGCGATGCGATACAACTCCAGAGCGCCGCTGCCCACCGGCTGCGCGCCGGCGTTGACCAGCGCTTGCCAGAGCGTGTCGACACTCTCCGGCGCCAGCCAAATCTCATGGCTGTCGGAGTTCGGGTGCGTATTGCGCACCACGGAAATGGGGAAATCCCGCCAAGTTGTATCCACCACCTGCCCGGGTTCGAGTGCAGCCGCATCGATACCGGCGCGCGATAAGGTCTCGACTGCCTTCGGCCCGCCAACGCCTATGGACACGAGCTTTTCGCTGATGTCCTCGATCTCCACCTTGTCCATGATGATGTAACGCCGAAGCAGTGCCAGGACGCCATCCGCTTGTTCGCGATCGGTGGTTCCCAGCAAATTATCGCCACGGTTATAGACGACGAGGTCACCCTGGTTCCGGCCTTGCGGCGTCAGAATGAAGCTATACAGGCCGCGATCGGGAGCCAAGTCGCGGATGTTGTTCGTGACCATTCCGTTCGCCCAGCGGGTGCGATCTTTGCCGTGAATGAGCAGCTTGGCTTGCCAGCTCATGTCGAAGGCGCCAGCGCCGTTTCGCAAAGCATGAAACTCCGCTGCCGGATCGCCAAAGCTGGCCGGTGTTTCGGCGCCACGATAGCTTCCCATCTGTGCTCCGGAGGCGCTCAACTTGTCCTGGAAGGTTGCGACCGTCATGCCCAGAACTCAATTATAACCGTCTACTGTTTGGTTCACGCCCAGCCGGCTTCGGTCTGATGTCATACTTGTACCGAATGTATGGGGAGTTCGGAGCGCGGTTGAGATTGCCGGGTAATGGGACGTCTGAAACCTGAGCGGTGGAAGGGCACGGCTTCAGCGTGCCGAAGAGGTGGAAGAGCGCGGCTTCAGTGTGCCGAAGCGGTGGAAGGGCACGGCTTCAGCCGTGCCGTAAGGTCGACGATGGAATAGGGCTTTAGCCCGGGTTGCCGCGGCTAAAGCCGCTGTCAATGGCCCATGTTTTCGCCGGACTGAAGTCCGGCTCTTCCACCGCCACGAATTCCAAACTGACACACTACCGGCTGCCGCATGGCCTTTGACGGCTGCTGTTTATTTGCTACCGTTTCAGAGACTCGCGAACGACGGCAACGCCGGATTGGCAGTCGCTTGACTTCATGAACAAGCAACCAAAGGACACGGAACGCTGGAAGAAGATGGTGCGCTCGTTTCACGAGGTGTCTGTCACAGTGGTGGCCGACCTGGTGGCCGACGAGTTCATCTTCGGAGAGATCGCGCGAGTCTCGCGCGAAGCGCCGGTGCTTATCCTGAAGCATCGCGAGCGTACGGTCGTGCCCGGCGGCGGCGGCAATGCCATCATGAACCTGGCGTCGCTTGGGGTGAGTGTGCTGCCCGTCGGCGTGGTGGGAGATGATGAGGCAGGCTGTCTGTTGATCGACCACTTCAAGCAGCACAAAATCTCAACCAGCGGCATCCAGCGGTTGAAGGGGCATACCACAACTACTAAGACAAGAATTCTGGCGGGAATGTCGCATACTAGCCGTCAGCAGGTGGTGCGAGTAGACCGGGAACCTGAGCCGTTGGGTGACCTGCATCCCGTGCTGCTCAACCTGGTGAACGCCGCGCGTGACTATGCTCAGGCATCGGATGCCTTGCTGGTTTCCGACTATGGCTATGGCGCGGCGACGCCGCGGTTGCTGGCGTTTATCAAGTCGAACGGCTGCCTGCAAAACAAGCCGGTCACGCTGGACTCGCGCTATCGGATCCTGGAGTACGAAGGCGCAACTGCAGCTACACCTAACGAGCCGGAGGTCGAAGAGGCGCTGCGCATCAAGATCGGCCACAATGATGAGGCGCTCTTCCGCGCGGGCGAAAGGCTGATGAAAGAGTTGCGGCTGGAGTCGCTGGTGATCACCCGCGGCCGGGATGGCATGGTAGCGTTTGAGAGGGACGCGGAGCCGCTGACGATCCCAATCTTTGGCTCCGACCAGGTTGTCGACGTCACCGGCGCCGGCGACACCGTGATTGCCACGTTCACTGCCGCCCTGGCGGCCGGAGCGGATACGGTCACGGCAGCGAAGCTGGCGAATCTCGCAGGCGGCATTGTTGTCATGAAACGGGGTACCGCGACCGTGTTGGCGAAGGAATTAATCGCTGCGATCGACGAGATCGCCACCCGCGAAGACGTTCGAGCTTCGAGTTGAAACCTGAAATGCAGCACCTGGTGAAAGTTCTTACCCGCGACGACTTGCGACAGCGCGTTGCCGAATGGCGCGCAGCCGGCGAGCAGATTGTGCTCGCTAACGGCTGCTTCGACCTGCTGCATGTGGGTCATGTGCGCTATCTGCGCGGTGCGAAGGCGTTGGGAGGCAAGCTCATCGTTGCTCTCAATTCGGACGACAGCGTGCTCCGCATCAAGGGAGAGGGTCGTCCGCTGATGCCGGAAGGGGAGCGCGCTGAGATCGTCGCTGCTCTGGCAGACGTTGATGCAGTGCTGATTTTTTCCGAACCCGATGTGCGCGCACTGATTCGTGAAATCCGTCCCGACGTTCAGGCCAAGGGCACTGACTACACGCGCGAGAGCGTACCGGAACGCGATGAGGTGCTGGCCTGCGGAGGGCGGGTGGAAATTGTGGGCGATCCAAAAGACCATTCCACCTCCGCCATGATTGCGCTGCTGCCGACAGGGAGCCGCAGGAGTCGATGAAGATCAGGTTGCAAGACCACGGAGTATGCGGTGCCTGATGGCATCATTGCTGGAGCAGCCCAGAGCTGGAGCCAGCATGCCCGGCGTATCCGGGTGCCGCTGGGATTTCTATTCGCTGCATTCTATGTGTGGCGCGCCCGGCCCAGTTGGCCCGGGATTGTTGCCGGCATGGCGATCGCCTCGCTCGGCATTGCGCTGCGGGCCTTGGCATCCGGCCACGTACAAAAAAACCGCGAGCTGACAACCAGCGGCCCTTATGCCTACGTGCGCAATCCGCTGTATCTGGGGTCCATTATCATCGCCATCGGCTTTGCTGTCGCCGCCCGCGACCTCTGGATCGGGATAGCGCTCCTTGTGTTCTTTCTGGCCGTTTATGTGCCTGTCATTCGCAGCGAGCAGAGTTATCTCCGCGAAAATTTCGCTGGATACGCAGATTACATACAGCGCGTCCCCAGCCTAGTGCCGCGGACGCTCTGGTTCCGGGGCATGACTCGCGGCTTCTCCCGTGAGTTATACTTCCGGCACCGCGAATACAATGCCCTGCTCGGCGCCGCCGCCATGTTGGCGCTGCTGGTGGCGAAAATCCTGTGGTTTCCAGGATTGAAGTGACATTCTTGAGCAACTGCGTGCCCAGAATAATTTCGACCGCTATGGTAAGCGTAATGCTCGCTGCGGGCGTTCCCGCAAACACGTCGGCGGGACAGCCAAGCCGTGTGCCTGCAGACTCGCAAACCGGCAGGGCCTCGCGCATCCAGCCTTTGCGGGCAGGTTTTCATTTTCCCTATGGAGAGACGCTTCATTACGCGGGTGAGTGGCGCTTCATCGATGCGGGCGTAGCCACCCTCCGCATCGAGCAGAGCGGCAGCCAGAACCATATTGCGGCAACTGCCGACTCCTCCGGCGTGGTCGCTATGCTGTATCGCGTCCAGGACCGCTTGAACACTTATTCTGATGCCAGCAAACTGTGCTCGTACAAGCTCGTCAAGCATACGGAAGAGGGCGCACGCCAGCGCGAGACGGTGGTTACCTATGACTATGCTCGCGGCAAAGCTGTGCTGGAGGAGCGTAACCTCAAGGACAATCAGCAGAAGAAAACGGAGAACGATATTCCCGGCTGCGTGACCGACATCGTTTCCGGAATCCTATACATTGCAAGTCTCCCTCTGCAGCCGTCGGATACCTACATCTTCCCGGTGAATGATGGGGGGAAGACGGTGACGGCCCAGGCGCACGTGGAAGCCAGAGAGGAAGTCAAGACGCCGGCAGGAGTCTTCAAGACGGTACGCGTCGGTCCGGAGGGCGACTCGGGCGCCTTGCTCAAGAACAAGGGCAGAATCTGGATCTGGTATAGCGACGACGATCGCCATCTTCCGGTGCAGATGCGCGCTAAGTTGTTTTGGGGGACGGTAACGGTTTATCTCGCCAGCATCAGCAAGTGAGCGGGAGTGAGATTCAGCCTCGCGCAGCCATTAAGCTACTGCACTCGAAAACGCTCGGCAATCAGGCGCTGCAGGCGCGGGCGGTAGAGGATGTCGTAGGCGAACTCCTTGTCGGGAAACATGGCCAGGGCCGCGCGCTTGGCATTGGCCGCCAGCTCCGCGGCTTCTTCTACCGTAAGCTCCTCATCCTGGCTGATGACCGACATCACCATGTTCATCATGATTTGCAGCCGGCGCAGCTTGCGGCGCTCGTCTTCCTGTTCCTGATTACTTGCAACCGGTTGCGATGTGCTGAGTTGGTTGCGTTCCGATAGCCCCATGAGTTCCCCTTCGAGGAGCAGCTTTCGCGCTCTGCCGCGTGCTTTCCGCTACAATTTGATGTGCGCTACGCTGCCCCCGTTGCGCAGTACCGGTCAGATGTGAGTTCCGTGGGCGTATTGGACGGCATCATACAACGAAATTGCGCGATTCGAGCCGGGAAACGAATCAACAGCTGCAACAGGCGACGAGCTGATTCGCTGCATCGAAGCTTTCGGAGGAGCTATGGCAGAAGCCAAAGAGGGTCATGAGGAGCTGGTGAAGGTTTTCGATACCGACGAGGAATCCGAAGCAATGGTCGTGCGCGGCTTGCTGGAATCGGCGGGAATCGAAGCCATGATTCAGAACCGGGAGGCGCCGCAGGACATTCTGCCCGGGGTCGGCGGGGTCGTGATCCTGGTTCGACCGGAGCAGGCGGAGGAAGCCAGAGAGACCATTGACGCCTCTCGCAATAACGCCGCCGCCGGCGCGGACGAGGCGGTCAGCGAAGAGCCGGTTTAGCTATGGCAAAGCGTCTGACCGCAACGAATGCGGCTGCGCGTTGACTCGCCTGCCGTCGAGATAGAACGAAACCACTCCCGCAAGGTCCGTACGGTAGGTGATGACATGCGCATCCGCATAACGCTTCATCACCTCCGGGCGCGGATGCCGAAATGAGTTGTAGAAGCCTACCGATGCCACCGCGAAATGCGGCTTCACCGCCTGCAGGAACTCCGGCGAACTGGAGGTGGCGCTGCCGTGATGACCGACCTTCAGCAGGTCGGCCTGGGGAGCTTCCCTGATAAGAAAGTTTTCGATCCGCTGGTGTGCATCGCCCACCAGCAATGCCGATGTCGCGCCATACTGAACGTGCAGCACCAGCGATTCATCGTCCTGCGCCGGATCGCGCGCCCCCCACCCGGGCTGCGGATTCAATACCCGGACCTGGACACCGCCGAATTCGAACGTAGCCCCCGCCGAAAACTGCCGCTCTTGCACGTGCAAGGCTCGTGCCGTTCGTTGCACCGCCTCGAAGCCGCCGGTCGGCGACAGTACGCCATACCATAACTCGTGAGGCTGAAAGTTCGCGATGACGCTGCTCATTCCGCCAATGTGATCGGCATGCGCGTGCGAGATGGCAACCGCGTCCAGCCGGCGAATGCCGCGCGACCAGAGATACGGAGACACCACCTCCTCACCCACGTCGAATTCCGAATGTGAATTTACCGGCATTCCCCCGGCATCGATCAGAAGAGTCTTGCCGTCGGGAGTGACCAGAAGAATCGAGTCTCCCTGTCCCACATCGATGGCCGTGATCTCCAGGATTCCGGAGTGGAGTTGCGGAGTCGGGGGTACAAGAACCACCCAAGTGGCCGATATGAGAAGACCCGCTACGCCAACTCCGGCCAGAATACGGCGTCGCGATAAGAGGAGAGCAAGGGCGACCGCCAGCGCTCCCCCAACGCAAGCCGCCAGACTCGGCGAGGGCACACGGAGGTCCGCCACCCTGAAATGCCCCACCAGACGGATAGTTCCGGTGAGCGCGTCGAGCGCGTAAGCGGTCAGCGCCGCCGGGGCATGGGCGAGCCACAACGAGGCATAGGAAAGCGTTACCGCCAGGGCGGCGCTCGGCAACAGCACCGAGGCAATGGGCAGCGAGAGCGCATTGGCGGGGAGCGCCAGCGTTGTGGCGCGATGAAAATACCAGGCCATGGGAATCGCCAGTGCCAGCTCGATAATGACAGAGACGAACAGCAATTGGGCTGCGGCCAATGCAAAGCGGGTGACGCCAATCACCAGCCAGGTTGCTGCTCTTCGTCCAACTACTTCCGCCAGTGCGGCTCGTATCAGGCGCAACTCAATGCGAAACTCTGCGGCCCGCGTCGGCTGGGAGAAATCGAACTCCGGCGCGTCCATGTTGCGCAAGCCGGTCTGTAGCGGATAAATATTCCGGCGAAGGATGGGGACGGCAATTCCTGCCACGGCGATCACTGCCAGGAATGTGAGCTGGAAGCTTGCCTCAAACAAGGTACGCGGATTGAAAATCAGCATACCCAGGGCGGCGATGCCCAAAGCATTGAGGCCCGCCCGATCGCGAAACAGCAATCGCGTGAGCAGATAGATGTTGAGCGTGATGGTCGCACGCACGATGGGTGAGCCGAGATCGGCGACGAAAGCGTACCCCCATGACAGCACAACCGTCAGTACCGTCGCCCATGTCTCTCCCATTGGCAGATGTCTCAACAGCCAGAACACGGCGAAAGCGAGAATCCCGACATTAATGCCGGAGACGACCAGGATGTGATAGGTGCCGGTTCGCTGGAATTCGGTTTTGATCTCACGACCAAAGAAGGCACGCCCTCCAATCAGCGCCGCCTGCATCAGCGCGCCGCGCTCGCCGGGCCACAACTGCATAATGTGCGCCAGCACACTGCTGCGCGCACGGCTGCGCCATAGGCCGATGCGGCTTCCCGCAAACCCGGGCTCTACTTGCACGTCATCGATGTGCGCGGAGCCGGTCAGACGGATGCCCTGCGACGCCAGATAGCCGACCAGATTCATGGCCCCGGGATCGCGATAATTGCGCGGCACCCGCAATTTGGCGGTCAAATGCAGGCGCTGTCCGTAACCGTACGGTCTTAGCGGGGATTCTGATGCAGCTGCCTGTGCCTCCTCTTCCTCGGATTTCTTGCTGTAGATGGTTAGGCGAATGCCGACAGGCTCGGTCAGCAGGCGATCGCCAACCTGGAGCTGTTCGCTCTCGATGTCGATCGACTCCTCCTTTCCACCATACGGACTGTCGCGGACCAGCCCTTCGCGCATGACGTGGGCGATAACGCTGACTTCGCGTTCTCCCGTCGCAAAGGGCTGCAGATTGGCAGCAATAGCGGGCTGTGCGGCGTCCCGCGCCTGGAGGTAGAAGCCCCCCAGGGGGACGGTGGCGACCAGAGTTAGTACGAAAGCAAGTTGAGGAGAACGGCGCAAGGCGGTAGCAGCCGAAATTGCGGCAAACAGAAAGCCGGCCAGCCATACCCACGGCGACCGCCAAAGGTAATTGGCCGCGACAATGCCTGTGCTAAACGCCAGCGCCGCCAGAAAGAGGGGCTCCTGGCCGCCACAGTATGGACGTGCGTTCGGCGCCAAGCGTCCATCGACGGCATCCGATGGCAACGGTCGGGCCGTCGGGCGGGCGGCGGAATCCGCAATCAGGGTGGTTGAGGACACAACGTCCCCGCTCCCAACTCGCGCGGCGTTGGCCACCTATTCAGCGGCGTGTTGGAACGCGCCGGCCTGACTCTGCGCCGATGGGAAGCTTATATGCGGTCCAGGTCTTCCTCGCCAAAGGCAAGGGCCCAGGGCCACAGTTCATATTGCGCGAGTCCGAACCGCGTGTACGGATCGTTGTCGCGAATGCTGTCCAGCGTCGCCTGCGCCTCGTTATCGGGCACCCGCAGCAGCATCGCCCCGCCGTTGCGCGGCACCAGCGGCCCGGAGGCGATCAACAACCCCTCCTGCTTCAGGCCCTGGCAATAGGCGCGGTGCGCATCAACGTGCTTCACGACCTCTTCCAGCGGTTTGCGGTAACGAAGAATGGCGATCGCGTACATCACAGCCTCCACCACGAGATTGGCGCTTTGCGGCGCGAACTGTGAACCTGGTATCGGGTGAGGATCGTTCGGCTAGCGCGACAGGTGCAGGACAGTTTCCATGTGGTACGTTTGCGGAAACAGGTCCACCAGATGCGCCTGCTCGACCCGGTACCCCGATTCTAGCAGCCGGCGGAGGTCGCGCGAGAGGGTTGCCGGATCACAAGAGACGTAGATCACACGCGAGGCGGACATGCGACACAAGTCGCCGGTTGCCTTTTCGCCGAGGCCGGCGCGGGGCGGGTCCAGCACCACCAGGTCGGGCGCAAGCTTCGCAGCACGCTCGGCCAGGAAGGCTTCGGTCGTCATGCGATGGCACTTCACATTCGCGGGCACATTGTGCCGGAGGTCGGCGAAAGCCTGCGGCGAGGCCTCCACCGCGATGACCTGGTCGAAGTTGCGCGCCAGCTGCGCGGTAAACAGTCCCGCGCCGGCGTAGAGATCGAGCGCGGCGCGTCCCGTGCGCTTGCCGACGACGATCTCGACAAGCTTGCCGATCAGATGGCGGTTCACCTGAAAGAACGAGCCGCCGCTGACGCGATATTGCAAACCGGCGGCATGACAGGTCAGCGCGCCTTCCCCGACCGCCAGTGCCGGCTTCTCATGGATCGACGTTAGAGGCGCGCGCTGGCGGGAGTCGTCCTCCACGGGCGATGCAGGAAAGACGACTACCCCTGCGGCTTCCTGCAGGTAACGACGGAGGGCCGCCGCGAACGGCTCGATCTCTTTCGCGTCCGTTCCCGGATAGACATAAGCTTCGACAAGGAGCTTGCTGTCGTTGTCGTCGGCGAAAAATTGCACCCCGTGCAGGTTCTTGGAGACGGCTCCTTCACGACCAAGCGTCCACGCACACCTGATGGCGCGGTTGATCAGCTCCGAGCTGATGGGACATCTCTCCACTGGCAGCAAGGAATGCGAGCCGTGGTGGAAGTAGCCGAGGGCGAACTCCGGCTCATGCCGTACCTGCATGCGGGTGCGGTTGCGATAGCCCCACGGCTCGGCGGCGTGCACCGCGATTTCCTGCTCCAGATCGAGCTTGGCCGTGCGGCGCAGGGTCTCGCGCAGGATCTCGGCTTTATACCGAAGCTGGGCCGCATAGTCGATGTGCTGGTAATGGCATCCGCCGCAGCGGCCGAAATAGGGGCAGCCTGGTTCAATGCGCTCAGCCGACGGTGCGACGATCAGCTCGAGCCGCGCGCGATTGAAGCCGCCACGAGTTTCGACAATCTCACCCTCGACGCTTTCGCCCGGGATGACGAAGGGGACGAAGACCGCCTTGCCGGGGCCATGCTCGTCAGCCGGCAAGCGCGCCAGCCCATCGCCGCCGTAGATCAGTTTTTCGATTTGCAGTTGCAAAGGTCCGCCGTAGAGCTACGTCCTCAGAAAAAACGAATGGCACAGGATCGCTGTGCCATTCGCACGATGCTAACGAACCCTGGCTTACTTGGCCGGCTTCGGCGCGGCTGCCTTGACCTCCGGCGGCGCGTCGAACTTCTCGAAGTTCTTCGCGAAACGCGCCGACAAGTCAGCTGCGGCCTGATCATAGGCGGCCTTGTCCTTCCACGAATTGCGCGGCGTTAAAAGCTCAGACGGAACTCCCGGACAGGACTTCGGGATGCTGAGCCCGAATGCGGGCTCGATTTCGTACTCCGCGTTCGCCAGCTTGCCCTCCACGATCGCATCCACCATGGCGCGGGTGTAGGGCAGGCTCATACGCTTGCCGACACCATAAGCGCCGCCCTGCCAACCCGTGTTCACCAGCCAGCACTGCGCATGATGCTCGCGCAGGCGCCGGCCCAGCATTTCGGCATACACCTTGGGCGCCAGCGGCATGAATGGCGCGCCGAAGCAGGTCGAAAAGGTCGCCTGCGGCTCGGTCACTCCCGCTTCCGTACCCGCTACTTTCGCCGTGTAGCCCGAGATGAAGTGATACATCGCCTGCTCCGGGGTGAGCTTGGAAACCGGAGGCAGCACGCCGAAGGCGTCGGCAGTCAGAAAGACCACGTTCTTCGGGTGGCCGCCAAAGCTGGGAATCGCCGCGTTGTCGATGAACTCGACGGGATAGGCCGCGCGCGTGTTCTCGGTCTTGCTGTCGTCGTCGTAGTCAGGCTCGCGAGTAATCGGGTCGAGCACCACATTCTCCAGCACGGAGCCGAAGCCCAGCGCGTTATAGATCTGCGGCTCGGTTTCCTGGCGCAGATGAATGCACTTGGCGTAGCAGCCGCCCTCGAAATTGAAGACTCCGGTCGCGCTCCAGCCGTGCTCGTCATCGCCGATCAGACGGCGCTTGGGATCGGCCGACAACGTGGTCTTGCCTGTTCCCGAAAGTCCGAAGAAGAGCGCCGTCACCCCGTCCTGGCCGATGTTGGCCGAGCAGTGCATGGGAAAGACGTTCCGGGGAGGCAGCAGAAAATTCATGATGCCGAATATCGATTTCTTCATCTCGCCGGCATATTGCGTGCCGCCGATGAGAACGATCTTCTTGCTGAAGTTCACGATCACGAAGACTTCGGAATTGGTGCCGTCGCGCTTGGGATCAGCCAGAAAACCGGGCGCGCTGACGACGGTGAACTCCGGCTTATGAGTCCTGAGCTCTTCTGCCGTGGGCCGGATGAAAAGCTGCCTGACGAACAAATTGTGCCAGGCATATTCGTTGATCACCTGGATCGGCAGCTGATACTGCGGATCGGCGCCGCAGAACAGGTCCTGGACAAACAGCTCCCTGGTCGACAGATAGTCGAGAACGCGTCCATACAGCCGCTCGAAGACTTCCGGCGATGTCGATTGGTTTACGCTTCCCCAATCAATCGCATCTTCCGTGATGGAATCCCGTACGATGAATTTATCTTTGGGCGAGCGGCCGGTGCGCTTGCCGGTCTCGGCCACCAGCGAGCCGCGGGCGCCCAACTCGGCCTCGCCGCGGCGCAGGGCAGCTTCCACCAGCTGCGGTGCATAGAGATTGCGGTTGACATTGTCGCGCCCGAGAAGTTGCGAAATATCGGGCGTCTGCAGAACGCTAGACATAAAAGAGCTCCTTAAGAAACCGACAGAAAATCCCTGACGGAACCGGCTTCTAATAGAGATGCGCAGCGCAGCGAAACAGAGGGTCGGAGGCGCTTGGCATATTGCTGCTGGTTGTACAGCTCCACCCGGCTGGAGGTCGGCCTTTCCGTGTTACCGGGCCGCAGGCTGGTGCGCTTCATCCTTCACAGCCTGCAGTTGATCGAGTGTCTCTTGTACTGACAACGTGCACATCTCGCGGCCGTTGTCTTCCCCTGATTCAATGGCCCACTTCAAATAATGTCCGGCGATTTCTACCGCCATAGGATCGGTGATGACTTTCCCGGTTTGCTGGTTGTATTCCACCCACGCGAGATGGGGAAGCGCGATCCACACCGGACGATTGTCGACCAGGAACTTGATGTCCACCGCGTCCGCATGACGGGTGGAGATGGCAACGATCAGCGCCTGATAGCGACAGTGAACCGGCCGGCCGGTCCAGCGGTCAATAGCCTGAAACTCGTCGTACATGACCGTGTAATCATAGCGGACTGCACAACCGGTGGGCAACGGGATATAAGGTTTGCTTGTGGGTCAGGTTGGAATTTGTAGCGGTGGAAGAGCCGGGCTTCAGTCCGGCTAAACCACGGGCCATAGACGGCGGCTTTAGCCGTGGCAACCGGGGCTAAAGCACATGTTCATCGTCGTCCTTTCGGCACGGCTGAAGCCGTGCCCCTTCAACCACTCAGATTTCAAACTGGCCCACTACCTAAGGTTTGCTCGTGAGAGCGCAATATTACGCCAATTACAATGAAGCCGTGGATAACCCGGAGCGCCAGCGCCTGATAAGGCGAGCGATTGAGCTAAACACGATGGAGCTTGACGCCACTGATGTGGAACACCGAGTACGCGAGGTCTGTAAGGAATGGCTCATCGAGGCGAAGGTGGATGTTGATCGACTCTTAAGCCATAAAGACTGGCGTGTGCGTTCGGCCGCACTAGATATCGTCTGGTGGGGACTGGGCGCAACGGATGGGATTGAGCGCACGATGGAGATTTTGCTGCGTGACGATAACGAGGATGTACGTTCCTACGCCGCCCTGGTCCTATACGAAGTATCACACGGAACATTGAAGCAACCCGAGGCCTTGGCAGCTTTTCGGACGATCATAGAGGACCCAAAAGCTCCAGAGTTTTTGCGAGAACAAGCAATAACCTATTGCGCCAAACTGCTTGCTCAGCCTGCTTTTCCGTGACACTTGGCGAGGAACGTTTTGCTAACTCAGGGTCCGAAAGCGCTCGCACATCGTCACGCCCGTTCACGCTGCTCGCCCAACACCACTGGCACGTTCATCTTTCGCCGGCCACGAAAAACGGTGACCGTAACGGTGTCGCCGGCGCGGTGCTTGTTCATCTCGTTGGCCAAGTCCTGCTGATCGCCGATCGGGTCGCCGTCGATGGCGACGATGAGGTCGCCGCCAATCATGATCTGCGTTGAGCCCAGGTAGGCGCGTTCGTTGCCGCCGAGCAGTCCCGCTCGCTCCGCCGCGCCTCCCGGCAATACCCGAATAATCAGTACTCCGTAGTCGGCCGGCAGCCCCATCTCCTGCGCCAGCTCAGGCCCAATGGGCAGCGAGACTATCCCCAATGATGGCCGCCGCACCGTGCCCAACGTAATCAGGTCATTCAGCACGGCCTTCGCCGTATTGATGGGAATCGCGAAGCCAATGCCTGCGCTTTGATTCGACCCGCCAGTCGCAATCATGCTGTTGATGCCGATGACCTCGCCATGCGAATTCAGCAGCGGCCCGCCGGAGTTGCCGGGATTGATGGCCGCGTCCGTCTGGATCGCCTCCTCGATGTAGGCGCCCTCGGGACTACGAATTGGACGCAAGGAGCTGATGATGCCGCGCGTCATCGTCCCCGCCAGTCCGAAGGGATTACCGATGGCAAACACCTTCTGGCCAACCTGCAGGTTCTTGGACTCGCCGAGCACGGCCGGCGTCAAATCTGGCGCTTTGATCTGGATCACCGCCAGATCGTGCCCGCGGTCCCGCCCAACGACGCTGGCGCGGTAGGTCTTCTTATTGTGCAGAGTCACTTCCAGCTGCGAGGAATCTCCCACAACGTGGTAGTTGGTCAGAATATGACCTTCCTTGTCGATGATGAAGCCGGAACCCTGCCCCTGTTCCGGCACCGCTCCCCAGAAGAAGTCATACGCCACCATCTTGGAGGTGATATTGACTACCGCTGGAATTGCGCGGTGATAGACATCGACGTTGTTCTGTTCCTCAGGATCCAGCTTCTCCGGCCCGCCGGCCTCACTCAGCTGCACATGGGTGGGACGCGACACCACGTCGGCGATGGGATTTGCGCCGGGATGGTGCGTGGTGAACCAGTAGAAGGCGCCCGCCAACAGGATGCCCAGAGCAAAAGGTCGCAAGAATCTCATATTCGTAGAATTACCTCGAACAAAGTAAACCGCGGAAAATAAAGTGTAACGAAATCGGCGGCCATCGCGCAGCGACGGCGGCACAAATGAAGTGGTTCCAGCTGGCGAAGGGTGGTAAATTCTCTAGGGCCCGGCGATCGTTTCCCAGGCTTGAGGAGAGAAATCATGCCCAGCAGCGCCCCCGCAGCGGCGACCGCGGAAGACAAACGGCTGGAGGAGGCCCGCTGCCACAAGGCGCACTGGAAGCGCTGGGGACCCTACTTGAGCGAGCGCGCCTGGGGCACGGTGCGCGAGGACTACAGCGCCAATGGCGATGCCTGGGGCTATCTGCCGCACGATCATGCGCGCTCCAAAGCCTACCGCTGGAACGAGGATGGCATTGGCGGCATCTGCGACCGCCATCAGTACGTTTGCTTCGCCTTGGCGATGTGGAATGGCAAAGATCCATGCCTGAAAGAGCGCCTCTTCGGCTTGACCGGACCGGAAGGTAATCACGGCGAGGACGTAAAAGAGCAGTACTTCTACCTCGACAGCACTCCAACCCACTCCTACATGAGGTTTCTGTACAAGTATCCGCAAGCGGAGTTTCCCTACGCCCGCCTGCTGGAGGAGAACCGCCGTCGGGGCAAGCTCGATGCCGAATACGAGCTGATGGACACTGGCGTATTCGACGACGGCCGCTATTTCGATGTGATGGTCGAATACGCCAAGGCTGGACCGGAGGACATGCTGGTCCAGATCAGCGCGAGTAATCGTGGAGCGGAGGCCGCGCCCTTGCACCTGCTGCCCACCATCTGGTTCCGTAACATCTGGTCGTGGAGTAATGACGTAGCCAGGCCTCTGATTTCCCGAGGTCCGAATGCCGGCCCCCATACCCAGCTCATCATCGACCATGCCCAGTTGGGTAATCGTTATGTGTACTGCGAGGGCCAGCCTGAGCTTCTGTTCACTGACAATGAGACAAACACGCAACGGCTCTACGGCGCGCCCGCGCCGGCGTTCTGCAAGGACGGCATCAACGACTATGTAGTCCATGGCCGCGCCGGCGCCGTGAATCCCGAGGCGCACGGCACGAAAGCTGCCCCGCACTATGAATTCACCATCGCACCCGGCGAAACCGTCACGCTGAAACTTCGCCTCAGCGACCGCAGCTGGCCCGATATCCAGGAGCCGCTAGGCAGAGACTTCAACGGCGTTTTCCAGGCCCGCCGAGACGAAGCTGATGAATTTTACGCGCGCGTGGTCCCGCAGGATTTGAGCGAGGACGCGCAGAACGTGATGCGCCAGGGCATCGCCGGCTTGCTGTGGTCGAAGCAGTTTTATCACTACGTGCAGCGCGAATGGCTGCACGGCGATCCGGCGCAGCCCGCGCCTCCGCAGCAGCGGTTCACCGGCCGCAACCATGATTGGCCGCACCTGTTCAATGCCGATGTGATTTCGATGCCGGACAAATGGGAATACCCCTGGTATGCGGCCTGGGACCTGGCATTCCATTGCGTAGCGCTCGCCACCGTCGATTCCGATTTCGCCAAGGAGCAGCTCCTGCTGCTGACGCGCGAGTGGTACATGCATCCCAATGGTCAGCTACCGGCGTACGAGTGGTCGCTGGGCGACGTGAATCCTCCGGTGCACGCCTGGGCGGTGTGGCGCGTCTACAAGATCGACAAGAAGCTGCGGGGCCACGGCGATCGCGCTTTCCTGGTACGCGTCTTTCACAAGCTGCTGTTGAACTTTACCTGGTGGGTGAACCGCAAGGACGCCGACGGCATGAATGTCTTTCAGGGCGGATTCCTGGGCCTGGACAACATCGGCGTCTTCGACCGTAGCGCACCGCTTCCTACCGGCGGCGTTCTGGAACAGTCGGACGGCACCAGCTGGATGGCCATGTACACCCTGAATCTGCTGGCAATCGCCTTCGAGCTGGCCAAAGAAGACCCGGCCTATGAAGACGTGGCCAGCAAGTTTTGGGAGCATTTTCTCTACATCGCCAATGCCATGAGCGACCGCGGCCATCACGGCCATAGCATGTGGAACGAAGAGGACGGCTTCTTCTACGACGTCCTCCGCCGCCCCGACGGCATCGGTGTGCCGCTGAAGGTCCGTTCGGTTGTAGGGCTCATGCCCCTGACCGCAGTCACCGTGCT
>DASRGM010000191.1:0-18644 GCA_035651035.1 Terriglobales bacterium
GGTGGTGTTCATCTCCTCGGCCACGATGAGCGGCTTGGGATCGAGATCGAGCGGCACCATGGAGTAGGCGCTGGCGGCGGCGGCGACGGGTTTGACGTCTCGCTTCGCTGGCTGCAGATTCGCGCAGGTGTCGGCGACAGCCTTGATGTGCTCGTAGGTCGTGCCGCAGCATCCGCCGACGATGCGCACGCCATACTCGGTGATGAACTGCTTGTGATAACGCGCCAGTTCCTCGGGCTCGAGGGTATAAACGCGCGAGCCTCCGACTTGCGGTAAACCGGCATTCGGGAGCACTGAAACCGGTCGCGTGCAATTAGCACCCAGATAGCGAACCGCGTCATTCATCTCCTTCGGGCCGGTAGCACAGTTCATCCCGATGGCCGCGACATCAAACATCTCCAGCGTGGTGAGCGCTGCGCCGATTTCGGTGCCGAGCAGCATCACGCCACTCTCCTGTAGAGTGACCTGCACCTGCACTGGGACGTTCTTGCCGGTCTTCTTGATCGCGTCGAAGATACCTACCAGCCCCGCCTTGGCCTGGAGGATGTCCTGGCAGGTTTCCAGCAGCAGCACATCGACGCCGCCATCGATGAGGCCGAGGGCCTGCTCGGTGTATCCAGACACCATCTCGTCAAAGCCGATGTGGCCCAGCGAGGGCAGTTTCCGCGTCGGGCCCATCGAGCCGGCGACGAAACGCTTGCGGCCGTCGGACGAGAACCCTGACGCGACTTCGCGCGCCAGCTTCGCCGCCGCCATGTTGAGCTCGTGGACGCGATCCAGCAGGTCATACTCCGCCATGTCCATGGGGCTGGAATTGAAGGTGTTGGTCTCGACGACATCGGCGCCTGCCTCGAAGTACTTCGAGTGGATCTCCTTCACCACGTCGGGTCGGCTCAGCACGAGAATGTCGTTGTAACCGTCCTTGCCCCAGAACTCATCGAGAGGCAGGTTGTAGCTCTGGACGCACGTCCCCATCGCGCCGTCGTAGATGACGACGCGTTCCTGCACGGCTTTGAGATAGTCGCTCATTTGATGTCGAAGCTAGCTTTGCAAGGGCACGGCTTGAGCCGTGCCGAAGCGCTCCCCCTATACGTCATCCCGACCGAGGGCTTCAGCCCGAGCGGAGGGACCTGCTTTTCATGCTAAAGGAGAGAAGAACGCGCAGCTTAATATTCAGTATCGCAGGTACTGCAGATTTTGTGGAAGCTGACGCGATCCAGAGTAGGCGCGGGTTCAGCGCATTCGCAGGTCGGAGCGGCCGGGTGAGAGAAGAATCGTAACTTGAGCCGGTACCGTATTCATGCCGCAATAGTAGCACGAGCAGCTCCCGATCGCACCATCGCATCGAAGCAGCGGCTGGCGATGATCCCTGCACTTTCAGCGCAATATAATGTCTCTCTGCGAGTTCTCATGCGCGCGTTGACGTTAGCGTTCGGAATCTTATTGCTGTCCATCACGCCATGTGCGCAAGCGCAACACGACTCGGTCCGCATCAAGATTCGCCACCTCACACTCGTCGGCCCGATAGAGATTTCTCCAGCCGAGCAGCAACAGATCGCCGCCGAGATCGAGAATCTAAATCCTCTGACGAGGGGCTCTGGGAGTTCTGTAACCGAGATCAGTGAACGATTACGATATGCACTCCAGGAGCGTGGATTTTTTAAAGCCTTGCCCATGGATCTGGATGTAGCCATCGTGAGCAGCAGCCCGTCGGAAGAAGTGATTGATGCCACGTATTACGTGAACCTGGGTCAGCGGTACCGGCTCAAGCAGATCACCTTCAGCAATGTCGATCCGAAGAAAGGCTTTGCGTTTGCCACCAGCGAGTTGCGGCAGAGCTTTCCGATTGACGATGGCGGCATCTTTGACACGGCCAAAATCCGAATCGGGCTCGAGAACCTGCGGCAACTCTACGCGAATAGCGGATACATCAACTGCACTCCAGTACCCAATACTGAGGCGGACGATGCAAGCGGGACAATTGCCCTGCGGGTGGATCTGGATGAAGGCGCGATCTTCCGGCTCGGGAGTCTGGCGCTCGAAGGGGTTGAGCCCGTTCGGGGAGTGGGTGCCAAGTTGTTAGAGGCCTGGAAGCCTTATGAAGGCCAGGTCTACAGCCAAACCCTGCTCGAGAGCTACATGCGGGAGAACGCCGCGTATCTGGCACCCAACGCCAGCCTAGGGCTCTTCCGGATCTCTCAGGACCCGCAAGACCACGTCGTGAACTTTGTCTTGGAACTCGACGACGCCGTCGCGACGAACTAGTTCAGGCTCGTCTCCCGCATCCGGAAACTCCAGGAATCGAGGCGGCAGCGGTCCTGGGCAGGCCCGCAATCTTGGCCGGCATCCTAAAGGCCTTTAGGAGACGAGCCAACATTGCGGATCAGGACCTTCTGCCGCGCGCATGCCCAGCTTCGTCCAATCTTGTTTCAGTTGTCAAAGAACGCGACCTGCCGGACTCACCTGGGCCTGTCCGTTCCGCCCTTGCGAACGCGCCGCACTGACCCCGCTTTTGCCTTCAAAGCCGTCGGCGTGCGTTCGACCGCAAAGCAAAAAGGCCAGAGAAGAAGCTACGTCTAGCTTTTTCTCTGGCCATCGATAAAGTAATCGGTTGCCGTCACCGTGTCGATACAACTTTGGTGAAATGAGTCACTACTGCGGTGGCGCCTGCTGTGGCGCGCCCTGTCCGGCGCCGCCGCGTCCCATGCGTTCGCGCTGGCGTTCCTGCATCTGCTGCCACTTTTGCTGTTGTTCGGGGGTCAAAATGCCGCTGATCTGCTGGTCGGTACTCTGGCGAATCTGCTGCGCCTTGGACCTGCGGTCGTCCCGCGACATGCTGCTGTCCTGATGCAGGCTCTGCATCTGCGTCTGCTCGTTTTCCAGAAGCGGTTTGATCTTCTGCTGCTGGTCTGCGGTCAGGTTGAGCGTCTTGCTCATATGCTCCAGTCGCTGATCGGGAGACATCGCCATGCGGTGCTCGGTTCCCGGAGCGCCCTGACTCATGTTGTCCTGCTGAGCGTAAAGGGCTGTCGCGCCGCATGCCATAGCTACGGCGAGCAGCGCGCAAAACATGCTTTTCTTCATTCCGTAAAACTCCTTTGAGACTTTCTGCCAGGCGCCGCTGGCCACGAAGACGGCAGCCGCCCAAAATGGCGAACTTGAGCTCATCATCAGCACCAGTACGGCATTGAGCTGTCGCGACATCGCTATCGTGCTCCTCCGGGCAGAAGGGTATTGCGTTTCGTTGAGCTGAAACCCGTTCATGCCCGTGAAGTTCTCGGCGAAAATGTAAAGAAGTGCTGCGCAAATTGAACACAGCAGCGCCCCGAGATACACGTGAACGCGCGCCTGTCCTCACAGGCCAGCGGGCCGGACGAACCAGCAGAGGCTGGAGAGTGGGCGCGCCTGTGGACTGGCAGGGAAGGACGGCCACACGGCCGCCCTTTATCGCACAGGCGCTGAAGAGCGGCGCTAAGCCGCGTTAGCCAGGTCGGACGGCTTCGCACTTGGGGGCAGCGCCGATTCCACCGCGCGCACCACGGACGAGGTGTCGGAGGCGACGGCATAGTCCCGGTCCGACTCCGCATCGGTGCACAAAATCATTTGCTGCTTGGGGCATTGCCGGCGGATGTCGTCGCAGAACTGGACGGACTGCTCATGGTCGCCGTTGGCATTGATCACGATGAGGTCGTAGCCGCCGCGCATGCAGCGGCTGCGCGCCTCTTCCATGCTCAGCGCGGGAAAGACAGCATACCCGCGGTTTTTCAGGGCGTTGATCCGTTCCTTGCGGTCCAGGGCTCGATCGATGAGGAGAATTTTGGGTTGCGAGTTCATACCTTCTCTTGCGTTGAAATTTCAACGACATAGAGAGAGACGCTTAGAAAGCAAAGCTGGTTGCCGCCCGAAGATGGCCAAATTGCGCCTGCCGGAAGCAGCGATGGTAATACGACAAGGGCAGAGCGGCGCCCACAGAAGTGGAAGGGCCTAGGCGCCGACCAGTTTTTCGAGCACCGACTTGTTGCGAATGGTTAGCGTGGATCCCTTCAGTACCGCGACCTGGCGCTTGCGGAAGTCGGCCAGAACGCGGGTCACGGTTTCGCGCGAGGTGCCGATGATCTGCGCAATCTCTTCGTGAGTGAGCGCCAGCTTCACCTTGGGCTCCTGCTGGTCGTGGCTGGTGGCGGTCCACTCCAGCAGCAGGCGCGCCAGCCGCTCCGGCGCCGAGTGCGACAGCCCGAGGCTGCGAATCTGCTGATAGGCGCTCTGGCAATCCTTGCTCAGGTGCTGCGCCGCTTTCAAACAGGCGTCGCCATGTTTCTGCAGGAAATTCAAAAAGTCGTCGCGCTTGACGAAGTTCAACTGGCAGGGCTGCCCGGTTTCCGCGGTAATTTCGTAGGGTGTGCCGGAGACGGTGGCGTGCATGCCCAGCACTTCGCCCGGCTGGGAAATCTTCAAGATCAGGGTCTTGCCTTCCGCCGAGGTGGTCGACAGCTTCACGCGGCCTTTGCACAGCATGTAAATGCCGCGGGGGGACTGGCCTTCGACGAACAGCACCGCCCCGGCAGGATAGGCCGCCGAGTACTTGATCTTGTCGAAAGCTTCGAGGGCAGCCTTCGGCAGCGAGCAGAAGAAACTATCGCTGCGCAGCTTGCAGATGACGCAGTTCTCAATCAGCTCAAAACCGTACGGTGATCCCACATTGCCTCCCGACGTTACCGGTCATGCTAACACCCTGGAAAAAAGAAACATCCCCATTTAGTAGGAGAAGCGCCCGGTTGCCGGTTGCCGCCCAGGCCCGCCCGGACTGCGCCTCGCCTGTGTGTCCGCCCCGCGGGTGATATCGGTCACAGCCCCGGGTATCCAGGGTCACAGACTGCGAGTGTGCCGGCAGGTAAGAATCCGGCCACAACGGCTCAAAGGCGGGAAGCAAAGGTCCCTGTCTTCTGTTGTGCAGGCCGCAGCCGAACGAACGTTCGCTGTAGGCTCGGGGCCCTCAGCTCCGCAGCTCGGCCTCCATCACGAAGACCGGTCCCCCACTCTCCTCTCCACATGCTTCCCGCCAATGGTTTGCGCTCGCCCTGGTCCTGCCCAGACTCAGGCGGCGACGTTGATAGCTCGCAGGTGTCGTGGGAGGTCGAATCAGTGCCGTGCTTCGGATCGCATCGGCGGCAGGTTTCATCCTCACGCGCAAATTCATCGGCCCCTTTTCCGGTTCGGAATCGTTTCCAACGTTTCGTAGCGCAAGTGCCGCTCCGCGGCGCTTGGTGAAGAACGGAGACCCAGGATGGCGACCCTACTAGCAGAGAAACCAGAGTCGGCGCGGGCAGTAACCGAGATACCCGCGTCCATTGAAATCGGCAGCGGTGGCCTGAACCGCTGGTGGCGCGTATTCGGCGGGCTGCTAATGAACATTGCGCTGGGCACGCTTTATGCGTGGAGCATCTTCGTCGCTCCCCTGGAGAAGGAGTTCGGCTGGAAGCGCGCCGACACTTCGATGGTCTTCACCATCGCCGTCGTGGTCTTTGCTCTTAGCTTCATTGTCGCGGGACGGCTGCAGGACAAGTTCGGTCCCTTCTGGGTCTCGCTCACCGGCGGGATACTGGTGAGCCTGGGCTTCTTCCTCTGCTCGTTTACCCACAGCCTCACGTACCTGTTCGTGTGCTTCGGAGTGATTGCCGGGTTGGGTAACGGCTTCGGTTACGCGACACCCATTCCGGTGATGGCAAAATGGTTCCCCGACAAGCGCGGCCTCGCCGTAGGACTGGCGGTGGGCGGATATGGTGCGGGCTCGGCGCTGTTTGGGCCGCTGGCCAACCTGAAGCTGATCCCTGCCTATGGAGTGCATACCACCTTCATGATCCTGGGCGTGATCTTCCTGGCCATGACCATGGCGGGAGCGTTCTTGTTGAAAAATCCTCCAGCCGGATACAAGCCTGCGGGATGGACGCCGGCGCCCGCAACTGCGAAGACAGGCGCTACCACCCAGGAATTCACTCCTGGCGAAGTGCTGAAAACGCCGGCTTTTTATTTCATGTGGATCGCTTATGCGCTGGGCGCCTCGGCCGGCCTGATGGTGATTAGCCAGCTGGTGCCGTTTGCCAAGAGCGTGCATATCTCCAGCGCGGCACTGGCCACCTTGACCCTGGTGATTGGCGCGGCGGGCAACGCCTCCGGGCGTATCCTTTCGGGGTGGATGTCGGACGCGGTCGGCCGCTTGAACGTATTGCGGCTGATGATAGCGGTCTCGATGGTATCGATGCCGGTACTCTATCTGGTGGGCGGCAATGTCACCGGATTGTACGTGGCAGTGTTCATCGTGTACTGGTGCTACGGCACGCAGCTTTCGGTGAATGCGGCTGCGACGGCCGACTTTTTCGGCGCGAAGAACGCCGGCATGAACTATGGAATGCTGTTCACCGCCTGGGGCGTGGCGGGAATCATCGGCCCCAGAATCGGCGGCGTGCTGTTCGACAAATACAAGAATTACCAGATGGCCTTTTATACCGCGGCGATACTGGCGGCGGTCGCTCTGGTTGCCGAGCTGGTCGCACGACGGCCGAAACACGCATAGCCGGCGGGGAGCTGCAGGCCCGCTACATGAAGGAGTCTTTCATGACCACAGCAACCAAGCTCGACGAAGCTCCGCAAGCGATCAAGACGCCGGTCGAAGAATATCCCGCTCCCGCCATCGTCAGGCAACAGGCCCTGGTGCAGGACTGGCCTGCCGAGCGGGCCCGCTTCCAGCAAGATCCCGACGCGTTCTGGGCGGAGATTGCGAAGCAGTTTGTGTGGAGCAAGCCGTGGAACCAGGTCTTCGAGTGGGATGGCATCCACCACCGCTGGTTTACCGGGGCGCGCACCAACATCACCGTGAACGCGCTGGACCGGCACATCGAGGCCGGCGACGGCAATCGCGCGGCGTTTATCTGGCTGGGTGAAGATGGCAGCGAGCGCATCGTTACCTATCGCCAGCTCTATCGCGATGTCTGCCGCTTCGCCAACGGATTGAAGTCGCTGGGCGTGAAGAAGGGCGATCGCGTCGTCATCTACATGCCGCTGACCATCGAGGGCACGGTCTCGATGCTGGCCTGCGCGCGCATTGGCGCTATCCATTCCGTGGTCTACGCCGGCCTGGGACACACTTCGCTGCGCGACCGCATTCAAGATGCGCAGGCGCGCGTGGTCATCGTGGGCGACGCCGGATTCCGCCGCGGCAAGCCGGTCGCGCTGAAGAGCATTGTCGACGAGGCGCTCGATGGCCTGGAGACGGTGGAGAAGGTCGTGGTCTTCACCCGCGATCCCAAGGGGTTTGCCCCCACCAGCGCGCGGGAAGTCGATTTTCGCGAGCTGATGAAGTTTCCCGCAGAGTGTCCGGCGGAAGAGATGGACGCCGAAGACCCGCTGTTCGTTCTGTACACCTCGGGGACGACCGGCAAGCCGAAGGGCGTGGTGCACGTGCATGGCGGCTACATGGTCGGCACCGTTTATCACCTGAAGTCGTTCTTCGATGTGGGCCCGCGCGACATTTTCTGGTGCACCTCCGACATCGGCTGGGTGGTCGGCCACTCCTACATTGTGTATGCCCCGCTGTGCGCGGGCGTGACCACGCTCTTCCGCGAAGGCGCCATCGATTATCCCGATCCGTCGATCGCCTGGCAGATCGTCGAGAAGTACGGCGTGACCAAGATGTTCACCGCGCCGACCGCGCTGCGGATGTTCATGCGCTTCGGTGAGGCTTATCCGCAGAAGCACGACATCAGCAGCTTGCGGGTGATTGCCTGCGCCGGCGAGCCGCTGAATCCCGAAGCCTGGCGCTGGGCGCAGACCTACCTGGCGGGTGACGGCAAATGGGGCTACGTGGTCGACAACTGGTGGCAGACCGAGCTGGGCGGCCCGGCGCTGGGAACGCCTCCGACGATGCCGATGCGCCCCGGCAAGGCCGGACTGGCGCTGCCCGGCTGCGAGGCCGATGTTGTCGATCTGAACGGCCAACCCGTCGCGCCGGGAGTGAGCGGACGCTTGATTCTGAAGCGGCCCTTCCCGCATTTCATGCGCACCATCTGGGGCAATCCCGCGCGCTTCGAGAAGGACTGGCTGGAGCTGCCGGGCTGCTACATCACCGGCGACCTGGCGACCAAAGACGAAGACGGCTACATCTGCGTCATCGGCCGCGCCGACGATGTGCTCAACGTCGCCGGACATCGCATCGGCACCGCCGAGGTGGAGAGCGCGCTAGTTTCGCATCCCGCGGTGGCGGAGGCGGCGGCCATCGGCATTCCCGATGCGCTGAAGGGCGAAGCGATCGTCGCCTTCGTGCAGTTGCGCGCCGGGCATGCGGCTTCCGACACGCTGACCGCCAGCCTGACCGATCATGTGCGCCGGGAGATGGGCCCCATCGCGACGCCCTCGGCCATCAAGTTTGTCCCTGCGCTGCCCAAGACGCGCTCGGGGAAGATCATGCGCCGGTTGTTGAAGGCGCAGGAAACGGGCGCGGAGATCGGCGATCTGTCGACGCTGGAGCAGTAGACGGCATTCGGGTTTCTGTTGATCTGGAAAGCTGGAACCGCATCCGCCCAGGGCACTTGCATCGGTCTGCGACTGCAAAGAAACGAGCGCCGTAGGCGCGGCGGCAGGATAGCCCAGGACGTAGCGTAACCGGGGCCCCAGTTCGCGCTTCTGTGCGCGAATTGGGGTGGGAAGCGGAGTCCTGGGTAGCTTGCTAATGTGTTCCGAAGTCCCGTAGGGACGGCACGCCGGGTTGTTCGCAATAGGCAGAAATGCTTGCGGGGGGCACAAACAGCAGGTCCCTCCACTACGCGCCCGCGCGACTCGAAAAAAACGCGAGTCGCAGAAAACAGGCGGGCGCTCCGGTTGGGATGACACGTTGTTGAAAGTTGCGCTTGCCCCAGGTCTGGCGCGATCGAAACCTGGGGCGCATAGTTTTTCCGAATCCGGTTCATCGCACTAAAATTCACTAACACGCCATCATCGGAGGCAATCTCGCATGTCCACCACAGTCGCGGCTCCCAGCCAGAACATCGATTCCATCCTTACCGAAAAACGCAGCTTTTCGCCCCCGCCGGAGTTCAGCAAGAGCGCCCACATCAAGAGCAGGGAAGAGTACGACAAGATTTGCGCCCGTGCCGCCGCCGATCCCGAGGGCTTCTGGGCCGACATTGCGCGCGAGCTGCACTGGTTCAAGCCGTGGGACAAAGTTCTGGAGTGGAATTCGCCGTGGGCGAAGTGGTTCCTGGGCGGCAAAATCAATCTCTCCTACAACTGCCTTGACCGCCACGTCGAGACCTGGCGCAAGAACAAGGCCGCCATCATCTGGGAGAGCGAGCCGGGCGAGGTCCGCACCTATACCTATCAGCAGCTGCTGAGCGAAGTCTGCAAATTCGCCAATGTGCTGAAGTCACTGGGCATCAAGCCGGGCGACCGCGTTGCGCTCTACATGGGCATGTGTCCCGAGCTGGCGATCGCCATGCTGGCCTGCGCGCGCATTGGCGCGGTGCATTCCGTCATCTTCGGCGGCTTCTCGGCCAACGCGCTGGTCGACCGCATTACCGACCAGGAAGCCGTCGCCGTGGTCACCCAGGACGGCTCCTATCGCCGCGGCAATGAAGTGAAGCTGAAGGCCGCGGTGGATGAGGCGCTGCCGCGCTGTCCCACGGTGAAGAACGTCGTGGTCTACAAGCGCACCGGCTCAGAAGTCGCCTGGCAGCAAGGGCGCGACCACTGGTGGCATGAGCTGATGGCCAACGCCAGCGACAACTGCCCGGCCGAGCAACTCGACTCCGAGCACCCGCTGTACATCCTGTACACCTCGGGCACCACGGGCAAGCCAAAGGGAATCGTGCACACCACCGGCGGCTACTCCGTCGGCACCTACTACACGACCAAAATGGTCTTCGACCTGAAGGACGAGGACACCTACTGGTGCACCGCCGACATCGGCTGGGTGACCGGCCACAGCTATATCGTGTACGGCCCGCTACAGAATGGCGCGACTGCCCTGATGTACGAGGGCGCGCCGAACTGGCCGGCCTTCGACCGCTTCTGGGGGATCGTCGAGAAGCACAAGGTCAACATCCTCTACACCGCGCCGACCGCGATCCGCACCTTCATCAAGTGGGGCGACGAGTGGCCGAAGAAGCACGACCTCACCAGCCTCCGCCTGTTGGGCACCGTGGGCGAGCCCATCAACCCCGAGGCGTGGATGTGGTATCGCGACGTGATTGGCGGCAACCGCTGTCCCATCGTCGATACCTGGTGGCAGACCGAGACCGGCGCGATCCTGATCTCGCCGATTCCCGGTGCGGTTGCAACTAAGCCGGGTTCGGCAACGCGTCCGCTGCCGGGCATCGCGGCGGAGGTTGTCACCCGCAGCGGCGAGCGCGTGCCGCTGGGCTCCGGCGGCTACCTGGTCATCAAGCGGCCGTGGCCCTCGATGCTGCGCAACGTCTGGGGCGATCCCGACCGCTACGTCCGGCAGTACTGGTCCGATATTCCCGGCGTGTACTTCACCGGCGACGGCGCGCGCGAAGACGCCGACGGCTGCTTCTGGATTATGGGCCGCGTCGATGACGTGCTGAACGTCTCCGGGCACCGGCTGAGTACGATGGAGATCGAGTCGGCGCTGGTGGCGCACGCGAAAGTCGCTGAGGCTGCGGTGGTCGGACGTCCCGACGAGATGAAGGGGCAGGCGGTCGCAGCATTCGTCACCCTGGAAGGCTCTTACAAGCCCACGCCCGAGCTGAAGGAAGAGCTGCGGCAGTGGGTGGCGAAAGAGATTGGCGCGATGGCCAAGCCCGACGATATCCGCTTCACCGATCAGTTGCCCAAGACGCGCTCGGGCAAAATCATGCGGCGCCTGCTGCGCGAGCTGGCCTCCAGCGGCGAAGTGAAGGGCGACGTGACCACGCTGGAAGACATGAACGTAATCTCACGCCTGCAGCAGGACGAAGAGTAATATGCGTGCCCCAGGTCTGGCGCTGTCCAGACCTGGGTAACACACAAATCTCAGGCCCATCCCGCGCCCCACGCCGGGTGCGCTCACGCATCCGCGTTTTTCGGATGAGTGGGACCGAAATAAACACGCGGCGCTCACGTTCCCCGGTTGCCTTGGCAAGAAATTTACGGATGGATTACGCGTAACGCCCGATGCTCTTCAAAGGCGTCGAAGTCGCGGTCGCGATGCAATAGCTCGTGTCCAGCCTCGATGCAAAACGTGGCAATAAGGCAATCGATCGTCTTTCTGACCGTGATGCCGCGCTTACGCAGCAGGCGATAATTCTGTGCTGCAGTCAGGGCGAGGTCCTTCCCGCCCGAATCGAAAATGGTTAATCGCTCGAGGTCTCTACGGATTTGCGGAAACAGAACATCGTTTCGGATTCCCTGCAAGAGCTCGCAGTAAATGAGATCGGTGAGGCCAATCGGCTGCCTGCCCAATTCACGATCTAACCATACGGTGTGCGGGTTGGCAATTCCACCCAGATAATCGATCCATACCGTGGTGTCGACCAGGACCATAAATGCTGCAGCTACCCTGGAAGCCGGCCTTGGCGCGACTTGGCAAGATCGCCTTCCCACGTGAGTTTGCCGCGCCAGCGCCGTAGGGCTGATTGGCTGCGCGTTTGGACAAGCAAGCGGAGGCCTGTCTCGACCGCTGCTTTTTTCGTCCGTGCGCCGCTGCTCCGCATGGCCTCTCGCATCAGACGATCGTCGATTTCAATATTGGTTCGCATATCGATGTGTAACGATCTCACATCTCTGTGTATCGAATCAACCAGGTCACTGGCTGGTTAGCGGCGGCACTTTCTTCTGCAGCAGGTCAAATCGTTCCTCACTGTCCTTCGGCCCGAACTGGAGCAGATCCAGCTGCCACAAGCCTGCTGTTTTGCGCGCCGATACATAGAGCGCTCCCTCGCCTCTGGGTCCGGATATAGGGATGGATAATTCCGCGGACCCCGCCGCGCCGGCCACTTCGATCCTTCCGGAAACGAGCAATCCCTTTTTCAGCGGAGTTCCCAGCCGTCCGATGACCACGGGACTGGCGCTCGCGGTATCGAAGGCCAGCCGCGCAGGGTCCGAGTTGCCCATGATCGTGAATACCCAGTAAGAATGGCCGCCAGGAAAGCCACGAGCGCTGCAACCGCCGCGATGCTGATCACCGCAGCCAGATGTCTTCCCATCCAGCTGCGTTCAGGCTCGATAGGCTGGGATTGCGGATACATGGCTGTGGAAGCCTTATGGCTGGCCTGCACTCTATCAGCTCAATTGCGCGTTTTGAAGCTGGATTCTGACGGCTCGTCATCCGGGGCAGGCACACCACTGCTCGAGACGCGGTGCGCCTGCCCGCACGCGCGATAATTAGGTATGACTTCAAAGGCGACAGCTTTCGAACTGCAGCCCATACTTGAAGGCAAGCTGCTCCGGCTGAGGCCGCTGCGGGCGGAGGATTTTGACGACCTCTATGCGGTGGCTTCCGATCCGCTGATCTGGGAGCAGCATCCTGCCAAAGAGCGCGCCGAGCGGGAAGGATTCCGAAAGTTCTTCCAGAAGGCGTTGGATACCCGCGGCGCATTGGTGGCCATCGACCGCAGAGACGGCCGCGTGGTCGGCACCTCGCGCTATCACGATCTCGATGAACGCAACAGCGAGATCGAGATCGGCTACACCTTTCTGGCGCGCTCGCTTTGGGGCAGCGGCCACAACCGCGAGATGAAAGAGCTCATGTTGCGGCACGCCTTCGGATTTGTGGAGCGCGTGGTGTTCACCGTCGACCCGAATAATCTGCGCTCGCAGCGGGCCGTGGAGAAGATCGGCGGCGTTCGCATGGGCACGCGCATGAACTGCGAGGGCCGCGACAGCGTTCTGTTCCAGATCACCGCGGCGGAATTCGAGCAGAATTTCGCGCGCGGAGATAAGCCGGCGGTCTAGCTTCCGGCCTGCGAGACGACCGTCGGCATCGCATGATGGAACTTTTCTCTGCTGAGTTGCGTTGAACTCTGCAGGGGCGTTGTACCCAAGGATTCTCCGTCCTATGTCCGATCAAGTTCGCATACCCGAATTACCCAGCTCCGAAGCAGCGCCGCCGCCGCATCGCCACTCCGCACTGTATCTCGCCTTCGTTGGCCCGCGCGGTATACGCGCCGGCTGGAAGGTGCTTCTCTTCTTCCTCATTTTCGGGCTGCTGGGTTTTTGCGCGGCACAGGCCGACAAACTTCTGCCTAAAGTGGACAGGAAGGGGCCGATGCCCGCAGGCTCCGCCTTCGTGGAGGAGTTTCTCGGGATGCTGGCGGTGCTGGCGGCGACGTTCATCATGGCCAGGTGGATCGACCGCAAGCCGTGGGGCTACTTCGGCATGCCGGTGCGCAATGCCTTTCGATCCAAGTTCTGGATCGGGGCGGCGGTTGGGCTGGGCGCACTGGCGCTCCAACTGGAGATCATGCACCTGGGCGGATGGTTCGATTTCGGCGTCATGCAGCTGCACGGCTTCGCGATCGTGAAGTACGGTGCGATCTGGGGACTGATGTTTCTCTGGGTCGGCTTCACCGAAGAGGGTGTGCTGCGCGGCTACGTGCAGCGCGTCACGACCGATGGCCTGAGCCGGCTGCCCGGCGGCTGGAGCTTCTGGGCCTCAGCGCTGCTGTTCTCCGTGGTCTTCGGTGCGGGGCATATCAGCAATCCCGGCGAAAACAAGTTCGGCATCGTGATGGTTTTCGTCGACGGCCTTACCATGTGCTTCAGCCTGTGGCGCACCGGTGACCTGTGGTGGGCGATCGGCAATCATGCCGCGTGGGACTGGGGCGAGACCTTCCTGTTCGGCACGCCCAACAGCGGCATACACGGGGCAAACGCCCTCATGAGCCCGTCGTTTCACGGCCCGGCCTTCTGGGCCGGAGGCACGGATGGTCCCGAAGGCAGCGTGCTCGCCCTGCTGACGGAGCTGGTGTTTTTCGTGTCGGTCGCGGTGATCTATCGGCGAAGAAGATATCCGCTGCTGAGCGATGGAAAAATGGATAAGTCAGTCCCTGCGAGTTGAGATTCGAAAGGCGCTTTCCATCAATCGCACAAGCCGAAACGAATATCGGCTGAAATGCGCAGGGCCGCGAACTTGCGGCTCACAGTAGCAGAACGTCAGCGCTGCGCGTCTTTAGTGCCCGGTCGAAGGTGACTAATCGCAACCCGGCTACGGCAGCAAAGGCGAGCAGATACGCATCCGCCCATAGTTTAGGCGAGCGGCTGCTCAAGCGGGTACGCGAGCGGAATTCGAATTCCAGGCCGGCAGGTTCATCCAGGAAGGCAATGCGGTCGTCGCTGCGAACCTGGTCCCAGAGCGCCCAGGCTCCCGACAAGCTTAGCGTGTCGTTTCCCATGATCTGGTTAGTGGTAAGCAGCCGTAGCACGGTGAGCTGGGTGAGCCGGCAAAAGAGGAATTGTTCGCCCTCGGCGCTGTCGAACCATGCTCGCGCAGCTTCGGAGTGCGCATGCCGGCTCCAGATCAGCGCCAGCCAAACGTTCGCGTCAAGGAAATTCAACATGGTTATAGATCTGGCGATTGGTCACTTTCACTTTACGGCCGCGCGAGACGATCAGCGGAAACCGGACTCGCTTGGATGGCGCGCGCTGACCTTCGGCTAGCATGCTTTGCACTCCGGCCACAACCAGCTCACGTATGGAGCGGCCGTTGGCGGCGGCATGCTGTTTCAGCTTGCGATAGAGAGGCGCCGGAATATCCACGGTGGTGCGGACCGACTCGGCTTTCATGAAAGCCATTATGCCATAAATATGGCGCCGCAATGTTTGGCGGTTTACTTCCGCTTCCAGCGCACGCCGTCTTTGGTGTTTTCCAGGATGATGCCGTTGTCGGCCAGTTGCGCGCGGATGGCGTCGGAGCGCGCGAAGTCGCGGGCCTTGCGCGCCTGCGAATGCTCGGCGACCAGCTTCTCGACCTCTTCGTCGGACAATGCGGCCGCCTTCGCCAGCTCGGCAGTTGCGGCGCTGATCTTGTCGCTCAAGCCTTCCTGCTTGGCCCACTCGACGGTCGCGCGCACTTTCGCGGCGTCGTCGTCCTTCAGCACGGCGAAGATTTCGTCGAACTGCTTCAGCGTCCGCAATAGCTCGGGCACGTCGCCCTTGCACACCTGGCCCGCATCGGCGGCGGCGTTCACGTCGCGCACCATGTCGAAGATGGCGCCCAGCGCGCGCGCGGTGTTCAGGTCGTCGTTCAGGCCGGCGGTCATCTCGTCCGCGGTCATCTTCGCGATCGTCGCAACCGCTTCGTTGTTGTCGTCGGGGAACTGCGAGCTTTCCAGGCGCAGCTTGAAGTTGCGCAGCCGCTCGACCGAATTCGCCGCCTGCGTCAGCCCGTCGAAGGTGAAGTTGAGCTGCTTGCGGTAAGGCACCGACATCAGCAGGAAGCGGATCGACGACGGCTTGTGACCCATCAGGATGAGATCGCGCACGGTGAAGAAGTTTCCCGCGCTCTTGGCCATCTTCTCGCCTTCCACCAGCAGAAAGCGCGAATGCACCCACACTTTTACGAACTGCTTTCCGCTCTCAGCCTCCGACTGCGCGATCTCGTTTTCGTGGTGCGGGAAGATGAGGTCCTCGCCGCCGCAATGGATATCGAATGTATCGCCGAGGTACTTCATCGACATGGTCGAGCACTCGATGTGCCAGCCCGGACGCCCCGGCCCGATCTCGGTTTCCCAGAACGCTTCGCCTGTTTTCGGCGCCTTCCATAATGCAAAATCGCGCGCATTGTCCTTGTCGTACTCGTCGACATCGACGCGCGCGCCGTCGGTCATGCCCGCAAAATCCTTCTTCGAGAGCTTGCCGTACTCCGGGAACTTGGCGATGCGGAAGTAGTATGACCCGTCGTCGGTGCGGTAGGCGTAGTCCTTCTCGACCAGCTTGGCGATGAAGCGCGCCATCTCCTCGATGTGGTCGGTGGCGTTCACCAGCATCTCCGGGTGCTCGATGTTAAGCGAGTCGGAGTCCTCAACAAACGCCTGGCGATACTTCTTCGTGTACTCCTGCACGCTGACGCCGTCACGCGCGGCGTTGCGGATGATCTTGTCGTCCACGTCGGTAATGTTCATGACGTGCTTCAGCCGGTAACCGCTCTGCTTCAGGAAACGGCGCAGCGTGTCCACCACGATGAAGGTGCGAAAGTTGCCGATGTGGCCGTAGTCATACACCGTGGGACCGCAGGCATACATGCGGACCAGGTTGTCTTCGAGCGGGTGGAACTCCTCGACCTTGCCGGAGAGCGTGTTGAAAAGCTCAAGCGCCATGCGTTCTTCCTGGATGGATACGGAATCCTCGATTGTAGGGAACGGCGGGAAAAAGGGTCAAACGACGCGCGGCATCTGACAGTCGGTCAGCTTGGAATTTAGCGGTGGAGGAGCCGGGCTTTAATCCGGCGAAACCACGGGCCCATTGACGGCGGTTTTAGCCGTTGCAGCCGGGGCTGAAGCCCTGTTCGGTCGTCGTCAATTCGGCACGGCTGAAGCCGTGCCCTTCCACCACTCAGGCAGTAACAAAACGGAATCGTTACCGGGACACTGGTGGCGTTACTGATGGGGCTTGAGAACGCCCTCACTTGGGCGGCCAGGAAGAAATTACATCGCTGCCTGCCGATCTCTCCACGGTGCAGCCAACTCCCCAAGTTGCAAGTAACTCAATTCAGTTAGCTTTCGCCTCGCGCCGGATGGCACCAGGCATGCATGAACAATCACCGGACGCAGCGGGAGGACCTCAGATGCCGTAC
Organism: Terriglobales bacterium; assembly: GCA_035651035.1. Taxonomy (GTDB): domain Bacteria; phylum Acidobacteriota; class Terriglobia; order Terriglobales; family Acidobacteriaceae; genus Bog-257. The sequence continues at coordinate 16,781 of DASRGM010000191.1, forward strand.
ATACGCTTGTACTCACGAGAAGTATCGCTTGCCGAAAAGCGCATGCTCGCCGAGAAGCTGATGTCGATCGCGCTTTCCGCCTTCCATCTGAGCGAGCAGGAGCGCCATCAGGTCACGATCCAATTCCTGTCGCGCAGCTTGTGTCCTGCGCAGCTCGACGGGCAATTCGGTTCCGGCGAAACCAGCGCGGTGCTCGAGGTCTCCGAGCATGACCTGACGGTGCAGAAGATCACTGCTTTTGTCGAGGCGGCCACGCCGATGCTAAGTGAGTCGGCGGCCGTGAAGCACAGCGGTCCCATCGCCCGCATGTTGGGGCGGGAGGCGGACCCGGCGCGGCAGATTGCCTTTCAGTTTAATGACACGGGTTCTGCGGCCGGCAGAAACGGCTACTACGGGCACGGCGTGATACAGATGAGCGGCAGCGAGGCTGCTTGAACGGCTTTCCTGTTTCGCGGTGACGGAGCGTGGAATTCATAAATCCCCTAACTCACCTCCGCGAGCAATATCAGTTCACGTGTTGGAAGCGGCTGCCATTGCGGGCAGCTCGGCGGGGCGCACTCTGCCTCGCCGGCGCCGATGGCGGGGTCAAGGTCGCATCGACCGGCCGGTCAGGGGGATGGTCCGGTTGAGGCGGGGAGCGAACGGCGTTCCGGCTGGGGCGCCGTTCGTGAACGTTCAGAATCGAGCCGCCGGGTCCGCGCTGTCACTCTCGCAATACCTGACAATTTCTTTCGTAAAACCTGCCGAATCGGGGTATATTGCACTCCCAAACAAAGGAGAAAGCATGAACTTCACTCGCAGGGAACTGCTGGAGCGCTGCGCCGCTTTTGGCGCGATCACGGTTGCCACGTCACTGCCGCTCGCCGCCGTGGCCGCCGTATGGGACGATGCGGAGATGAAGCGGCAGCCCACGCCTTTCTGCGAGCTGGGGCCGTTCTACAAGCGCGAGGCCCCGCATACCTCGCAGTTACGTGCGCCTGGCGACTCGGGCATGCCCCTGGCCCTGGCGGGCGTAGTGTATGACGTCCGCGGCGATGTGGTGCCTGATGCCAAGCTCGAAGTCTGGCAGACCGACAACGACGGTCACTACGACATTGGCGGATACCGTTATCGCGCAGTGCTTGAGCCCGGCGCCAAAGGCGCTTACTCCATCGAGAGTGTCATGCCGGGACACTATCCAACTCGGGTGTGCCAGCATGTGCATTACCTGGTCACCGCGCCGGGACACAAGCCGCTGATCACGCAGTTGTACTTCGCCACCGATCCGGTTTTTGACGGCGATCCCGACAAGAACTTCCATCGCGATCCGCTCATCAACAGCCGCGAACTGGTGCGCCCGGTCATGCTGAAGGGCGACCCGAAGCAGATCGTTGCTGTGGTGGACTTCGATCTGGTGATGGAGGCCCTGTGATGCGTACTTGGATCGGACTGGCAGTGCTGGCGCTGAGTGCGTCGAGCCTTGCAGTGGCTTCACCGCCCAGCGCCAAAGTGCAACTGCCCTGCGAGTCGCACGATCAGACGCTTTCGCCAACCGGCGCTCAACTCCTGGTTGTGTGCACGGACCACAGCCTGCATCTGGTGTCGGTCTCCGACGGCGCGCAACGCGAACTTCTGCCAGCCGACCGCCGTGCCAGTGCGGTTGCGTTTTCACAGGACGGGCGCCGGCTTGCCCTGGGTTTCAGCGATGGAACGGTCCAGGTCCTCTCCACCGACAACAGCGCGCCCGCCCAGCGGTGGAAAGCAACCGCGGCCCGACGCATCGATCTGCTGCATTTCCTTCCCGACGCGAAAAACCTGGTTGTGGCGCCGACTGACACGCCCGGGGAGGTTTGGGATTTGACCTCGACTCCAACCCAGCGCGCCA